>CAZMOL010000001.1:0-1943 GCA_964568045.1 uncultured Thermotogae bacterium
AGCGAGAAGTTCACTGAGATGATCGATCTCACCGGCGAAGCCGCGGGCGACGAACGTGCAGCCGTGCACGATCGCGGTGGCGAGCATCTGCGCCGGTTGGAGCTGTACGCCATCAAACTGTAGACGCGTCCGTTCCCCGATCGGCGTCGTCGGTGAGGCCTGGCCCTTGGTGAGGGCGTAGAGCCGGTTGTTGTGCACGATCACGGTGATGTCCGGGTTGCGGCGCAGGGCGTGCAGAAAGTGGTTTCCGCCTTCGCCGTAGCAGTCGCCCTCACCGGTCGTGACGATGGTCGCGAGCGTTGGATTGGAAACGTGTATTCCGATGGCGGCGGGAATTGCTCTTCCGTGCAGGCCGTTGAACACGTTGCACTTCAAGTAATGTGGCAGCTTGGCGGCCTGGCCGATTCCCGATACAAGGCACACCTCGTGTGGCGGCTTGTCCAGCGTGACCAACGCCCTCTTGAGCGCGGTGAGGATCCCGAAGTTGGTACAGCCGGGACACCACTGGTTCTCGATGTCGCTGCGGTAGGTCTCGACGTCAACCATCGATCGCCCTCCTGATGTCCGCGGCACTGATCGGCAGTCCGTCGAAGCGGTTCACCGTCTCTTCCACCGACAACCCGTATTCGGCGCGCAGCAGGCGTGCGAATTGGCCGGTGGCGTTTCCTTCAACGACGATGGTGCGTATTCCTTCCGGGAAGACGTAGTCGGGAAGCGGCCACACCTCGGTGAAGTGAATCGTGCCAACGGGCCTGCCTTGTTGTCGTAGGTTTTCTGCCGCTTCGGCGATCGCGCCGCGTGTGGAGCCCCAGCCAATAAGGATTATCTCCGCATCATCGAGGAACGCCTCCTCGGGTGGAGCAATCTCCTGCTTCAATTGATGTAGCTTGGCGAGCCGTTTTTCTGCCATCGCCGGCCGCGTGGAAGCAAGATCCTCGGTGATGTGGCCGGCTTCGGTGTGCTCGTCACTGTCCAGGCATACGAGATGCTCGCTCTGGCCGGGGTACAGCCGCGGCGAGATCCCATCTTTGGTGAGGCGATATCGGTTGTACTCCGTGATCGCTTGAGGATCGGCCAGATGGGTCTGCGGACCGATCGCGCCGATCTCGAAGTGCTCGAACGAAAACCGGGAATCGGCGAGAAACTGATCGGTGAGGATGATGGCGGGAATCTGATACTGATCTGCCAGGTTGAACGCGCGCACGGTCTTGTGAAAGGCATCCTGTGGGTCGCACGGGGCAAGCACGAGCTTGGGAAACTCGCCGTGGCCTGCGTGGATGGCAAACAGGAGATCCTCCTGCGCAGTGCGCGTGGGAAGGCCGGTCGCCGGGCCGGGCCGCTGCGCGAGGACAATCACGATTGGTGTCTCGGTCATCCCTGCCAGGCTGACCGCCTCGGTCATGAGGGCGAAACCTCCCCCGGAGGTGGCGGTCATCGCCCGGGCGCCGGCGTAGCTGGCGCCGATCGCCATGTTGACCGCCGCGATCTCGTCCTCTGCCTGCTCGGCGAATACGCCCAATTCCTTATCTCGGGACAGGGCGGTGATGATTCCGGTCGAGGGGGACATCGGATAGGCGGAGATGAACCGGCATCCGGCGTAGGCCGCGGCGAGTGGGATCGCCTCATTTGCCGAGATCAACGTGAACGATTGGTCCCGCTTGGAGAGCGTGGCGAGCGGGCCGAAGTGGCTGTTTGCTCCTGCGGCATCGTGTCCGGCACGTGCCGCCTCAACATTGGCCTGTGCGATCTCCTCTCCTTTGCCCGCGAATGTGGCCCGCAGAACCTGCCCCAAGACATCAAAGTCACCACCGAGGGCCGCCAAGAGTGCTCCGGCGGCCACGGCGTTGGCGTAGATCCTCTGGCCAAATCGCTCGGTGGCGATCTGCGTAAATGGAACAGTCACTGTCCGCGCGTTGTTTTCCGCCTCGGTGAGGAGGAGTCCG
>CAZMOL010000001.1:2043-55813 GCA_964568045.1 uncultured Thermotogae bacterium
CGAGTGCGAGCAGGGTGCGGGAAATGACGTCCCCGATTGTCTGGACTCCTTCTCCAGCGGCTCCGGCAATAACGACGTTTAGATCAAGCATATTATTACAGCTTTTCGTGTCGGCTGGCGATTGCATCTGCCAGCCGGTCGAGCGCCTCGAGATCTCCTTGGGTGGGTAGACCCCGGCACATCACCGGATCGAGCCATTCCACCTTGAGCGAGCCCATCAGCCCTTTTAGCTGCTCGGGTGCCTTTCCGCCCCATCCGTAGGAGCCGATGATCCCTGCGGCCTTCAGCTTCGGCCGCAAAGCGTTCGTCAGATAGGCCGCGGTGACCACATTGGGATGGGCGCCGGTGAGCACGGTCGGCGCGCCGAACACGATCGTCGCCGCGTCCACCAAGTTGATCGCCAATCTTCCCAGATCGGTCACCGTCATGTTGAACGGCTCCACGTGCACACCCCGCTTAACCAGGGCGGCGATCAGGTGCTCTACCATCACGCGGGTGCTTCCGTGCATCGATGTATAAGGCAGAACCACGAGGTTTTTGGGGGAATCGAGGACCCAGGTTCGATACGCATTGAGGATGAACGAAGGATCGTCGTACACCGGGCCGTGGCTGGGCGCGATCGTCGCAATCTCGTAGCGTTGCAGCGCTTTAAGATGCTTCTCGATGATCGTCCGAAACGGCATCATGATCTCGGCGTAGTAGCGTTTTGCCGCCTCGTGGACCCGCTCACGATCGTTGGCGTAAAGGTCGGTTGTGGCAAGATGTGAGCCAAATAGGTCGCACGTGAACAGCACCTTGTCTTCGCGCAGATAGGTGAGCATCGTCTCCGGCCAGTGCACCCACGGCGCGTGGATAAACTCGAACGTGCGATCACCCAAAGAAAGGGTCTCCCCGTTCTCCACCACCGTGATGCGATCCTCGGCTACTCCGAGGTGATCGACGATCATTCCTTTTGCCTTGGTGGACGATAGAATGCGCGCTTGTGGATAGCGGTCGAGCACTGCCGGCACCGATCCGGAATGATCCTGCTCTACGTGCTGGACGATGAGGTAGTCAAGCCGCGGAACCGCCTCAAGCGATTTCATCAGCACTTCGGATTTGACCGGATCGACGGTGTCGATCAGTGCGATCTTTTCGCTTCCCTTAACCAGGTAGGCGTTGTAGCTCGTCCCATCGGGCAAAGGGATCAACTCGTCGAACAGCCGCCGGTCCCAGTCGATCGCTCCCACCCAATGAATGCCCGGACCCATTTCTCTTGCCTGCAATTCTCCTCCTTCTTGGTTTTCTCTTTTCCGCAGTTTCTGATCTAGCTTTGCTGTTCGAACATGTCTTTGCCGACCCCGCACAGCGGGCACACCCAGCTGTCGGGAAGATCTTCGAACGCCGTGCCGGCCTCGATTCCGTTGTCGGGATCACCGATCGCTGGCTCGTAGACATACCCGCAAACAGTACACACCCATTTCTCCATGATCAGCTCCTTTTTCTGATCGTCTCTCGGTACTCGTTGTAGGTCAGTGGCTTCCCTTCCTCCCTCGTACCGGCACGCTCAACCTCGGCGACAAACAGCGAGTGCGTCTCAAGATCGAGCGTCATCTCCGAAAGGACGCGACACTCGTAAAACGCCACCGCGTTGGGAAGAATCGGGGCGCCGATTGGCCCCAGCTCATAGGCGATGTCCTCAAACTTGTCCACCGTGCGTCCCGATTGGAAACCGAAGTGTTTGATCACCTCCGGACATCGCTGATCCTCCCTGTCGAGGACGTTGACGACGAATTGGCCAGTCTCGGCGATCATCTCGTGGGTGAGCGATCCCTTGTTGACCCCGATCGCAATCCGCGGCGGTGCGTTTGTTACCTGCATCAGTGCGTCGAGACACTGACCGTTCAAGCGATCGCCGGATGCGGCGGTGAGAATGTACAAGCCGTGTGTCACCTGAAACAGCGCCTGGTTCAACTTCCCGGAGTCGGTTGCGACGGTGAATGCCATCCTACCTCCACTTTTTGTCAAAGCCCTACGCGGCACTTTCTTCTTCCGCAGCCGGTTCCACTGCCGTGCGGGTTCCCAGCTCGCGGTCGAGCATGAGCAGTCCGGTTCCCGAGTCGCCGACCTGCTCCAGCATCTGCACCACCCTCGACGTCGAGGCCTCTTCCTCCACCTGTTCGGTCACGAACCACTGCAGCATGATGCTTGCTGCGTGATCCCCTTCCTCGGCCGCTGTGTTCACGAGATCGTTGATCTTTCCGGTGATGAACTGCTCGTGTTCGTAGGCCGCTTGGAACGCCTCGAGCGGTGAGGACCATTCTTTCTTCGGTTGAGCCAACGCGTGCAGCTCGACCCGTCCGTCACGCTCGGTGATGTGACTGAAGAATCGCATTGCGTGTCCAACCTCTTCCTGCGTCTGCACCCGCATCCACTGTGCCATCCCTTCCGCGCCGGTCGACTCGAAATACGCGACCGTGGAAAGATAGAGATACGCCGATTCAAGCTCGTGCTTGATCTGCTCGTTCATCGCATCCTGCATGCGTTTACCGATCATCGGGTCCTCCTTCTCGCGACAGTGTTCGCCGCGCTCTTTCTCCGTTGAGCACTATACCGCAGGTTCTCACCAATTCTCGGCAAGCAATTCGAAGTGCGCCTGCTCGTGAGCGCAGGCCGGGCACTCCTGCGGTGCCTCGGTCCCCTCATGAAGGTACCCACAGTTGCGACACCGCCACACGACCGGCTGGTCCTTCTTGAACACCGTTTTCTTCTCGACGTTCGCAAGCAGGCCCAGATAACGTCGTTCGTGCTGCTTCTCAGCCACCGCAATCGCTTCGAATACGTCTGCGATCTCGCCCAATCCTTCTTCACGCGCTACTTTGGCAAAGTCCGGATACATGCTTTCCCACTCGTGGTGCTCGCCACCGGCGGCGGCCTTCAGGTTCTGCGCTGTCGTCCCGATCACGCCGGCAGGAAACACCGCTTGAACTTCGACCTCTCCCCCTTGCAGAAACTTGAACAATCGCTGGGCGTGTTCCTTCTCCTGATTGGCCGTCTCCTCAAAGATCGCTTGAATCTGCACAAAACCGTCCTTCTTTGCCTGACTGGAGAAGTATGTGTACCGATTGCGTGCCTGCGATTCACCGGCAAACGCGGTCAGCAGATTCTTCTCGGTCCGAGTTCCCTTCAACTCCATAGCATCCTCCTTTTTGCTCGCTTGGAGAGCATTTGTTTTTCCTAAATTTCCAACTCATTTCGGTTCCTACAACGTTGGGTCTTGTTCACCGTTGACATTGCGGACAGAGGCACGTCGACCGCCCCCCTTGCACGATCCGCTCGATCGTTTTCCCGCAGCGTTCACACGGTTCACCATGCCGTCCGTAGATCGAGAGGTGATTCTGGAACCTTCCTTTGTCACCCTCCGAATTTCGATAATCGGAGACGCTTGTACCGAAAGTCGTCCCCATTTGTTCGATGGCTTCACTCAGGACGTCAATGACGCTGCGGTGAAGTGCGGCCACTTGCGCGGGACTGAGGGTGTTCGCGGCTCGGCGCGGATCGATTCCGGCTCGCCACAACGCCTCTGCAGCGTAGATGTTGCCGATGCCGGCAATCTTTTTCTGATCCATCATCACGAGCTTGATCGGTGTGCGCGAGGAAGCGGTAAGCTCGGCCAGTGTTTCCACCGAAAACTGCGCACTCAGTGGCTCAACGCCGAGTAAGTGGTTGAAGCCCTGCGGAGAGTACGTCACCGTCCCCAACCGGCGCGGGTTGACGAAATAGATGGCCTCACCACTGGTCAGGTGCAGGACCAATCGAGTGTACTTCGCTTCGTCTGGGTCTTGCACGCGTACTAGCCGTCCCGACATCCGCAAATGGACGATCAACGATCCCCGATTCGCCAGATTCAGTACGATGTACTTTCCACGGCGTTTGATTGACTCGATTCGTGCCCCAACGATCGCATCAGCAGGGACGTCGAGGCGTGGGTCGTGCACGTCCACCGCCGAGATGTGCGAACCACTGAGACTACCTAAGCCACGTACGAGGGTTTCGACTTCAGGCAGTTCTGGCATGTCCGCTCCGATCATCGAACACGAAAAGGATCACATATTGTTTAAGAATCATTCTCATCTCCAGCTTGATCCGTACGACACTCTGCACAGATTCCGTACAGGTACGTATTCACGGATTCGACGAGGTTACCGAGAATCTCATCCCCGGGCCGGATTGGGCAAGGCAGGTCCACGTCAATCAAATCGCCACACGTCCGGCAGAGGAAGTGTGGATGCGGATTTGGGTTGTAGTCATAGTGTGCGGCTTCACGAGCGATGGTCAGTTCCCGAATTGCCCCCGCCTTCTTCAACGCATCGAGCACGTTGTACACGGTGGCCTTGGCGATCGATGGAAAACGTCTCCTCACCTCTTGATAGGCCTGCTCGGCGGTGGGATGGGTGTCGGTCTCCTCCAGGAATTCCAGCACGGCCAGCCGCTGGATCGTGGGGACGAGCTCCAGTTGCCGTAATCTCTCCAAACGCCCCTCGTTGTCCATATTAGAACGATTATAAAGTAATACGGACTTTAAAGCAAGGTCGGGAGGATGTAAATCCGTAGCGGTGAACCAGATACCTCCTCGGTCTTTCTTGGTTCAAAGCGATTTGCTTGTGGCGAACAAAATGTACGGTCCCGTTGCCATCCAGATTCATGCCGGCGAGAGGGGGGACTCGGCAACTTGATTCCGTCCTGGACATTCGTTAAGATTCTTCGGTACTCAACGGCAATATTCATGATCGATACGATTTGGAAGAGGTGGTAGCGATTCCTAATATTCGCTCGGCTAAGAAGCGCCTGCGGCAAAGCGAGAAACGGCGGGGGCTCAATCGCGCAAGAAAAGCAGCGTTGAAACGGGTCATCAAGCAGATCAGAGTGCACATTGCTTCTGGTGACAGGGAAGCGGCAGTCGCTTTGCTTCCGCAGTTTGCCAAAGCGGCCGATAAGGCGGCCCAGCACCACGCAATTCACAAAAACAAGGCAAGCCGCATCAAATCGCGGTGGATGAAGAAAGTTCACTCGCTTTAGGGGAGGCGCTGAAATGCGGCACTACGATTTCCTCGGCAAGACGAAGTACTTCGTTCCGATCTCCATCTTTCTAGTTGCAGTATCCATTGTCATCTTGATTCCGCAGCTGAGAGGTCTGAGACCGGGAATCGATTTCACCGGTGGAACCGAATTTACAGTCAAGTTTGAAACAGCGGTGGAAACGGCCGAGTTGCGTGGCTTGCTGGCTGAGATTCCGGCAGAGGGAACCGATCTGTCGACAAGTGTGATCCAGGATGTTGCCGGGAAGAACACCAAGGTGGTGACCACTCAGCTCGACGTGGAGACCCATCAGAGAGTGATCGACCAAATCGAGGAGGCCCTGCGAGAACGATTTCCCGTTGAGGACGTCAGCCGCCGCTCGATCGGCCAACAGGTGAGCCGCGAGCTTGCCGCAAAAGGATGGCAGGCAGTACTGCTGGCGATTGTGGTCGTCCTGGTCTATATCTCTTGGCGATTCCGTCTTCGCTTCGCAATAGGCGCGGTTGCCGCGATTCTTCACGATGTGATCATTGCGTTGGGGCTATTCGCCATCTTCCGGATCGAAGTGAACCTGCCGACGATCGCTGCCTTCCTCACAATCGTTGGTTACTCCCTCAATGATACAATCGTAATCTATGACCGCATCCGCGAGAACCTCAAGATTGACAAAAAAGGCAAGATCTTCGATATCATAAACAGAAGCGTTAATCAGTCACTAAGTCGCACGCTCAACACGTCGTTTACCACCTTCGTTCCGGTGATTATCCTGTTCGTGTTCGGTGGATCGGTGCTCCGCGGTTTCTCGCTGGCACTGCTGATCGGCGTAATCGTGGGGACCTATTCCTCGATGTACATTGCCAATCCGATCCTGTACGCCTGGACCCTCAAGGCCGGGGGCGCAAAGAAGAGTAAATGAGATCGCTTATCCGCAAGGGAAGGGATTGGAAAATCGCTCCCCTGCCGGATAACTCTCTAATTCAAGAGATCCAAGCCACGCTTCACTGTGCCCGTCCTTTTGCCATTCTTCTTGCTCGACGGGGTGGCCAGAATTGGGAGCGGCTGATCGATCCTGGCTTGCACAACCTGCACTCTCCATTTGGGCTTCTAGGCGTGGAGGAGGGCGTTTCCCGGCTGGTCGAGGCGATCAACAATGAGGAACGACTCTTCATCCACGGAGACTTCGACGTCGACGGGTTAACCGGTGCTACGTTGCTCTACCAGAGCCTTTTCCCACTGTTTCCCAAGGGAAGGATCAAGGTGGACGTGGGGGATCGGGGCCGTGGGCACGGGCTGTCGCCCGAATTCGTATCTCGCGTGATAACCGAAGGATTCACCGTGGTCCTCACAGTTGATTGCGGCGTCTCCAACGGTGAGGAAATCGATCAGTTGAGGCAGGCAGGGATTGACACGATCGTCACCGACCATCACATTCCCCCGCCTCAGCTTCCCCCCGCCGTTGCGGTCATCGATCCTCAAAGGCCGGGTGAGACCTATCCCAACCGGTATCTTGCCGGAGTGGGGGTAGCGTACAAGCTGATCTGCGCGCTGTACGAACGCGTGGGACGTCCGATCCCTCGTCAGTTTCTCGATCTGGTTGCCTTGGGAACACTCGCTGACCTGGTGCCGCTTAGCGAGGAGGGGGAGGTGGAGAATCGGGCCATGGTGCGAGAGGGGTTCTGTCTCCTCTCACGGGGAGAGGGATCGTCGTTGGGCCTGAGAGTGCTGATGGAGAGGCTCTCCATCAATCCGAAGAAGCTCACCGCCACCGATGTCAGCTACGTCATCGCCCCCAAGCTGAATGCAGCGAACCGGACCGGAGATCCCAAAGTGGCCTTCCTCCTCCTTACCACAGGTGTATCCAAGCGGGCCGAGTACCTCACGGAGGTTCTCCTGGACTACAATCGTGATCGGGAGATCGCTCAAGATGACCTCATCTCCCAGGCAGAGGAGCGAATGGCCGAGGAAGGGACTGATCCAACGGGCGATGGGATGATCATCCTACATGGGAAGTACTGGAATGAAGGAATTCTTGGGCTCGTCGCCTCCAATCTGGCTGATCGCTATCGTGTTCCCACGATCGTTATCTCACAGGGGGATCGGGTGAGCCGTGCTTCGTGCCGTAGCGTGGATGGTTTCGATATGGCGGCTTGCCTTGAACAACACGCGGAGCTTCTGCTTCATTACGGCGGACACGAGATGGCTGCCGGCTTTTCTGCGTCCAACGACGTCTTACCTGAGCTGCGCAAACGGCTGCTGATCTACATCGCCGAGCGGCGACCGGCTCAGCAGTCCGATGCGAGCAAGTGGATCGATGCACAGACTGCAATCGATCAGATCGACATGCGGCTCTACACCAACATCCGCTCGCTTTCTCCATACGGCCCAGGCAACCCTGCCCCGCTTCTCCTCCTTGCCGACTGCGCGTTTGAGGGACTCTCCGTGGTCGGCGCACGACGGCAGCACCTCAAGGGCAAGGTGGTACAGGACGGCTCGCTTCTACCGTTCATCGCCTTTCGGATGGGGCGGTACCTCAACACCTTTGAGGAAGCCCGTGGGGCCTCCCTCGTGTTCCGTGCTGGCTTTGACAACTGGCAGGGGTCGGTCCAGCTGGAAGTGGTGGACCTGGTGGGCGACTGAGTCTTGCCTATGCTGTTATTGTCACTTCCCCACGCAGAAGCGAGCGAAGATCTGGTCGAGCACGTCCTCCGAGACGTCGATGCCCTGTAGCTCCCCGGTCACGATGTAGGCACTGCGCAGCTCTTCTGCAATGATGTCGGGGGGGGATCCGGACCGTGCCGTCGCGATTGCCCGGTCAAGATGGCCACCCGCCCGCCCCAACAGATCTTGCTCCCAAGTATTGAGGAGGAAGATCGCTCCCCAGCTCTGTACTTTCCCTCCTAGGAGGAGTTCCAGGAGCGCTTGTGACAACCGGTCGACCCCGCTGCCGAGCTTGGCTGAGATCTCGTGGACGGACTTCCACGGGCCCGATGAGGTTGGCTCAATCGCCGCTGGCAGATCGGATTTGTTGAGGACAAGCAGGGTCGGCTTCTCCCAGGTGCGCCCAAGAAGCCGGTGGTCTTGTTCATCGAGTGGGGCGCTGCGGTCGAGAATAAGAAGGAGCAGATCAGCGCGCGTGATCGCCGCATTTGTCCGCTCGATCCCTGCCTCCTCCAGAGTGTCGGTTGGCGTGCGTAGTCCAGCAGTATCGATGAGCCGCACCGGAATCCCGCCAATCGCTGCCTCCTCCTCGACTGTGTCGCGAGTCGTCCCAGGAATCGGGGTAACGATCGCCCGCTCCTCTGCCAGGAGGGCGTTTAGCAGGGTCGACTTGCCGACGTTCGGTCGGCCGATGATGGCGATGGTGAACCCTTCACGGACGATTCGCCCCTGCTCCGCCTGGGTGAGGAGAAGCTCGACGCGGTTGACCAGTTCGGTCAGCGGCGGAACGATTGCTCCTGTTTCGGCCTCCACATCGGGGAAATCGATCTCTACCTCGATCTGCGCAAGAAGCCCCCCGATCTGTTCTCGAATCCGACTGATCGCGTTCGAGAAGCGCCCGCCCAGTTGCTCCACTGCGGCCTCCAGGCCGAGCCTTGTCTTGGCCTTCACGATATCGACAACGGCTTGGGCCTGATCGAGAGAGATGCGGCCGTTCAGAAAGGCTCGCTTGGTGAACTCTCCTCTTTCCGCAAGTCGCGCACCCTGCTTTAGCATGACGCTTAGAACCGCCTGGGTGGCAAGGAATCCTCCGTGACAGTTGATCTCGACTACATCCTCGCGGGTGTACGTACGGGGCGCGCGCATCACCGATACCAGTACCTCGTCGATGCGTCTCCCTTTCGAGACGACAAATCCGTGGTGTAGGGTATGGGTGGGCACCTGTGACAGAGGGATCCTATCGGTGGGGTGAAAGATTGCCTCGGCAAGGGGGATTGCTTGTGGACCGCTGATGCGCACAATCCCTATTCCCCCCTCGCCCAAGGGGGTTGAGAGTGCTGCGATCGTGTCCCCCTCCATCATGGGTTGTCCGGTTCGATCACAACCCGCCGGCCTTCGCCTTGACCGATGCTGAAGGTCTTTATGCCCGGAAAGTTTGCGAGGGTGAGATGAATGGTGCGGCGTTCGTGCGAAGGCATTGGATTCAGTCGGATCCGCTTGCGTTCCTGGCGGGCCGATTCGGCAGCGCTCAAGGCGAAACTGATCAACTCGCCGCGCCTACGTTTCACCGCTCCATTCACATCGATGATGATCTCACATTCCCTGCCGGTCTTGTGACGCAGGTGAAGGTGCATCATCTGCTGTAATGCATGGAGGATAGGCCGTTCCTCGGGGAGAGAGAAGAGGCTTCCGGTGAGATTCACGTACAGATCCTCGGAGGACTCTTCCTCTACTGCGAAGGTTACCTCTTCCTCCAGAATGTCGAGGAGAGTCTTAAGATAGGTTTCAATCTCCTTCTTGGCGGTCTCCATTGTCCTGTTGGTCCTCCTCGAGGGCATCTGTGCTTGCCAAGACCGTGGGTGCTCCTTCTTCCGCACGCGCTAGCTCCCAGTTGACGAAGTACTGCTGCCCGACCTGAAGGATCGTGGTCAGGAAGTAGTACAGCCAGAGCCCGGCCGGGAAGTTGTACAAGAAAACTGCCATGAAGATGGGGAAGATGTAGCCCATGTATTTCTGGCTTCCGCTGCCCTCGCCTGCTGTCATCGGCGTCATCAGTTTTGATTGCAGGATCATGACCGCAGTTGTGAGGATGACGAGGATGAAGTAGGGATCGCGCAGACTAAGATCGGACAGCCACAGAAAGCCGGGAGAGAGGTGAATCTGCTCTGCCGAGTAGAGGATCGCCTTCCACAGAAGGACGAGAATCGGAAGTTGGATGACCATCGGGAGGCATCCCCCCATCGGATTGACGCCCTCCTTCTTGTACAGCTCCATCAGCTTCTGTTGCTGCAATTGGCGGTCGTCTTTGAATCGTTGCCGAAGCTGCTGCATCTTCGGGGTCAGCTTCTGCATCTTGGCCATGGAGTGATACTGCTTACGCATGAGCGGGAACAGAACCACGCGGAGTAGGAGGGTTAAAAGGATGATCGCCCAGCCGTAGTTGCCGGTGGCCCGATAGAGCATCTGTAGAAACTGGATCACCGGGATCATCATTCGGGCACCGTTCCCTGGCGAATCGAGCTTGCCCAGACCCACGGCATCCATCAGCAGGAAGCGCCGTCGCCCACCGTACAGAGAAAAGGTGTACGAGGTCGTCCCGCCGGCAGAGGCGGACAGGGTCACTCCGAAATGCCTGTTCCCCGCAGTGGTGCGCTCCATGAATGGGGAGGCACCGGGGGCGCTGTTCGTCTTGAGAAAGAAGACCGTTGCCTTGTCCATCAGGCCGAGTCCATCAAAAGACGCGTACGAGCCCTCTGCAAGGAGGTCAGTGCTCGAGGCGTCGTCAAACTGATACACCAGCGACGGGCCCTTCTCCTTGGGGATGTAGTCCCCCAGGGACAGCGGCAAAGAGCGTTCCTGCTCGGACGGATTGTCGATGGCGATCTCTACATCGATGGTGTAGTACGGATCGTTATGGATCGTGAACAGTTTCGTAACAGCAAGGTCTCCCAGTGTGCCGCGCAACTCCACCACAAGTTCCTCCGGCGAAGGCTGGAGTGGCTCGGAGAGCACGAAAGAACTCTCCAGTCCCTCGATGTCGAAGACGAATGGGAAGCGGGTATTGGCCACGTATTGTCGTTCAAGGGTTGCCCGGTCGGTCTTCGTTCCTGGGACAAGCTCGGTCACTGCCGACCCGTATGAGGCGAAATGAAGGAACACACTCTTCAGAGAGCCCCCGTCTTCGGAGAAGACATACCTTGCCAGGGCGGTTGTCACCTCAATCTCCTTGTGATCCTCTTTCTGGGTCACTTGATAGGTGAGCTGACTCTCCGCTCCCCAGATGGGTCCGCCTACGGTCAGCAGGGTCATGACGACCAGTAATAGCGTATACAGACGCAATCTACACACGATGACCTCCTAGCGATAGGGTATCTTAGGGGGATAGCCATTGCAACTTCGTTGAACCGGGCTTTTTGTTGCGGTACACTCCTTGGTGTCGATGTTTACGGGGATTGTTCAGGGACTGGGGGTGCTCCGGGAGCGACGGGGAAACGTCCTTGCGATGGATGTCCCTCCGGCCTTTCTCGAGCAATTGTTGATCGGAGCCAGCATTGCGGTGAATGGAGTCTGTCTGACGGTCGGTGAGATCTCCGACGCCGGTTTTCTCGCCGACATCTCCAAGGAGACCGCCACTGCCACGACCTTGGGCGCGATGCGGATGCAGTCGCGGGTCAATCTGGAGTTTCCGACTAGCCCGGAAGGCGGTCTTGATGGACACATTGTCCTTGGTCACGTTGATGCGGTGGGGCGGACAAAGGCCCTCACGCGTGAACGCGAGGGGTGGAGACTCGTCGTTTCCTACCCTCCCGAGTTCAGACGCTACATTGTCGAGAAAGGATCGATCGCCGTGGATGGCATCAGTCTGACGCCGTTCGCCATTACGGGGACCACGTTTCGCTGTGCGGTGATCCCGAGCACGTTTGCTGCGACGAACCTGCAGGACCGCGTGGTCGGCGATCCCGTGAACATCGAGTTTGACATTCTGGCGAAGTACGTCGAGGGGATGATGCGTCGTGTTCATTCCAATTGAAGAAGCGCTGGACCGGATCCGCTGTGGAAAGATGCTGATCTTGGTCGACGATGAGAATCGGGAAAACGAGGGAGATCTGGTGATCGCCGCCGAACACGCCACCGCGGAGACGGTCAACTTCATGGCCAAGTACGGGCGTGGCCTGATCTGCATGCCGCTTGAGGAGAAGCGCGCCCGCACCCTTGGCCTCACCCCGATGTGTCCGGAGAATACGGCACTCCACGGGACCTACTTCACCGTCTCTGTTGACGCGAAGGAGAACATCACGACCGGCATCTCGGCCCATGACCGCGAACAGACCATCCGAACTATTCTAGACGAGAACACGCGGCCGGACGACCTTGCCCGGCCGGGGCACATCTTTCCGTTAATCGCACGAGAAGGCGGCGTGCTTCGTCGGGCCGGGCACACTGAGGCAACGGTCGATCTGGCGCGGCTTGCTGGGCTGAAACCGGCCGCCGTTCTCTGTGAGATCCTGAACGACGATGGCACGATGGCCCGTCTGCCCCAGCTTGAGGTTTTCGCGGAGAAGCACGGCCTTGCCACCGTCAATATCGCGGACCTGATCGCCTATCGGAAGCGAAACGAGCGGCTCATTCAACGGGTAGCAGCCGCCGATCTGCCCACTCGGCACGGGAATTTTAAGATCATCAGTTACTCCAGTCCGCTGGAGCATGAGGAACACATCGCACTGGTCGGGGGGGAGGTTTCCGGCAAGCGGAACGTGCTGGTCCGTGTGCACTCCGAGTGCCTCACCGGCGATGTCTTCGGCTCGTATCGCTGTGACTGTGGCGACCAACTTCATCGTGCCCTCAAGATGATCGAGGCCGAAGGGTGTGGGGTAGTTGTGTACATGCGCCAGGAGGGCCGGGGGATTGGCCTACAAAGTAAGGTCTGTGCCTACCAACTGCAGGATGAGGGCTTGGATACGGTCCAGGCGAACGAGCAGCTCGGCTTTGCCGCCGACCTGCGCGACTACGGCATCGGGGCCCAGATCCTGTGCGACTTGGGACTCTCTACGATTCGGCTTCTGACCAACAATCCGAAGAAGGTGGTCGGCCTGTCCGGATATGGCTTGGAGATTACAGAGCAGATCCAGATTGAAATCCCTCCCAACGAGTACAACCGCCAGTATCTGAAAACGAAGAAGGAGAAGCTCGGTCACCGGCTGGAGCACGTGTAGACCAGGAGTGAAGACCGGGACCAAGCGAAGGAGGCTATGAAGCGATGGGAAAGACATTCGAAGGAAAGCTCGACGGTAGTGGTCTGCGCGTAGGAATCGTCGTCAGCCGATTCAATAACCTTGTCACTGAGCGACTTCTCGACGGGGCACGCGATCGGCTGCGCCGATCGAGCGTGCCGGAGGAGTCAACGGACGTCTGTTGGGTCCCGGGTGCGTTCGAGGTTCCCAAGGCAGTACATCGGATTGCTCAGACAGGAAACTACGATGGCGTGATCGCCCTGGCTGCGGTGATTCGAGGCGCAACCCCGCACTTTGAGTACATCGCTGGCGAGGTGACCAAGGGACTCGCCCGTGTCAACCTACAGGTGGATGTTCCGGTTGCGTTTGGAGTGATCACCGCGGACACCATCGATCAAGCGCTGGAAAGAGCAGGCGCCAAGCTCGGAAACAAGGGAGCACAAGCCGCAGAGACCCTGATCGAGATGGTCAATCTGCTCAAAGGGATTGGATGACCTACGAGTCGGTCCGCGGGATGCGCGACATCCTCCCCGAGGAGGTGTCACACTGGACGTTCCTTGAGGACACCGTGCGCGCGATCGCCCGGCGCTTCAACTATCGCGAGATCCGGCCACCGCTGGTCGAGCATACCGAGCTGTTCTCTCGCGGCATCGGTGAGACCACCGATGTGGTCAATAAAGAAATGTACACCTTCCCCGACAGGAAGGGAAGGAGCCTCACCTTGCGTCCGGAAGTCACCGCCTCGATTGTCCGCGCCTACGTTGAACACGGCTTCGCCACCAAAGAACCGTTTCAAAAGCTCTTCTGCATCGGCCCGATGTTCCGCTACGAAAAGCCGCAGAAGGGCCGCAGCCGGCAGTTCTACCAGTACGACGTCGAAGCGATCGGTTCACTCGATCCGAGCCTCGATGTGGAAGTGATCGATCTGGCCTGGGCGCTGATGGATTCACTGGGCCTGACCGGTCTTTCATTGCGACTCAACAGCATCGGCTGTGCGACCGATCGCAAGCGATATCGGGAGGTCCTGCGCGAGTATTTTGCCGACCGGATTGCAGACATGTGCGAGGATTGTCAACGTCGCTACGAGGAAAACCCGCTTCGGATCCTCGATTGCAAGGTCGAGCTCTGCCAGCCGTCGATCAACGACTCGCCGGGGAGCGCCGATCACCTTTGCTCAGACTGCGAGGACCATTTCGCCCAAGTACGGCAGTTTCTTGAAGCGTTGGGGCTCTCCTACGAGATCGATTCCCGCTTGGTGCGCGGGCTCGACTATTACACCCGGACGGTGTTTGAGCTAGTTTCAAAGGATCTTGGGGCGCAGGACGCCCTTCTCGGCGGAGGGCGTTACGACGACCTCGCCGAGATGCTCGGCGGGCCGCCCACTCCCGGTATTGGCTTTGCCGGGGGAATGGAACGTCTGATCCTTGTGCTGAGGGAGCGAACGCCTGTGTTGCAGGGCCGCGAACGACTCGATCTGTTCTTCGTCACGTTGGGCGAGGCCGGGCGAGGCCTTGCCGTTGACCTTGCCAAGAAACTTCGTCAGCAGGGCATCTCGGTCGATTTGGATTACCGGGCCAGGGCACTGCGCAAGCAAATGAGCTACGCCGATCAGCTCGGTGTCCGATACCTGCTCGTGTTCGGTAACGACGAGGTCGCTACCAAGAAAGGAAAGCTGAAGGAAATGGACAGCGGACAGGAGCGTGAGGTCACGCTGACCCCGGAGGACATATCGGCGGCGATCAACGGGAGGTAGCCGTGGAACTCAAAGTGGTACCGGTTGAGAATCCTGATGGATTGAACGTCATTCTCGGCCAGACGCATTTCATCAAGACCGTGGAGGATCTTCACGAGACGCTCGTGACCGCAATTCCGGGAATCAAGTTTGGGCTTGCCTTCTGCGAGGCTTCTGGCCCCGCGCTGGTCCGGCACTCCGGGACCGATGAGAAGCTGACACAACTGGCGGTGGAAAATGCCAAAGCCATCGGAGCAGGGCACACGTTCTTCATCTTTCTGGAAGGGTCCTTTCCCATCAACGTGTTGAACGCAGTCAAGCGCGTTCCCGAGGTGTGTCATGTGATCTGTGCCACCTCCAACCCGGTCCAAGTCGTCGTTGCGCAGACCGAGCAAGGCCGTGGCATCCTCGGCGTGATCGACGGCGTCTCGCCGAAGGGTGTGGAAACCGACGCCGATATCGCCACCCGCAAGGAGTTCCTGCGCACGATCGGGTACAAGCTGTAGATCACTTCGTTACCATCAGATGGGTTCCTAGCAGGTTGGCCGTTGGGGACCATCTTGCGCTTAACGGCCCATATTTCGCCTCGTACGGTTTTCTTACCGCATTCGCTTCCCAGACGCCCGATGAGGTGAGTCTTCATGTTGTCACTTAAGGAATACCGCAGGCGTAGGCACCGCAGTCGGCCGTTTGCGGAAAAGTGGGAGAGAATCCTCGCGCGAAACGTTCCACGATACCCTCGCCTATCTCCAGCGGACCGCGAGGAGTTGCAGGGCCACATCCAGGTCTTCCTTGCCGAAAAGCGCTTCGAAGGGGCGGCCGGCCTCGTGATCACCGATGAAATCCGCGTGACGATTGCTGCACAGGCGTGCATGCTCCTGTTGCACCGTGACACCGACTATTACCCGGGACTGTCGTCGATCATCGTCTACCCGCACGAGTACGTGACTCGCCACACCGAGCGATCCCCGGGCGGGTTTGTTCAAGAAGGTACGCAGGCCCGGTTGGGGGAATCCTCGACCCGGGGTGCGGTCGTGTTGTCCTGGGACCACGTCCGCGCCGGTGCGTCGGACGTCGATGATTGTCGAAACGTTGTGTTCCACGAGTTCGCCCATCAGCTCGACGCGGAGGGCGGGCGCGTGGACGGTGTGCCCCTTCTGCCGCAGCGGTCGAGCTACATCGCCTGGGCGCGTATTCTGGGAGCCGAATACGAAAAACTGCGCAAGCATACTGCACGGGGCCACAGAGCTCTTCTCGATCGCTACGGGGCAACCAGCCCTGCCGAATTCTTTGCCGTGGCCACGGAGTGTTTCTTCCAGAGCCCGGCGCAGATGAGGGACGAGCACCCCGAACTGTACGAGGAACTCAAGGCCTACTATCGGCAAGATCCGGCGGCACAGGCATAAAAGGTGCAAGCCACGCCTGCCTCGTTCTGCCCTGTGAGATCTGATGACTCACCTCGGGTTGGCTTCCTGTATCCGCTTGCGCTTCACTGGGTAGAGGGCCGCATCACTTGGGGTCCCCGGCCGCTGCCCCGTCGGCCTTCGTGTGGTCAACCACGGTTCGTTGCCAACTGCGGCTGGCGAGGAACCCGAGTGCGACGAGTCCTGAAACAACGTTGCTCAGTGACATTCCCAACCACACTCCATCGGTCTGCATGCTCATAGGAAAGGCGAGCGCCCACGACAGGGGAATCCGCAGGACCCACAGTCGCAGGATTCCCAGAATCATCGTTGGCACGTTGTGTCCGGCGCCCCGGTAGACGGCCTCGGCGGCGAAGAACGCCCCGAGGAAAGGCATCCCCGCTGCGAACAGCTCGATGAAGCGGGCCCCTACATTGATCACGTCCGTCCGCCCGGGAATGAACACGGAGATCAGGGGCCTGCGCACAAGCCACAGGACGGCCGCCTCGACGATGAGGATGGCAAACAGTGACACGAGCCCCTTTCGTACGAGCTCCCGAGCGCGTTTCATCAGCCCCGCCCCGAGGGCCTGGCCGACCATGGCGGTGAGCCCCATTCCCAAGCCTTCGCTGACGATGAACAACATGCCGAATACCCGGTCGGCGATTCCGTAGCCGGCCAGAGCCACCTCGGCGTTGTCGAGCCGTCCGATCACACCGGTGACGACAACGAACCCCAGGGCCACACTGGACTGGCCGATTGCCGCCGGCAGACCGATGCGGATTGCTCTTGTCATCCAATTCCACTTCGGTACGAGGGCGTGCCGGTCAAGGCGCAAGGATTCCTTCCCCCGTCGGAACAGGACGACGAAGATCAGCGTGGCTATCCCCTGGGCGGTCACGGTGGCGTACGCCGCGCCGAGGATGCCCATCTCGGGAAACGGTCCCCATCCCAGGACGAGCAGCGGGTCGAGCGCCATGTTGATGAGGATTCCCGTCCCGTTTATGAGAAGAGGCGTAACGGTATCGCCGGTGGAAGAGAACGCGAAATAGAACAGCCCCGGCAGGAGCATCGTCGGCAGCCCGAGGAAGATCACCTTGAGGTAAGTGGCGGCCTCGGCGGCCACCGCCGGTTCTCGTACGAGGACGGAAAGGATCCACGGCGAGAGCAGGTATCCGGAAACCCCGAGAATGACCCCGGCTGCGATGGCCACGGTGAACAGCTGGTTGAGCGCGTAGTTGGCCTGCCTCGGTTGCCCGGCTCCGATGTTCTGAGCGACGAGGGCGCTTACCGCCGCTCCGCCGAACCCCGATACAAACGCGATGAGGAACCAAACAAGGGGCCAGGAGACTTGAATCCCGGCCACCACCGCCCCGGCGTGCTCTTTTGGCAGATGACCGATCCAGAACGCATCGGCCAGGTTGTACAGGGTGAACAACAGCGAGGAGAGCACGGCCGGTCCGCCGATCTTGGCCATGGTGGCCAGCGCCGGTCCGGTGAGGATCTCTTCTCGGTCGGGTGTCTTGAATCGCCTCATGGCTGGGTCCATTTAGATCTTGGCATGTGTGTCCACTCTTCTCCCTGTGATCGTCGATAAACGCCGATTGTAGCGCAGCAGGCCTTCAAAAGCAGGCCGGTCCTGGCCGGCAGGTGTGCACGTGTATGACTGCCGCTCTGTCTTCACCCAAGATCAACGGAGGACCCGATCTGGCTTGCTTTCTATTGGAGACGGAGAAGATGTCTGACTGCCGGATCAGGCTGGGGCGAGCGTGCCGCCGGCAGAGCGGTTTGAGAGAGAGGGATCACCCGCGCGTGCGCTTGGCAATGACCGCGAGCCTTCCCAACCACACCACCGCGAGCGCGGTCCACGTGGCGCCGAAGATTGCGCGACCGACAGTGTCTTTGCTGAGGATCAGCCCCGCGAACGCGATGAGGGCGACTGTAAAGCAGACAACCGCTGCTGCGATAAGGACCCATCTCGATTTTAGTCGACCGGGCATCGGTTCTTCCTTTGATCCAACCCGCGTTATCCTGCAACCTCCGGACATGATATGGCGCAGCAGATCAAGGTCAACGCTGCTTCTGGTGTCGCTTGGAACGTTGTGCGCTGCCGCACGCCACGGTACTCTAGCCCGTGACAAAGCAATCTGACTAGGGAGGAAGCCTCATGTCAAATCCAGTGATCGATTGTCTGCTTAACCATCGCTCGATCCGCCGGTTTAAGTCCGATCCGGTTCCCGCTGAACTGCTTGACGAGATACTACGCGCCGGCACGCACACTGCCAGCGCGGGGAACCTCCAAGCGTACTCACTGGTTGTCATCGATGACCCCGAGCGGTTGGAAAAGATGACGTTTGGGGCACCGCTTGCGATCGTCGCCCTCGTCGATCTCTATCGCCTCAAGCGATGGTTTGAGCTCAACGACGCGCCGTTCTACTTCGATCAGGCGGTGAACGTGTTCATCGCCTACTGGGATGCGGTGATCGCCCTACAGAACATCGTCGTTGCCGCGGAGAGTTTTGGCCTCGGGACAGTCTACGTGGGACTGGTCCTCTCCAAGAATGTGCAGGAATGGCTGGAAGCGCCGGAGTACGTGTTTCCTGCCGGGTTGCTCTTCATCGGTCATCCCGACGAATCGCCGGAGTTGCGGCCGCGCCTGCCTCTCGATGCGGTCGTCCATCGAAACAGCTACCACGTCCCGACCGACGAGGAGATCCGCGCGCACTTTCACGACAAGAACAAGCAATGGGGCGAACTTCCTCAGGCCAAGCGAGAGAAGCTGCGCGAGAAAGGGATTGAGAACTACGCCCAGTTCAAAACCCTTGGCCACTACACGCCCGAGTTCATCCGCAGCGAAAGCGAGAAGGTCATCGAGAATCTCAAGCGGGCGGGTTTCAAGCTCGGGGACGCGATGTAGGGTATCGATGGCTCAAGAAGAGGGTTTTGCTGCCGAGTGTCCCGATGCATCCGGAAGGCCGACGCACGATGCGAACAACTTCCCTATCCGCCGAGGTTAAAGTCGATCCGCGCTCCCGCGGCCGGGCAGATGCCAGGGCGAAGGCAGGTACTGCTGGATAATCCGGCCTCGCGGAGGCAGAAAGGCAGGGTATACGGCGCGCTTTCAAAAAGATGTCCCCGCAGCTCTGACTGCGAGGTCTGATCGGTGTTGATGTGGAGGATCAACCGGGTCGGAGAAGTAGAGGGGGAAGGCTCAATGACGAGATGAACGTTCCTTGTGATCGACCTTCCTGCGGAGGTCGTTATGTGCGAAGAGTGAAACGGAGGCGCCTGACGCTTTTGGCTCGCCGCGGCCTCGATGATTCCTGTCTAGCGCCGACGGCGTCCCTTGGGTCGGCCGCGTGAGGGCCGGCTCTTTTTCTTGTTGCCCTTTTTGGGCGGAGGCCGTTTGCTGGTGCACTCGACGCAGTACACGGGGCGATCGGTCAAGGGCAGGAAGGGGAGTTCCTCGATCTTCTTCCCGCATTTTGCACACCTGAGATCGAAAACACGTACGTCGTGCATCTTCCGGCCAGAGGCCATAGGCTCTCCTTCCAAAACCTTTCCACAGCACCCGTTGCTGCCTGTTGGGCCTGCAGGCATCCCCACAGTACCCGATGTGACGTGAAATTCACACCCACGGAACGCGGAAAGTGCCGATGTCTTCGTGAATATGGGTCAACTCAGGTCAGACGAGGCGGGGCGATCAGCGAGCTGGAGGACGGCGGGTTCCTCGCTGCCGGCCTCGTTTGAAACGTGGTCGCCGCCTGCCTCAAGAAGGAAGGGATTCTGAACTGAGACAGCTCTCGAACAGGTGGCACCAGCAATGACGATCTAACCCTGGCGGAGTCCCATGTGGTGAGTCAGCATTGAGCCTTCGGGATTTTGCTTAAGCCCTCGACTGCCGATGACATCAGGTCCTGGATCTCAAGCGGCTCGCCCTTGCTTGGTTCGCGCCGGAGCGACAGCGCGTTCTGGTCACACTTGGAGATGCACACCCCACAGCCCATGCAGCGCTCTTCATCCACCGTGACGACGCCCTCTGTCACCGTAAGCGCGTCGAACGGGCAGGCCTCGGCACAGTCACCGCAACCGACGCATCGTTCGCCGTCCGGTTCGCACACGTATCCCGAAGACGCCAGCATCGGCGTCCCGTAACGCCACGCCTGCATCGCGCCACAACAGCACGAGCAGCAGTTGCAGATCGCGTAGAACCGCCCCAGCATCGCGTCCTTGAAGAAGGCGTGGTGCACGTGGCCTCGCTCGTGCTCGGCACGGAGAATCTCGACCGCCTCGTCCTGTGTAATCCAGTGGGACTTCATTGGATGATGGTCAGCCACGAAGCTGGCAAACGGCTCCCCAACGACGAGGCATACATCGAGCGGCAGGCAGGGATTCTCTCGCACCGACCGACACGGGCATTCCAGGGCCACGATGTGATCCGGCTCGCTCAACACGATGTCGCGGGCCGTGGCGTAGGGGATGATCTGCTCCAGGTTCCTCAGATCGATCTTAACATTCAACGTGACCAGCCGCTCCGCCGCCCCTGTCGGGACGACCTTGCCGTGGTACCGATCGGCGAAGCGCCGCTTCGTGTCTATTGGGTCTCCCCGAGAAGATCGCAGAAGAAGCCGTGACACCACGTTGACGATTGGTCGCAGGACCCACGGAAGCTCGCGCTCTCCCGTTCCCAGGCCGATGTACAGATACGGCCAGCGGCCGTACACATAGCCGTGAAGGAAGTCCAGCAACGAATACCCAACCGTTCGCCTCCCCTCACGCCAGAGTGCGCGGGTCGAGGCACGCACCAGTCCGTGCCGGCGTTGGTCGCTCACAAAGCCCCCCAGAAAGAAGATGATTCAGACAGCTTACCTGGCGGGGTGGGTGTCGGCAAAGCGTCGGGAATGCACGTGTGACAATGCAAGACGCAAAGGAGTTTCCCGGTAGCCGGCGCGAGACCGGGGACCGCAAGCAAAGTAGAGGAACTTGATTTCCTCTGTCCCTCGCACGGGGAAGGTACGGACAAGATCCTCAGGCACTCTGACTTTTCGCGAAACCCGACAAGAAACGAGGGATAGGTGCTATTTGCCGGAATTGCCGATTGCCCGAGCGAGCGCCGATGCGTCCGTCTCGTATTTCCGTTTCCGTTCAAGATGTATCAGGCGCGTGAGAGCGACGGCAAACAACAGCGCGTAGTGGCACATGATCGAAGGCAGCGCACCTCGCGCCGGTGGCACGAACCGCGACGTCAGTACCGCGAGAGCCACGAATGTCACTGTCCCTAAGAACACCTGAGCCAGTTGGCGCTGCCGGCGCGGGTCACGGCAGGTCATCGCGCCGTACCCGGAGAACACGATCATCCCGACGAGCCCTAGACAGTAGAACGAGGAGTAGACGAGGAAGCGCGGTATGGCGTGGGTATAGCGGGCGTAGACGGCGTTGCAGACCGATGCGGAGGCGAAGGATCGGTCGACCACGATCCACACGACGATGCCCGCCGCAGCGGCCAGCATTGCGTAGGCCGATACGGTGAACGTGCGCGATCTTGGGCGGAGGAGTTGTGCTATCAATAGCAGACCGAGCGCCGGAAGCCAAGTGACGATGACGAATGCCAGTCTCGGGGTGAATCCGGCTGCGGTGACATTGGCGCAGATCGCGACCTCGGCGATTTGGTACGCCGCCAGCAGCAGCAGGATGGCACTCACCGTGCGAACGATCCTTCGCTCCCCCGGCCCGCGGAGTGCCCAAACAGCAACAGCGATCTCGAATGCCGCCGTCGCGACGGCGAGAATCGGAGAGTAGTCCATCCAGCTTCCCCCTCTGGATACGTATACACAGGATATTCCGGGCCAGTCAACCCCAAGTGCTGAGTCCAAGGCTCTATGCCGGGAGGCTTGCTCGCTTTGCTTGCATTACACTGCGTCCTATGATGTAGCGACGCGCGAGCGGCATCGCGCGATAAGGGAGGGAGATCATGGATTGGAGAGACGTCGCGGCGGCGGACGAGGTTCCGGAAGGCCGAATGATGAGACTGGACATCGAAGGTCGAGAGGTCACGGTTGCCAGAGTTGGCGCAGTGTTCTACGCGTTCGACGATCGCTGCCCCCACATGAATTCACCGCTGCATCTTGGATCCATTCAGGGCGGCCAAGTCATCTGCCCGCTTCACAAGGCGCGGTTCGATCTTGCCACAGGTAAACAAGTGACGGATCCGAAGATTCCCATTCCGAAGGCGCTCAAGATGGGCTCGATGATGGCCGGCATACGCACACACGACCTCCCGACGTACGAGGTGAAGACCGAAGGTGGGCGCGTGCTCATCAACATGGACCGGCGCAAGACGTAGGCTGAGCATCCGTTTTGTGGCTAGCTCGCGATTGAGTGGAAGAGAACTGCTTGCTTTGTCACTGCGGGCCAAGCGAAACGTTGAAGGGATAATTAACCCTGTGAAACGGCTATTCTTTGTGCACGGTGTCCATCACCTCAAGCGCAAAGCGGGCTGACACCGTGGGCGGGCCGCCGCCCATCTCCATTTTGGACTGCACGCTTCCACGGTCTCTTGAATGGGACACGGCAGCATGATCGGGGTTGAGGAGCTTGCGAGTTGTTCCGTCCTGTCGTACGGAGGAACCGCTCGCTCTATGGTTCCGTCGTCACGAACTGCCGGCCGTCCTTCTTGCACAGGATCTGAACGACGTGCCTGCCGGAGGAGACCGCTGGAGGCAGGCCGCCGCCGGGCGTGGTCCACTGTCCGATCATGTAAAAGTCCTCGAGGCCGGGGAGCGTCTTGCTCATCTGCATCATGAGGTTCTTTCCGCTCGGCAGCCAGCCTTCGTACGAGCCGCGCCAGTTGCCGGTGTAGCGCTCCCATGTCATCGGCGTGGCCACGTCGCGCATTTCGACTTTCTCACGAATGCCGGGAATGCGCTGCTCGAGCGCCGCGATCGCGGCTTCGCAGGCCGCTTCCTTCTCCGCTCGGTACCGTTCGGGATCGTGGCTCAGCTCCTCCCAGCGGTCGTAGTCGCTGCCGATCATGACGACGAGCACGGACTTCCCCTCCGGTGCCAGATGCGGATCGAAGTTGTAGGCTTGCATCGTCAACCGATTGCGCACCTTCCCGTCGATCTCGATCGGTGGCGAAAGCGGGAAGCTGATGCCCCCGATGGTGGACGGCACGTCGTTCAGGGGATCGGCGATCCCGAGACCGATGTACAGAAGTGGTGGGAAGAGCTTCATGTTGTCGTAGTAGCCCTGGATCGTGTCGTTCACGTATCGTCCGTCGAGCATGTCGAAGATCGTCGTCCGGCCGTCGGCGGCGGAGACGACGACGTCGGCGCGATGCTCGGTCCCGTCATCGAGTCGGAGGCCGACGGCACGATCGCCTTCAACGAGGACCTTTGACACCCGGGCCGAGTACTGGACGGAGCCTCCAAGGTCGAGGAACCGCTTCTCGATGGCACGAGCAAACGGAATCGAGCCGCCCAACGGATACCCGGCCGCCTTCTTGTTCAACCAAGAGAGGGGCATGATCAGCATGAGCATCGGAAAATCCGGCGCATCGGCCGCTGCGGACGTGAAAGCCTCCCGCAAGAACCGGTTCCGAAGGTGCGAAGCGAACTCGCTGACCAAGCTCTTCCGCCACCGCATGAACTGCCTGGCAAAGGGAAGGATGCTCCAGGTCATCGCCAGCTTGTCGCGGAGCCCATAGAGTTCGGGGGCCTTCTCGACCGGGAGATCAAACCGCGTGAATTTCCGGATCGCCCTCGTGAAGGCTCGAATCGCCCGGGCATCCTCCGGGGCGAGCTTTAGAAGATGGCGTTCGAGTCGCTCGACGTCGCTGTAGAGGATGAGGGTTCGCCCGTCTTTTCCTTCGATGCGGAGGTACTCGTCGAGGTCGAGCATCGTTTGCCCTTGCACGGCGCCGACTTCCTTCCAGAGCTTGTGGTAGTTCACCCCGGGGGCCGAGCCGACGAGCCAGTGGATGCAGCCGTCGATCGTGTAACCTTTGCGATTCCACGCCGTGCAGACCCCACCGGGCGTAGTGTGCATCTCGAAGATCTTCGCGCGATAGCCGTTCATCTGGGCGTAGCAGCCGGCGGAGAGGCCCGCGATGCCGGCGCCGATGATGGCGATGGACTTGCCCGGTGTACGCTCTTCCACGTTCGTCACGACAATCCCCTCCCTTGGAATCCGTTCACTCTAGCCGCTCTCAGGAGGGGCGTCAAGATGCGGCAAGGTCGGATGCCCTTATGTGTCATGCGCTCCCGTCTCCGTGCGAAATCCAATGGTAGACCTCGTAGACCCAGGTTCGTCGGCCTCGTCCACAACATGGTGATCGTCTGTCTCAGGGAAGAGGGCGTTCTGACCTAAGCCTCTCAGGTCTTTGGTAGAGTACGAGAAGTACGTAGATTTTGATGCTCCAATGAAAGTCTTGGACTCAGCTTTTCACTTGTTGGGACCCGAGTGATGCGCCGTGGTATCGTTTCTGAAAGCGGTCACGCTCTCTTGGCTGCGCGTGGCCGCATGTGGCTGGTATGCTAGCAAGAAGATCAGGCTGTGCCCGCAGATACCCCGATGTTAGTATAAGTCACAACAGCTTCCATCATCTCTCGTACGCCATATGATGATGGGTGTATACCTCGTTGCCGCTAACATGCGCATCATGTATGATGGACGCACAATGCCGGATGATCGACAAGGCTCCTTCTTGTGTCTTTCTCTGTGGACGCTCTTCATGATCATCATGGTGTTCAGCGTCTCGATCGGCCTTCGATGCGTCGCTGACAACGGCACAGAAAGTACACCCAGCGATAGATTACCAAGTATCGTTGGAATCGTCGTTGTAATTCTTGCCACCGCTGCTTCCGGCTGGTACTTCGGTCGACCTGTCCACAAGGTGCCCTTCCTGCTCGGGATCGCTGCCTTCAGTGCAGCGTGTGGTATTGGGATCGGATGGAGCCCTGAGCCAACGTTTGCTGCTCTTGTCCCAGCGCTTGCTGCAGCATTTGGCGGTGCATTGGTCTTGGCGGGAAGCGCACGGGTTCAACTACACAAGACGCAGACAGGCGAAATCGCAAGCTACGCCTCGGCAGCATCGGGAATCCCTCTACTCGTTGGCATCTGCTTTGGGGCCTCCTTTTCTAGCCCCCTTCCGTGGAGCGACCCCGCGCGGTTGGCAGCGGTCATCGTGATTCTTGCGTTGGTGATTGCCGTTGGAATCCTAGTCGGCCGTATGACAGAGAACCCCCCTTTGAGCCTTGGTGCGGCCGCCTTCGGGGCCTTTGTTGGGATGGCGACCGGGCTTTCCCGTTACCCTGTTGTTGCGTATGTCGCCCCAGCCACACTGGCTCTGTTCACCGGTGTTGCATCGTACGCATTCACAGCGAAACCGCAGGAACGACGCAACATTGGCGGGATACTCTTGTGCTTCAGCGTCTTGCTCGTTGCCGGCCTCTTCCTCGGCGCAATCGTTCGCGTTGAGCTAGGCTGGGCGCAAGCCCCGTGGTTGATCTATGCGTTTTGTGCGCTCGTCCTAACGATTCTTGCCCTTGGAAGCACCGTTGGAGGCCTGAACCAGGATCACCTTAGTGCCCTGGGATTCGCGATGTTAGGCGGCGGCGTCGGACTGACCATCGGACTCAGCATCACGATAGTCACGCACATTGTCATTCCCGTCCTGCTCACGGTGTTTTCCGGGCTGGCGATCTATGTGTTCAGAGCGGATCGAGAAGATCGACCGACCTTCTATCGACTGATCGGAGTCTTCGCGGTGCTCGTTCTGCTTGGATCGTTTGTTGGGTATTCCCTCCGACAAGCGCGTCTTGTGCCTGTGTCATCGACCGTCGAAGTCGAAGGGCCGAGGAATGTGTCCATCTGGCTGGAAGGAAGTGAAACCGCGACGGCGATCTTGATCGACGTGCTTACTCCTGCGGGCAGTGTGCTGCGCATTGTCGAGCGTGTTGACGCGAGGGTCCTATATGAAGGGGTGCCTCTCCAAGGCGAACAGCTGTCATTCAGTGGGGAGAGCCTCGAAATCAGCTGGCCAGTTGCCGCCGGACACGATTCGCTCGTCGTCACGGGCTGGGATCGGATGGTGGAGCAGGCTGGCTCTTGGGCCGTGGTTGGCGACGGAGAGCCGATAGACACGTCAACGGCGGAGATTCGCGGCGGCCGGTTCGTCCTAGTCTATCCATGACATGAACATCCATGGGAAGAGAACATGTGCTCTTCGCCTAGTCCTGCTGCTTCTCGTCTTACTCACATCGACCATTGCGGGCCTCGGAGCAAACACCCCATCGATCTCGATCGGAATCAGCCTCGATCTTCCCCAGATGCGAGGGCTACGCGGCACGGTAACGGCACACTGGGATGACTACTTGGCTCGTCTGGGAATTGCCAGTGACGCTAGCCATGTCCTGCCGCGCCTGTTCCTGGAATCAACAATGTGTCGTGGTCGCGTCAACCTTCGCGGACGCATCGAGGACCTCCTGACCTCACCTTCTCTCGCAGCGGGCTTCGACATCTTGGGTGACAAGGCTAGTATCCACTTCAACACACGCTTCTCACTCGACTCCAGACAGCTGACTCTTGCTTCCCAATATGCTGACGTGATCCTTTCCCCGTTGCCGGATATGCAAGTAGGAGGCCGCCTGCATCTCGCTAACGCAGCGGTATCTCTGTCAGCCTTCCATGTAAGCGCGCAAACCTCAGTGGTCGACGTCGCCTACCGTGCTGAGTGGAATCAACTCCAGAACCTAAGCACTACCTACTCCGTTGAGATTCCCTCACTGAAACTGGGGCTGACGCAATCGATTCACGCGACGAGAGCGGGCAGGGAGGTGATCACCTCCTGGTACCCCATCCTGCCGCCGGAGCTGGCACATTCGACGATATACGCAGACCTTCCCTCTGCTACTCAGCCGGCGATCGCCTTGCGCGAAAGCCGATCTGTAAAGCTTCGGGATTCGGAGTGCACAGTCTGTGGCGCAACAACTCCGCAGGCCGGCTCCGCAGACTATACCGTCGATTTTGGCGAGGTCATGGCCGGCGATACGGCATACACGGGCATTACCCTGAACTGCGATAGGCACGTCTTTTGCTGGCTGGATGAAGTGACCGTGTGGCCTCGTTCGCCGTTTGCGATTACCTATGCTCCGGTCGGTCTCATCATTCGGTTCGGAAGACAGCGTGACATCGAGCTTGACTTCGCACCAACGACAGCAGGCCGCTTCGACGGGACGATGACGATCCGATACTGCTTTGCAACCTGGCGTGACCGTGACGACGAGGTGTATGCCGATGAGATTGGAGCAGTCGAAGGGTACTACTCGTACCAATGTACTACGGTGACGCTTGCTCTCACTGGCGTTGCCCTGGCAAAACCGGAAGCGCGAGCGACGTACTCGCCAGACAAGCCAATCTGCGGGCAAGATGTGCAATTCGACGGCTCAGATTCCTTCGATCCGAACCCCGAAGGAGTGATCACGACCTACGAGTGGGATTTCGGAGACGGAACAACATCGTCGGAAGTGCGTCCCGTCCATCGCTACAATCGCTCGGGAACGTACCGCGTTCGACTCACCGTGTGGAACAACCGCGAAATGGTCTCCGATCCGTACGTGATCGACGTCGATGTAGCACCGGATCTCGTCGAAGCAGCAGCGGTTGCCGGTGCCGCGGCCGCTGCGGGACTTGCCACGCACACCCTTGCGTTGGCTCCCCCGCTTCTTGCTGCTGCCGTGCCGGGATCTGTCCTCGCCGTCGCCTCAATCCTCCACGAACTCGGTTCTGTCAGATTTCCCATCGATCAGCTGATCCTGCGGTTCCCACGTTCCTGGGACCAAGCAGATGTCCAACAACTCATCGAACGAAACATACCGGGCGGCCGCGTCATTGGATACTTCTCGACGCTGCATACCTTCCTTATTCAACTGCCGGTCGAGGCCGACTCCGCCTCGCAAGCCGCCGCCGAGCTAGATGCGATCAGAGAACGTCTTGCCAAGGTTCTTCCGTACGGAGCGCAACTTAGTAAGAACTACGTCGGGCTCTTCGAGGGGCTTGTGCAGCCAGCATATTCAGGAAGCTCATGCGATCTCGAGTCTTTGGCTGCCGATCTTCGCTTGGCGTATGAAACCGTCCGGGCCCCGGAAGCCTGGCGGCGAATCAGCGATGTTGATGTGCGGCTCAAGCCGGTACGGATCGCCGTTATCGACTCGGGAATCTACGCCGATCATGAGGAGTTCGTCATTCCGCTTCGAGGCCGCAGTTACGTCATAGAGGAGGATGGGGCGCTCCAGCCATGGTACGAAGACAGCGGCGGTCACGGAACGCAGGTCAGCGGGATCATTGGTGCAGAGAACGGCAAAGGACGAATGAACGGGATGCTTTCAGGCACTGCCGGTCACTACGAGATGCAGGTCTATCGAGTGATCGGCGATATGTTCTCGGTGTGGGATTGCTTCCGCATTGCTGTCAGTTCGGCGGAAGACGAACTGGATGCGTGGAAAACCGCCGTGGAAACCGGAGCACGCCGCAAGTCGGTTGTCGTAAACATCAGCCTCGGTTGGGACCTTGACACGTTCCCAGACAACGAAAGAGTCCTCGCAAGGAACACGTTCCTCGACCTGTTCGAGAGCTGTCCGAAGACACTGTTCGTGACGTCAGCAGGAAACGGCGATATGCCGGAAGACCTCTCGCGCAGCATCGGCAAGCAGATTGCAATCGGCGGCAACCTTCATGCTCCCGGGGGAATCGCGGCCACCAACAACCTGACCGTCGCGGCCACTAACTCGGCGGGGAGCGAGCTGGTATCTTGGTCCAACTACGGGTCCGCCGTCGATATCGCCGCGCCGGGGAAGGATGTCTACACGACCGATTGTGACGGAAGCTACGTATGGCGTGTCGAGGGGACTTCGTATGCTGCCGCCATGGTCTCGGGGGTAGCGGCAGCCGTCCTCGCCATCGATCCTAGGCTTTCACCCGCGGAAGTAAAGGACATACTGACCGGTTCGCCGACGCGCGTTTCGGCCCCGGACGGAAGGATGATTCCCGTGCTCGACTTTGCCGACGCGGTGCGTCGAGCAATAGAGAGTCGCCAGGAGCGGAATCGAAAAACTCTCTGGTGGTCAGCAGGTGCGGGACTCGGCATTCTCGCGTTGGGGCTCCTCGTACTTCGCCCATTTTAGAGTGATTTCGGTGGAAATTGAGGGGTATCTCTGAAAGCGCGTGCCGTTTCTGATGGGTGTCTCTCGATTTAACTTCAAGGTAGCCTTTTTGCCATCCTGCATTTGAATCCGGTATGGCGAAGACATCTCTTCTTCAAGGCGCTTCAACTTCTTGACTACCTAGCCTCGTGCACAACGTGGTGACCGTGTGTTTCGAAGAGTAAGGGGTTCTGGACTGAGGTGGCTAGAATGAGATAGCACCAAGAATGAAGACCTGACCACCGCAGAGACCCGAACTGCTCCCTTTATCTACTCAGGTCGAAGTCGAACCGCGCTCCCGCGGCCGGGCCGATGCCGGTCGGGCTGACGTCCGGGGAGATGGTAACCCCGAGCTCTCCGAAGGCCGTGAACGGCGTGTCGCCGATCGGAACCTCTATCCCCACCAGGGCGAAGAAGGCGTGCGCGACGATGTCACCAGGAAGAAAGGCGAGCCCCACCCCCAGCCCGGCGAGCGACCGAAGCGTCAACGGACCGAGTTCCAATTGCCCAGGATAAACCTTGGCGGAAGCCACGAGCGGCCCGGCACCGGACAGGCCGACCTCCACTGCGAACCTCTGAAACAGTGTGAGTTGAACGGACACCGCGGTCGGTACTCTCCCCACGATCCCAAGCTCCAGCACTTGGGCCGCAACCCCCACCGCGACGATCCCAATCAGTGCGATGGCTACCACAACGTGCCTGCGCATGACGTTTCCCTCCCTTTATCGTGCCTGTCTCGTGTCCCTTCAGCAAGGCATGTCTTTCCTTGTTTGAATCAAGCGCGACATCATGATACATGGAGTTTATCCACGAAGAAGACCGAGGGCGAAGAAACCTGACTGCCCCAGGCTCGTGGGGCTTGTCCACAACGTGGGGAGCGTGTGTGTCATGGAGGAAGAGACTCTGGGCTGAGGCTCTTACCAGCTTGGTTGGCTACAAGAAAGACGGCGCCCTGCTGTTGTGATGCGAGGCTTGACGGGACACGGTAGAAGGGTCCCCAATGTTCTACTTAGATGGACGGATTGTGACTACGGATGAATCTGAGAGCCGACTGTAGGCCACCTCTGATTCTTGCTTGCATATCTGCTTCTGGATGCCACGCTCCGTGCTTGTGGATGAGAAGGTTTCTCGTCTTCCGGAAGGAGTGTAATTCACCCCTTTCTTGATCCGAAATTGTGCCTAGTACCCATGCCATGTCTATCAGATTGAATAGACTCAACAGAGGATGTGGCCGGTCGCCTTCAGTACTTAGGTCATCGATCTTACGCCTACGCAGCATTCGCTCGTCTTGTTGAGGTGGTTGGCCAACGATCAGATCAACTAGGACTCGTTCTACCAAGACCTGAGCATGAGCCGCTCCTTCTATATACTTCTTCTCTTTTAGAGCCTTTTCGATTGTCGATCTTGACCAATATCTGATTACTCCAACTTTTTCTTGAGCCTGGCCTTCATCACAGATGTGCTTTGATATAACAGGCCTCCTTTAAGAGCCAGTGTGGATCACCGCATGAACTTGCGGCTGATGACAAGGACCGTCAAGGCCATCATAATCCCGCCGAGGACCGCTTCTGTAGCGGTTAATGCACTTCCCAATCCAGGCATGGGGCGGATGTCTCCGTAGCCCAACGTTGTGAACGTGATTATGCTGAAGTAAAGCGCCCGACCGAAGCTAAATGGGTATTCCAATCCTGGAGAAAAAACATCGAAAAGTTGTACGCCACGCAAGATGAGCAGATAGTAGATGCTTGTGAAGCTTCCAATTAAAACAGCCCAAGTCGTGAAAAGCCGGGAGAGACTAGCTCCGTAGGCTGTGGGCCATCTAAGGAAGAGACAGTCGGGAAGCCACTGGAAAAGGAGCGCGAGGAGCCTAAGTAGAAGATTGTAGTAATTATTCCTATGCCACCACTTTCCTTTCAAGGGAATTCTTAGTGGGGATAGCCGTGAAAGGCGTTCGAAGTAGTACGCTGCATCGGCAGCGGTTGTTTTCCCTTGATTTGCGAATGCTCTTTGGGCAAAGTGCCAGAACTGGTAACGGGTGGGAATATCGCATAAGGATATGCCGGTTCGATCTCGACGGCAGAACAGAATAGTAGGTTTCGCTTCACCAAGCTCCAAACCCGCAGCCTCGCATGAAGAGAATAAAGTGCTGTCTTTGAATGTTGCCTTTTCAAAAGAAATGGATCTCCTAAAAATCGCTGTGTGGAAGTGAGCCTTTTCATCTATGGTGGCATGAGAAAACGAGGTAAACCCGTCAATCGTTGCTTCATAGAAGGATATCTGTCCGAGTATCCTGGTCCTGAGAAACCAAGCACTTCCATCGATGTGGGAGCCACTGAAGGAGATTTTTTTCTTGACGAGCGCATCCACAAAACTCACACCTCTCCCCGTCCTGGCTGCATCCAAGATCACGTCTCCTTCGATTGTTGCTCCAGAGAAGGAAGTCTCCTCTTTGATAATGGCGCTGTGAAGTGAAACGCGGCCACCTAGTATTGCCTCGTCTAGATGTAAGGATTCTCCGATTGTAGCACTCGAAAAAGTGGCATCCCCGAGGATCTTGGCTCCAGAACACGTAACGCTTCGTCCAACATCCGCGCGACTGCATGAGAGGTCCCCGGATATTTTCGCATTAGTCAGAGAGATACTCCTACCGATCGAGCTCTCAGAAAAATCAGCATCTTTGCCTATCGTAGCTTCATCAAAGGAAACGGATCCCTCAATATGTGACCGAAAGACCCAAGCAGTCTTTTCAACACTTATTTTCTGGAAGAATGCATAGCCATTGATTTTGGCAAATGAAAGGTGCAGTTCGCCCCTAATCATGGCCCCAGAGCACTCGAGATGGCCTTTCACTTCAATTCCCCGCAGATTGGTTCCTTCAGGGACTTTTGCCTCAGCGAGGGTAAGCTCTTGATCGATCACTGCGGGGAGGCAGAAGCGATCAGACACTGTCGGGCTACCACCAACCTCCATGCCAATTGGGAAAGAGTATCCCCTGAAATTGTATTTCTGATTCCCGGCATGATAGCGCCCATCTTCATTTATTTGCTCGTATAATCTCTCCTTAAACTTATCGATATCTTTTTGTCCAAGCGCGTGAAAGATACAGTACTTCGATCCAGGCTCTGCAGGTACTCCACAGCGGTAATTGAGATCAAGTTCACTGCGCCACTCGCACATGGTCCGAAGCCCTCCTTCCTTCTATTCATAGACTGTCTTGTCCAAGGGTAGTCATCTCGTAAGTCCTAACATCTGCGGTGGTATCGTGTCAAGTTGTCTGTTCGTAAATCCCAGTGACACAATCTCTATTTCCAACCGGACCAGCCTGTTGAATGCCTTACTCCAGCAACTTCAACCTCCCAAGTGACCTTTCAGAACGTTGTCCCGCACGCTGACAGCCACACGCTGGTCGAGGCGGAGGCGCTGGTGCCGGTGGCTTCAAGTGTTACTTCGACGGTGACCGCTCCGCCACTGGGGCAGTAGAGGCTGTAGCTCCTGGTCCGGGTCAGTGTTAGGACAAATACGTACGAAACAAGACCCTCTACTCCTCCTAAACTCCTCAAACGCCAGAACGGTCTGGTTGCCAGACTCCGGGCAGCGTGTAAGATGTAGTCAAGGAGGTGGAGGATGGATAGAACACTTACGGGATGGCATGGAGTGGTGTTGGCATTGATGGTATTGGCAGTGGTTGGGTCTTGTGCGGTCGCCGCCGCAGAATCCGGCCGCTTCTACTCGGTGGTGTATGACTCTTCCGGCAGCCGGGATACTGGGGTTGTCGTCACAAATGCGAGCGACAGAGATACTTCCTATACCCTAGAGCTGTATGATTCCTTGGGGAGTTCCCTCGTTGCGGTGACCGAGTCGCTTGCCCCTTTTGCGTCCAACTGGCACGACTTGACTGAGACGATTGGCGAACTGGGCGAAGGTGTCGATTGGTCCCTTGCGTGGGGCCTGTGCATCGTGCGGCCGCTGATCTATGCCACGGATCTCCTGATCGTCTCAGTGGAGGTGTACGTGGAGAAGAATCTGGTAAGCGTGTACCAGGTTGAGGCCTCCCACTACTGAATGCTTCCTTGAGAGTCATAGTGTCTTCGCGCTTGTCGCGAGGAAACTACATCGGATAAGACGTCCGGATGAGACCGGGACTGCTTGGTCCTTTGGCCGCTCAGCTGCTCTCAAGGAGCGGCATCGTATAGCCGGAGGAATTCGTGAGGCAGCTCCTGTGGCCACAGCTCCAGATTCCACAACAACCTGTTGAGTGACGTCTCATCGTCAGGATCGGGCGTATCAAACCCCCAGACTTCCGAGTGTGGCTCAAGGACGGCTTCTCCGGAAGCGTAGAACGCGATGGTGACAGGTTCTTCAGCGGGCACCAGTCTACCACTCCCGGATCCGCGTATCTCTCTCCCGCTCGTCTGGAAGCACGATGCGATGTTTCGTATCCCCGTTTTTATTTAGCGATCCTCTCCACAAGGAACGACACGGGCCGGAACCCGTCGCTGCAGCACGTTAGCGCCATTCCCTCCTTGGCCATCCACGGCGGGTTTGCACCGAACATGATCATTGCGACGTCGCGCTGGATGTCGGCCCACGCCCAGTCGCACGGAAAATCCTTGGGCCTCTCCGGCCAGTCCTCGATGGCGAACTCCTGGCCTTCCGTCCACAGGGAACATGCGCCAAAGCCTTCCGGATAGCGATCCTGCTTGATGTAGTTGTCGATCAGGTCTTGGTGTAGTGCCCGCTTCACAACCGTGATCTTGACCTTTGGCATGTCTTTCTCCTCCTTGCAACAGTTTTGGACAACGGCAGAATTGGACCTTCCATTACCCCATTTGCACAAGGCGCTGGATAGGTCTTCGGAGGAGATGATAACCGTTTCTGGCCGTTTGTGTTAGGAAGGAGATCTCTTCAGTGCGCAGCATTTCTCCAGTTGCTGCTCTACTTCATGAAGACAGGCGGCGTAGGACCATTTCCCCGATATTGTTGAAGGTCGGGGTTACTCTTCGATTTTCTCCACCGTGATCGTGCACTCGGTCACCAGCGCTGCAATGGCCCCGATGGCGGCGAGGGTGGGCAAGAGCAGGGTGCCGACCACGCCAATGGAGAGTGGAATGTCGATAAGTGACGTGCCCTCTTTATTCTTGATGGTAATGCGCCGGATGTTGCCTTGATGCACTAGCTTCTTCACCGTGGCGACGAGCTTCTCTCCGCTGATCGCGAATTCTTCGGTTCGGGTTTTCTCCTCGGACATTCCTTCCCCTTTCTAGGTACATACCGCCAGGCAACAACCAAGATCAGGCCCAACGAATGGCCGTAGATCTTTCATTTGCTGGCTTGGACCACGACTTTTCATCTCTTCGGAAACCAGGTAAGCAGGGAAAGGATGGACTTCCCGCCCCTTATATCAGAATTGCGGTCTTGTCCTTCCTCCCGGATTCCTGGTTTCCCTATTGCGACACCGCAGGTGGACTCAGCTTTGGCTACCTCCTCAAAACAGTGGGGAGGCACCAAAGATGAGCGCTTGAAACGGACTATTCCTTTGGCTTGTGCTGACGACGTGCCGCCGTAAGCGGCGCGACAGCGACCCACAGGGCGATATTGATCAACATCGCCATGATGTAGTCCAGCGGTTGCTGATTGAAATGCGGAGCGATTACCCGTGAAAGGAGCATCAAAAAGAAAGAGCTCAAGAAAAACCCGGGTACCGCTGCCAGGATGGCGAAGTACCCCCTCATCGTGCACCTCCTTTCATGTGTAGGGACCTTTTCAGATCGTACACACGTCTATCTAGATTGCGCTAAGTAAAGCCGTTCGCCGCCATCGTGTCAAGCGGCTCATGGTCCCTCGGGCTCTTGCTTATTTTGCCAGTACTCGTGCCAGCTCGAGCAGACTCGGATCGAGGGGCATCTTTCGCCCGACAACCTTGGCGAGTGGTGTAAAAGCAATCTCGCCTTTAAGCAAACCGACCAGCACTCCGTGTTCTTCTTTGGACAGTTGCTCGGTTGCTGCTGCGCCCAATCGCGTGCCAAGCAGTCGGTCAAACGCGCTGGGAGTACCACCACGCTGGACGTGGCCGAGGATCGTCACCCGCAGCTCAAAACCCAGCTGCTCCTGCTCAAAGATCTGGGCGAGTCTTGTGGCGTTGTGCTGTGCCCCTTCGGCGACCACGACTAGTGCATGCGGCTTGCCGCGTTCGTAGGCCGATTGTAGCTGCCGCGCTACTGCCTTGGGGTCGGTTTCAGACTCGGGGATCAGAATCGCCTCCGCGCCGCCGGCAATGCCGACCATCAACGCAAGATAGCCGCAGTCACGGCCCATCACCTCGACGACCGATGCCCGATGATGGGACGAGGCGGTGACCTTCAGCCGATCGATTGCTTCCAGGGCAACGTTGAGCGCGGTGTCCACTCCGATCGCCATCTCCGAGCCGTGAAGGTCGTTGTCGATCGTCGACGCTACCCCAACCACCGGGAGCCCTAACTGCGATAGCGCATGGGCCCCGGCCTGCGACCCGCTTCCACCGATGACCACCAGGGCTTCGATGCCGTGCTGGGAGAGCATCTGCAGCGCTTTCCGGCGGCCCTGCTCCGTCTCGAACTGGACACAGCGGGAGCTGCCGAGTATCGTGCCGCCCTGTTGGATGATCCCTCCTACATCGCGTGCTCCCAGGGCCATGAAGTTGCCGACGATGAGCCCCGAATAACCGCTCCGCACGCCAAAGACCTCCCATCCGTATTCAAGGCCCGTTCGAACGACGGCGCGAATGGCGGCGTTCATACCCGGCGCATCACCACCGCTGGTCAGCACAGCTATACGTTTCATGATCATTGAGGTTTGTAGCCGATTTCGTGATCTGCGCGCAAGGTCGCTTGTGCGCAGACCTGCTTGCTTTTCCATTGGTGAGGTGCAGAAGACCCACGGCTTGACGGTATCTGCATTGCTGCGGATAGTGTTGGAAGCCAAACTCTCGGAGGTGGACGATGTTTGGAAAGCGGATTACCCTGTTCAAGCTACTGGGGTTTGAGGTCAAGATCGATGTAAGCTGGCTGATTATCGCTGTTCTCATCACGTGGTCGCTCGCTCGCGCGGTCTTTCCCTCCTACTTCCAGGGGCTGTCCGGTACGACGTATGTTCTGATGGGTGTTGTGGGTGCGTTGGGCCTGTTTTCCTCCATCGTGGTGCACGAGTTTTCCCATTCGCTCGTTGCGAGGCGGTTTGGCCTGTCGATGAAGGGGATCACGCTGTTCATCTTCGGCGGCGTGGCGGAGATGGAGGAAGAACCGCCGACGGCCAAGGCCGAATTCTTCATGGCGATCGCCGGCCCGTTGGCAAGCGTGATCTTGGGAGGCATCCTATACGGCATCACCGTCTTGGGTGCCCGAAGCGGTTGGCCGAACCCCATCATTGGCGTCCTCAGCTATCTGTGGTCGATCAATCTGGTGTTGGCCGCATTCAACCTGTTGCCGGCGTTTCCTCTGGATGGGGGACGGGTTCTGCGTTCCGCCCTGTGGGGCTTTACCGGTCGGCTGGCTTGGGCAACACGGATCGCATCGCTTATCGGCTCCGGATTCGGTTTTCTTCTGATCGCGATGGGCGTGGTGACTATCGTGCGGGGAGACTTCGTCGGTGGCATCTGGTGGTTCCTCATCGGGATGTTCGTGAGAAATGCCGCCCAGACCTCCTATCGACAGCTGGTGACCCGCCAGCTTCTTGAGGGGGAGCCTGTACGGCGCTTCATGGAAGGCAATCCCGTGACGGTCCCCTACCACATCTCTGTCGAGCAACTCGTGGAGGATTACGTCTACAAACACCACTTCAAGATGTACCCGGTCGTGCAGGAGGAAAAGCTCGTGGGTTGTGTTACGACTCGCGACGTGAAGATGATCCCGCGGGAGGAGTGGGATCAGCACACGGTAAAAGAAGTCTCTACTGCATGTTCGCCAGAGAACACGATTGCCTCGGATGCCGACGCGACCGATGCGCTCGCCCTCATGAGCCGAACCGGTAACAGCCGACTGATGGTGGTTGACGGGGAACGGCTGGTGGGAATCATTGCGTTGAAAGATCTTCTCGAGTTCCTGTCCCTGAAAATGGACCTCGAGGGCAAAGCCCTCGAACGCCAATAGCGCTTATCCGCGATTTATTTTGAAGGGGCCTCAGACTACCCCAAGATTCGCTGCGATCGTAGTAGTCCTATTCCTCACTTGGTTCGAGGACGTACTTATCCTTGTACCGGCGGGTCCACTCGTCAAGACCACCGAAGAGACTCTTTGCCTCGTAGAAACCGGCCTCTTCCAGAGTCTGCGCGGCTTGGTCGCTCAATGAGCCGTCCTCGTCGTAGAGAATGATGAGGACCCGTGGCAATCGGTCGATCCACTCCTCAAGCTGTGCATAGGGGATGTTGATCGCTCCCATGAGGTGGCCTGCGGCGTACTCCTCAGCCTCTCGCAGGTCGATCAGCAGATAGAATAGCCAGTGAAGATCAGCGCTGGTGATCTGATAGGCTTGGACCTCAATCTGCTTCATGGACCCTTTCATGCGGAGGAGTAGCTCTGGGCTTTCGGGGTCGTTCGAATAGACGGTAATGCTCTTGTTGATGGTCGTTATACCTAAACCGGCTGTATCCAACACTGCTTCCAGCTGTGCTGTCTCTCCCGGGGCCAATTCGGTCTTGGAGAGAGAGGGGATCGTGGTACATCCACACCACGGATTGACCTTTTCTATTACGAGGGTTTCATCCCCCGCGTTGCTGAGGATGAAGGTGTGAGTCACAAGATCTCCCTCCCTGACTTCGCCGAAATCGAGGGTGGCGTTGTCCACCTCGATCTTGGGGGCCGCAGCGACGATGAGTCCTGCACCAAGAATCGAGAGCAGAAATACGATCACGATCTTCTTCATCTATTTCCTCCTTTGTTTGATCATAGCCAGGGTTCGATTGCCGCGTTCGTGAGGCGGGCCGGATGGCCGGAGTAGCGGATGATCCCATCCCGATCGATGACAAACGTCCGTGGAATCCCAAAAACGCCATAAAGCCCGGCCACTTGCTTGGCGGCAGCAAGCGACTCCCACAGGCCGATGAACTCCTCGTAGCCGTTTCTCTCCAGGTATCTTCTGGCGTCTTCTCCGCTGCGGTCAAGGCTTACGCTGACCACTACCAAGCCCTTATCCTGATAGTGTGCACGCAGGGCCTCGAGGCCTGGCATGGAGGCGCGGCATGGACTGCACCAAGTCGCCCAGAAATCAAGGACTACCACACGGTTGCGGAAGTCGGACAGAGCAACCTCCCCGCCGTTGAGCTTTGCCAGGGTGAATTCCGGTGCCAGTTGCTCCACTCGGTTTCCCACTGGGACGTCCAACGCTTCAGGCTGCTCCTCGTCCAGCGTGTAGAGTACCGACTCTTCCGTGTCCGAGATATCCCGCACGGGGGGTCGTTTCACAAGACGGTCTACGGAGATGCCAACTCCGATTGCTACGATCAATACCGTGGCAAGTAGAAGCAACCAGCGCCAACGCTTCATCCACCCGCCCTTCGCTTTCTGTTTCATGGCTGATTCTTTCCTCATAAATGAGAACAACAACCAGGCAGAGTAGCCCTTACGGCGCCCTCCTGGTTATCTTACTCTAGTTGGAGGCTCCTTTCCGGCGAAACGGCTTCTCTGTAGGAGGTCTTATCTCCTCTCTTCAAGGCAACCGGGCATGTGGCCTGGCCTTCCTGCCGGTAGGAAAGGTGCGTCTTCTTCCTGCCAAACGGCGTTTTAGGCGAAATAAGGACTTGGTGCACCGCATTCCTCCCACTGGGCTCAGAGCTTAGTGGCGCGGTGTGAAAATCCTGTGAAGAAAGCGTGCAGTGATGTGGAAGCTTGGCGTCCTTCACACGTGACCTTCGTCGTGCGAATGACCGGAATGACCGTTCGAAGATGAGGCCAACCTTTCTTTAAGCAAGAGCCTCGGTTGAGGGGTACCATTGAACGCAAGCTTGGAGGATCCAAGACGTAGGGAAGGGGTGCGTTTCGTGGCGCAGCTCACCGTGGAGACGGTCGATCAGGTGCTCGATGTGCTCGTCACTCAACACGTGAACGAGCTTGACCTTCGCCACGTTACGTTTATCGACCCCTACGCGTTGCTGCTGCTTGTGCTCGGGATTCGGCACTGCTTGGAGGAGGGCGCGCGCTTGGCCATTCAGTGGCCGCAGCGCCCGGCGGTCTATCGGTGGATGAACGCCGCGGGGTTCTTTGCTCAAGTAGAGGGCCCTACTCCTGCGCCGTCCACGGGGTCGTGGCGAACCTCTGACGCCCTTCAGCCGATCACCCCGATCACCGAAGAACAGGAGGTTTCCCGGCTGGTGGAAGCGTTCGACCATCGCCTTGCGCAGCGGTATCCACTCACCACCACTTCGCGCAACGCGCTTGTCAGGATCATGATCGAACTGTTCCAGAACATCCCCCAACACAGCAATGCCACCGGGAAGATCGTGGATCCCTGCGGGCTGGCTGCGATGCAAGACTATGCGGATTCCATCTTCCTTGCTGTGGCGGACAAGGGAGTCGGCTTGCGTGGAAGCCTCTCCCTGCGAGCGGAGTTTGCCGGCCTCAGCGATAAGCGCGCCCTTGACGCAATTGTGTTTGAGGGGATCAGTCGGTTTGCCGATCCCGGACGGGGCGGCGAACTGCTCCGGATCGCCCGACTGATTCGAAACTGGGACGGAATGCTTGCCATTCGCAGTGGTGAAGCGTGCCTGATCGCGGATGCGGAGCGCGGCGATGTGTACGATGCACCGGCCTTTCCCGGGGTGCAGATCGCTGTGCGGCTGCCGCGGCAGGTGTTTGGAATCGACGCCCCACCGATTGACAGGGAAGCGTTCACCGAGTTCAATGAACAAAATGCATGAGCGAATGTTCGCCATTGCGCCGTTTGGCACCCGTCTTGGGACGAGGCTCGAAGGGAAAGCGGCACGCGAGCAGCTGCTTGCCACGCTGGTCGAGCTTCCCCAGCCGGGGCGTCTGGTGATCCTGCTGGACGACGTCGAGGTGTTGAGTGGCTCATTTGCCGATGAGGCGATCGCTATCCCATACAGTCGACTTGCCGCCGGGGAATATGGCGATCGCTACGTGGTCCTGCGGGCTGCCTCTGCGGAGATCACCGACGATCTGTCGCACAAGCTCGAACGTCGCCGCCTTGCTGTGCTCTGCTTGACCGATGACAAGTGGAGTGTAGTTGGACTGTTGCCCACGATGATGCAGGAGACCCTCGCTCTTGTCATCGAGCGTGGAGAGACCACTGCAAGGCAACTCGCCGAAGCGCTGAATATCCGTCATAACGCCTGTCTCCACCGCGTTTCTCGCCTAGCGCAGTTGCGCCTTATTCGTCGCGAAGCGGTCGGTTTTGTCGGCCCTCATCAGAGTTACCGCCTGTTTTCTATCCTCTCCCCTTGACAGTCGCCTGTTCAGTCTGTACACTGAACGAGGTGGACGTCCATGTATCAACCGGTTCAAGAGCCCATCGACGCTTATGTCATCTACAATCGCGGGGCCCCGCACCCCCTATTGCGCGCGTTTCGGTGGGGCAATCGGCGTTTTGACGTCACCGCCACCAACTTGGTGTACCCGGAGCGCGATGGAGAGACGCACTTCTTCTGTTATTCGGTGAGCTGTGGGGCGAACCAGTTTCGCATCCGCTTAAATGCGAATCGCTGCCTGTGGACGCTGGAGGCCATCGACGCGGAGGGCTGAACGGAGGGCGCCGACATGTCGCGGATTATCGTACACCTGGATATGGATGCCTACTTCGCCTCGGTGGAACAGCAGGCGAATCCGTCCCTGCGTGGCAAACCGATTGGCGTGACCGGAAAGCCGCACGAGCGGTCGATTGTCGTTGCCGTGTCGCGTGAGGCAAAGTGCTACGGGCTCAAGACCGGCATGCCGATGTGGGAGGCACGTCGTCTCTGTCCCCGCCTCATCCTCGTTCCCGGGAGTATGTCACGCTATATTGAGGTCACCAAACGGTTCCTGACCATTCTCAAAAACTACACCGCCGCGCTGGAGGTGTTCAGCATCGACGAGGTGTTCATGGACGTCACTCAAGAGGCCTCCCGCTATGGAGGGGCTGTCCCGATGGCCACACGAATCAAGGAGGAATTCCGTGAGGCCCTCGGGCCGTGCATCACGGCAACACTTGGGATCGCCTCCAATAAGACGATGGCCAAGCTAATCGCCAAGCGGCACAAGCCGGACGGGATTGGCGAACTGCGGGCCGAACAGCTCGCAGAACTGCTCGCGACCACGCCAGTGGGCGAGGTGTGCGGCATCGGCAGGAGAATCGAGATCCGTCTTGCCAAGGTGGGAATCCACACCATGGCCGACCTAGGGCGGGCACCGGACGATTACTTGAAGCGGGAGTTCGGGGTATACGGCCTCTTTCTGAAGGAGATTGGCCAAGGGCGCGACTCCAGTCCCGTGATTCCCTACACGACGGTCGTTCCGGTGAAATCGGTCGGCCATTCCAGATCCCTTCCGCCGCGGCTGCGGTCCATTGAGTTGGCTCTGCTTGTGCTGCGTGGTCTGTGCGACAGAGTGGGGCGGCGGATGCGCAAGCTGGGGGTGGTCGGTCGCACGGTCTACTCCGGCTTTCGACTCGGAGCACTCGAAGGGCATTGTGGCAAACAGACCACCCTTGCCTGCCCCACCGACGACGGGGAGACGATCTACCGAGCATGTCTGGCCATCCACCGGGCGATGGCGCTGCAGCCCGAAGCCGTTTCGTATGTCGGGGTCTCAGTGCGCAACCTCACCGAAAAAGCGAGTCTTCCCGGACAGCTGTTGCAGGAAGACCACCGCCAGGAGCGGTTAAACCGTGCGATCGATCGGATCCGCGATCGCTTCGGTGAGGGCGCGATCGTCACTGGAGAGACGCTTCTGTTTGAGGCGATTCCCGAACACGTCGGCGGATACGCGCAAGGGGAAGAGTGGGTGTTCTAAGCCCCACAGAGCCTCGGTGCCGAACGATCCGCCTTTGTGATCCTATCAAATGAGGCCGAGCAATCTGTTTTATCGGTGATACAATGAGAGAGATCAAGGGCTAAAGGAGGTTTTAGAATCCTTTGAGCAGAATACTGTTCGTTTCCAACCGGTTGCCGATCAGCGTTCAACGCAGAAAGGGGCGATTGCAGCTTCAGGACAGTGTCGGGGGTCTGGCAACGGGTTTGTCCTCCTTCTACGAAACCTACGATAGCCTGTGGATCGGTTGGCCCGGGGTGACGTCAAGCGGGAGCAAAGCAGAGGAAAAACAGGTTAGGGAACAACTCGCTGCCGCAAACTGCCGTCCGATCTTCCTGTCTGCTGATGAGATCAGAAATCACTACCACGGGTTCTCCAACAAAACGATTTGGCCGCTCTTTCATTACTTCACACAGTATGCTGTGTACGACGACGGGTTTTGGCAAGCCTACCAACAGGTAAACAGGAGCTTTTATGAGGTGCTGATCAAGATTGCTGAGCCGGCGGACACCATTTGGATCCACGATTATCATCTCATGCTGCTTCCCCAACTTGTCCGACAGAAGCTTCCAGACGCGAAGATTGGGTTCTTCTTGCACATTCCGTTTCCGTCCTCCGAGATCTTCCGCCTCATTCCGTGGCGCAAGGAGATCCTCGAAGGGTTGTTAGGTGCGGATCTCATTGGATTTCACACGTATGGTTACGTGCGCCATTTCATCAACAGTGCCCGGTATCTGCTCGGTCATGAGCACACGATGGGACAACTCGTCGTGGGAGACCGTGTGGTGAAGGTCGATGCGTTTCCGATGGGAATCGACTACGATCGGTTCTCCGAAGGGGCCTGCGATCGCGCCGTCCAGGAGGAGGCAAGCGACATCCGCGAGAAAGTGGGAAACCGCACGTTGATCTTCTCAATCGATCGTCTCGACTACACAAAGGGTATTCTCCAGCGATTGCAGGCGTTCGATCGCTTCTTGGCGTCAAATCCCGAGTTTAAGGAAAGGGTCCATCTCATGTTGGCGGTGACTCCGTCTCGGACGAAGGTGGAGCATTACTTGGCGCTGAAACGTCAGATTGATGAGCACATCGGCGAAATCAACGGCAAGCACGGGACGATCGGCTGGGTACCTATCTGGTATTCGTATCGCACGTTGCCGTTCCGTAGCCTCCTTGCGTGGTACTGTGCCGCTGATGTGGCGTTGATCACCCCGTTGCGGGACGGAATGAATCTGGTGGCGAAGGAATTCGTTGCGAGCAAGTGCGATGCCAAAGGCGTTCTGGTTCTCAGTGAGGTGGCCGGGGCGGCCGAAGAACTCTCCGAGGCGATCGTGGTGAATCCGAACGATCAAGAAGACATTGTGGCCGCTTTGAAAGAAGCACTCTCGATGCCTGAGCCAGAGCAGATCGCACGCAATCGGACGATGCAGGATCGACTCAAGCGGCACAACGTCATGAAATGGGCGGAGGAGTTCATCGCCGAGCTTGACGCCAGCAAGAGCGTCCAATCCGAGCTTGCTGCGCACCGGGTTAACGCGAAAGTCCGGAGCGACCTCATCCGAGCTTTTCGCCGAGGGAAGAACCGATTGTTGCTCTTGGATTACGACGGGACCCTCGTGCCGCTTGTCAAAACGCCGGAGAGAGCCAAGCCAGACGCCGGGCTTCTGAGGTTACTTGGAAACCTGTTTGGCCTTAAGAACGCCGAGGTTGTCATCATCAGCGGCAGGGACAAGGAAACGTTGCAGGAGTGGTTCGCAGATCTGAATGTTGGGCTGATTGCAGAACACGGCGCGTGGATCAAAGCCCCGAAAGCAAAGTGGGCCACCATACAACCGTTGAGCGGCCAGTGGAAAGCGGAGCTTGCGCCGACTCTCAGGCACTACGTGGACCGAACGCCGGGCTCCTTTGTCGAAGAGAAGGATTTTTCGCTGGTGTGGCACTATCGACGCGTCGATCCCGCGCTGGCAGAGCGACGTTTGTCCGAACTGAAAGATACCTTGCTCCAGCTTGCTCCCGCGTATAACCTCGGAGTGCTGGAAGGGAACAAGATCATCGAAATCAAGAACTCCGGAGTCGATAAGGGTCAAGCTGCGCTCAAGTGGCTTGCCAGGAGCAAGTGGGACTTCATCTTGGCCATCGGAGATGATCGCACCGATGAGGATCTTTTTGGGATCTTGCCGCAAGGCGCATACTCCATTCGCGTGGGGGTAAGACCCTCGCAGGCAAGATTCAATGTGGGCACTCCCAAAGATGTGCGCACGCTCCTGCAGGAGTTGAGCACTGGGTAAGTGAGGACGGCTCGGGGCTTCGCTGGGAGCGTCACCGGCGTGTTCTGTCTTCCAAACCCAGCTCACGGTGCAAGAAGCGCACCGTGCCTGCGACCTCATCCTGCGGGATGCAGAAAGAAACGCTATCCTCAGTCGTAGCCTGAGCCACCGCGATCACCCGCACTCCGTGCTTTCCCAACGCCGCAAACGCACAAGAGGCAATGCCTGCCTTGTTCCAGCCGGGAACACCGATAACGGAGACCATCGCGACCTTCTCCCTGGTTCCAAGGGCGCATCCGTCCTCCACCAATTGAGGTGTCGGCATCCCCGAAGGCTGACTTGAGATCGGGGTTTCCGGCAGTGCCCACGACGGACGGTCGGCGAACTCGCGCGAGAGAACCCTCAGGCAATGTGCTTGGTCCTGTTCCCGGACGACCAAGTTGAGGCTTTGCTCGGAGTACGACTGGGAGAACATCAGCACGGTTAGGCCGGCTTCATTGAGCCGCTGCAGGGAACGGATGGCCATTTGCAGTCTCACTCTCTCGGCTTGACTGCCTACCGTGATCAGGCTCAAGCCCGTGGCAGAGACTATGGCCGGCAACAACACTCGATCCGGACTGGGAGTCTTGACGACCAAGGTGCCCGGATCGGTGGGGTTGAAGCTGTTGAGGATGCGCAACGGGATGCTGTTGGCGATGACCGGTCGAATTGTCCTGGGGTGGAGAACCTCCGCACCGAACCGAGCAAGGTTGGTCGCTTCAGTGTAGGAGAGCTCTCTCAGTGGTCGGGCCTGGGGCACGATGTTGGGGTCAGCGGTGAGGATTCCGTCCACATCCGTCCAGATCCATACTTCATCGGCGCCAAGACACGCCGCTATGATGGTGGCGGAGTAGTCACTCCCGCTGCGACCAAGGGTCGTCGGCACTCCCTGTTCGGTTGCAGCGATGTAACCGGTAATGACGGGAATTACTCCACGAGCGAGCAATGGCCCAACTTGTTGCTTGAGCCGCTGTTGTGTTGGCTCAAGAAGCGGCGTGGCGCTTCCGAAACTGTCATCGGTGACGATCAATTCAGTCGCGCGGACGGCCTGTGCTCGGAGGCCGCGTCTTCGCAACACAGCCGCCAGAATGCTGGCCGAGAGTTGCTCCCCAAAGCATACCACCGCGTCGTTGACACGGGCGGTCAGCTCTCCCAGCACGGAGATGCTGGTATAGAGACGCTCCAGCGCCTCCAGGCGCTCTTCAATGAAGGCGCAGATTCCGTCACTCTGCGGGCCATCGTCCAGGAGGGTCTCTACCACATCGAGATGCTCACGGTGTACCCGGGTCTTGATCTCGCGGAATGTAGCATCTTTTCCCTCTGCCGCAGCCCGCGCCCCGCTGATCAACTGGGCGGTCACGCCGCTCATCGCCGAGACAACGATTACAGTTTCCCTCGAATTTTGTTGTTCGGTGACGATATCGGCCACACCGGCAAGGCAATTCGCGTCTGCAACGGATGTGCCGCCGAACTTCTGTACGATCATCGGTCCCTCCCTGTGATTAAGCTACATTCCCGTCAGTGCCTGTTCCAGATCGGCGATGATATCGCGAGCGTCTTCGATGCCCACGGCGTAGCGGACCAAGTTGTCCTCGATCCCCGCTTCACGCCGCTTGTTGGGGTCCAGGGAAACGAAGATCGCCGGTTGTTGAGCGATAGACTCGACCCCGCCCAGTGTAGGACCGATGTATGGCAAGCGCAGGCCATCGATGAACTTTCCTGTCTTCTCCGCGTCGCCATCGATCTCGAAGCTGACGACACCGCCGAATCCGTTCATTTGGCGCCGCGCAATCTCGTAGTCGGGGTGACTGGAAAGGCCCGGGTAGTACACGCGGCGGACGGACGGGTGCTCCTCCAGGAATTGGGCGAGCTGTAGCGCGCTCTCGTTCTGGCGACGAACGCGCAACTCGAGGGTCTTCATCCCGCGGAGCAGCAGATACGCGTCGTGGGGGCTGCTTATGCCACCCAATACCCCCCGTGCCTCCTTGATCTTGGTCAGGGTCTCGCTGGTCCCGACGACGGCTCCGGCCAACAGGTCGTTGTGGCCGCCCAAGTACTTGGTTGCACTATGGATCACCAGATCCAAGCCGAACTCCAGTGGTCGCAGATTGATCGGCGTGGCGAAGGTGCTGTCAATCGCCGTCGTTATGTTGTGCTGCTTGGCGAGCTCGATCATTCTCGGTAGGTCCATCACACGTAGGTAGGGATTGGTCGGTGTCTCGGCAAAGATCAGGCGCGTGTGGGGACAAATGGCACAAGCCAGCTCGGCCGGCTTCTCGGCTGGCACAAGGGTCACCTCGATTCCCCATCGGGGCAGGAAGTTGAGGGCAAGATCTCGTGTGCGGCGGTAGCAGTTGCGAACCATCACTACGTGATCGCCTGCGGATAGCAGGGCCAGTATCGCAGTTGTGATGGCGCACATCCCACTAGCAAAAAGCAACGCTTGTTCGCCGCCTTCTAGCTCGGCGATCTTGCGCTCTGCTACGGTTTGTGTCGGGTTACTGTAGCGGCCGTACTCCTCACGGTTCTCCGGATCGTTAGTGGCCTTGCGGCGCATGTAATTCAGAACCTCTGCAGTATTCTCGAATGTATAGGTTGAGGTCTGGACAATGGGGGTGGTTAGCGCACCGTAGGGCTTGCGCTTTTCCTCTCCCGCGTGGACGGCTCTTGTCGAGGCATGATCAGTCATGGTTGTCCTCCTTGGCTCCGTTCATTTCACTGTGGCGCTCGCGTTCCTTTCTCGATCCAAAAAAACAAAGACCGCAGGAAATTCCTGCAGTCTGCATCCGCCGCCTTGTCCTCTAGCCCGATTGGCTATTGGAACAAAGCGGTCACGACATCATCATGCTGAATGCGGAGCAAAGGGAGCCAGGGAGGCCTATCATTTCATTGAACCTTCTCACGGTCCCCTTTACCCGATTCATAGCATCACTACTATACCAAGTGCTAGGGTTCAAGTAAAGGCAATTGGTTTGGCATGTCTGGCTACTTGGCGAGTACCGGCACGAAGTCGCGTATACTCTGACCAGTACAGAGGCAACAGATCAGACGCCACTTACCATAGGGGGATCCATGTCGTTTACGCAGCGCGTTCGCCATCTGCGGGAAGAAGGCGCCTACGTGGTGCTGAGCAAGGCCCAGCAATTGGAGCGGCAGGGCCGCGATATTATTCATCTGGAGATCGGTCAGCCCGATTTCGCTACGTTCTCCAATGTTGCAGCGGCAGGGATTCGCGCGATCGAGAACGGCAAGACCCGCTACACGCTTCCCGCGGGTCTGCTCGAACTGCGTGAAACCGTTGCCGAGTACGTCGCAAGTTCTCGAGGCATTGCGGTGGAACCCGAGGAAGTGATCATCGCCCCAGGGTCGAAGCCGCTTCTCTTCTTTCCCGCATTGGCCCTGGTTGAGCCTGGGGATGAGGTCCTCTACCCAAATCCGGGATTTCCTACCTACGAGGCGATGATCCGGGTGGCCGGCGGAAAGCCGGTCCCGGTTCCGTTGTGCGAGGAGAAGGGGTTTAGCCTCGATGTTCAAGCGGTACGTGAGTTGGTAACCGATCGAACACGGATGATCATCCTCAATTCTCCCGGCAATCCCACCGGCGGTGTCATGCCGGTCTCTGACCTTGAGTGCATTGCCGCTCTTGCCGGCGAGCACGATTGCTGGGTCCTGTCCGATGAAATCTATTCGCGGTTGATCTACGACGGGTCGACGTTCACCAGCATAGCGAGCCTTGACGGCATGAGGACTCGAACGATTCTCGTGGATGGGTTCTCCAAGACCTACGCCATGACCGGCTGGCGCCTCGGGTACGCCGTGATGCCGAAGGAGTTGGCCGGGCGGGTCTCTCTCTTGCTGACCCACTCCGTTGGCTGTACTGCCTGCTTCACCCAATACGCCGGGATCGAGGCCATGACCGGACCGCAGGATCAGGTGGAACGTGTACGACAGGAGTACCAGCGACGTCGGGACGTCATCGTCGCTGGGCTGCAGGAGATCCCGGGAATCAGCTGCCAGAAGCCGGGTGGTGCGTTCTACGCCTTTCCCAACGTGACGGCTTTGGGAAAGCCGGTCGATGAGCTGGCCGACTACCTGTTGGAGGAAGCCGATGTGGCGGTTCTCCCCGGCACGGCATTTGGGAGCCTGGGGGAGGGGTATCTGCGCATCAGCTACGCCAATTCACTCTCCAATATCCAGCGGGCACTCGAACAGATCCGCCAAGCACTAAGCCGTCTGTCGTAGGTGTAGCAACAGCTGCTCATTCGTTGGGTTTTCTTCTTGTTTGGCGGCCTTCAGGTTTGCGTTTGTGATTGCGACACGTCACCCGAAGAACCTGTTGTCGCCTGACAACCAAGAGATGACTCCGACTCACCGGGCAAGATGACGCAGCGACCATCTTCAAAGGAGGTACCTTGAGAAGCTCGCCTTGACAAACCGTGCGCTTCCAGGGATGTCCCTCGATTTGCGCGGACGTCAGGGTACGTGTTCCCCGAACTCTTCGGAAGTATACTAGAGGACGTACTAGCACAGGGGATCATGTGTAGAGACCGAATTGTGCTGTTCTCTGGGGGATTGGGGTCGTTCGAGGTTGCCCGTCGCGTGCTAGCCCGGATTCCTGAGTCGCGAGTAAGGCTCTGGTTCTTCGACACCCTTATCGAGGACCATGACCTCTACCGCTTTCTCACTGATGCAGAAATCCTCCTTGGCAAGGCTGTCGAGCGTTACACCGACGGTCGCAATCCTTGGGAGGTCTTCCGCGACAAGCGCTTCATCGGGAACACCAGAGTCTGCCCCTGTAACTGGGTGCTGAAGATCCAGATGCTTAGGAGACTCCTGCGTCAGAGCTATCCATCCGGAGATGCAGTGCTCTGCTTCGGTCTTGGCGAATCGGAAGGACGACGGATCACCTCAGTATCGGTGAGGTGGAAGGCTCAAGGCTATGATTGCGAGTTTCCTCTTGTCGGCGAGGTTTACCCCCCGGCACCGAGTGTGCACACCCCGAAGCGGCCAAGGCTGTACGAGCTGGGTTTCTCACATAACAACTGCGGAGGGGCTTGTGTGAAAGCGGGGATTCGCCAATGGACTCAGCTTCTTCGGGTTTTCCCAGAGAGGTATCGCTGGCACGAGGAACAGGAAGAGCAAACCCGCTTGGCCATTGGTAAGGACATCGCCATACTCAGAGATCGCACAGGAGGCTCAACGAAACCTCTGACGCTTCGGGAACTGCGCACGCGGATCGAGTGGTCCAGCTAGCGTTGCACAAGTCCACTCGCTTGGCTCGATCAGGCTCCGATGATACTGTTGTGATGGACACAGCTATGAGGAGGAAACGATGGACGGGACTCCGGACTCGGAGTGGATCAAAGCGTTTTACGGTAGGGTCACAAGCGAGTTCGCGCTTGCGCGCAACAGCCTTCATGCAACTCATAACTGGGCGACAACCCTAGCGACTGGTGCTGTGATCGCCTCGATTGGCGTGGCTGGCAAAGGAGCTTTCCCCACAGAGAATGCAGTTATGGCTTTAGCAGTGTCGATTCCGCTGCTGTTCCGGTTCTTCGTCAGGTCATGCCTCGAGTGCTCAATCCAACACCGGTGGATTCAGATTAGGAATGCACTTGACTGGTACCTCTCGACGCAGGGCTGGTCTGAGGAGGCACGAAAACCGTACCTCGTCTACCTAAGGCAGTCTGTAAGCACTTACTACTACAGGTTCCGCAGCCCCAAACGTGTCTCGGAAGTTGTGAAGGAGAATCTGAATCTCATCTACTTCTGGCCCTTCGCGTTGCTAGGCGGCATGCTTGCATGGGGCGTAGTGGATCTGCTTCTCGCTTCGGCGAGGCACCGGGGCTTGTGGCCCGCCGCCGCGTGGGCATTCCAGAAGCCTGTAGGATGGGTTCTCGTCGCAAGTATCCTCTTCACTGTTGTTGAAGCGTTCAGGATACCACGGATCTCCGTACTCAAACACGAGCTTGTGGGGTGTCCAGACCCGCCGGCCATCTAGCTGTTGAGCAACAAGCAGGAGCACCAATGGGGTTAGGTCCTGCAATCCAGCATGAGCGTTGATAGATGGAGCTCATGGCTCGACCGTTGCGGATCGAATACTCCAGGCGCGCTGGACCACTCTCTCTGATGGTTTCGCTGGTCAACTGCTGATCCCCTACATGAGCTACTATGCCCACAAGTCTTCCGGATAGATACCCCGGGCGATTAGATGCCTTATTCCCTGCTGCGCTGTTTTCCGGTCCTCGGGATAGGTTACGCCTAGCCATTGTTCGGAGGTTGGAATCACCGTGATGCGTGCTGTGTCTTCTTGGACCAAATCGCCGACCACTTTGGGCAGGAGATACTCGCCTGTCTCGAGCGTTTGACTGTCCCCGCCCAGGAATTGGCGGAATCGCGCGTCCAATTCTGCAAACAGCGAGGGGCTAAATCCCCACATATTCATCGATACGACAGTTCCTAGGGGAATATCGAGCCAGTGCTCACCGTCATCCGACGCCTTTACAGTCTTCTCGAATCGCTGCACGTTTGTTCGTTCGTCTATCCGGACGAGTGAGCCGTCTGGATTTACCTCGCACACCCCGCGTGTTACCGATCCGTGGTCGGTTAGGGTGTTCTCGACGGGGTAGCCGATGGCGCAGCCCCGAATTCCCTTCTTTTCTTCCACGCCTTCGAGGAACTCTGCCAGTTGCCGAAACGAGCTGCGGCCATAGAAATCGTCTGCGTTGATTACCCCAAACGGAGCGTCGGCCATGTCGCGGCAGATCAGGACCGCATGCGCCGTGCCCCACGGTTTCTGCCGATTGCGGGGGACGCCGAACCCCTCAGGGATACTCTCCATTTCCTGATAGGCGTAGCGCGTGTCGCAGTGCCGCTCAATTGTCTGGCCAACTTTCTGACGAAACGTGGCCTCAATGTCTCGCCGGATGACGAAGACCAGCGTCTCAAATCCCGCGGCGAGGGCATCGTAGACAGAATAGTCGAGGAGGATCTCGCCGTTTGGTCCAATCGGTTCGATCTGTTTCAGGCCGCCGTAGCGGCGGCCGATCCCTGCAGCCAGGACGATCAATGTCGGTGGTCTAGACATCCCTCCTCCTTGGAGCCACTTGCTCTACGACGGCGAAGGTGCACCTAAATAAGAGCCGTCTGACAGAAATGAGGTCCGTCCTGGAATCTGAGAAGCCAGGATTTGCTGATCCCTTTTCTGGATCGCTGATCGCACACGCATTCCCTGTCAAGATGCCCTCGCATCAAGCCGTTGTGTACTGGAGGATACCTATTCCGATTTGCAGTGGCAAAACACGTGCACGTCTGACACAGCAATTCGCTCTCTTGTACGAAAACCGGAGAGCGCATGAGGCATCATTACAACTATTCGAAACTGCTGGGAGACAGATGGTGGGCCCAGAATGCCCACAGTATCGGATCAGCCTCAATGAACAGATGGTTCTAGCCGCAGGTGCCTCCGCCGGGAGGGTCAGGGACTTGCGTTTCGGGTGGGAGGACGGTAAGACCCTTCTGCATGGTGGCGATCTTTCCACCGTTGTCCGTCACTTCAAGGGTGACCGTGTAGGAGCCCTCTGTGGCGTAGGTGTGAGAGACCTCGTCTCCACTGCCGGTCGACCCGTCTCCGTGGTCCCAGCTGTACGCTAAGATGACTCCGTCTGGATCGTAAGAAGACAGAGCATTAAAGGTAACGGTAAGTGGGGCTGGCCCGGCAAGCACACTGACTGCAAACAATGCCACAGGCGCCGTGTTTGCCGGCCAGCATCCTGTCAGAAGTATCAGCGTTGACCCGATCAACACAAGGCCAGGCACGATCCGAAACGTCCACGCCCACTTGCCTCTCATCTTTGTCATCTGAATCCTCCGCGATGTAGGTTGAAATTGCCGATACCCAAGTGTTTTCAGATCCCGCACGTGCATCCAGTAAGTACCAACAGACCCAAGCCAACAACCAGTAACAGAAGCAGTAGTCTTTTCATGCCTGCATATTAAGCCTCCATGCGTGGAGACTCCGTGGATGCCGCGTGGGGTTTCCGTGAAGATATCAGCGGCCGGCTCCTTTAAGCCTGTGAAGGATTACTGAGGAGAGAGCTTTGAGGTTGAGGAGTTTGACTAGCCCATGAAGGCCCTCCCGCGTTGATCGAGAATGAGCAGCCAGAGGGGAGCGAGAAGCCGGTCCTTCATCCTGGGGGATGCCTATCGCCCCAGCAGCCTAGGCTGGTTGAACGTGAAGTGGTTTCGTCTCCGACTCGCCTCCACGCCACCTGTTCGCGCCACTCCTACGGGGCGAATTCTGTGACGTACAGTCGGATTGCATTGCGGTGTCCTGGACTCGCTTTGTGGCGTATCATGCTTTTCCAGGGATTCGAGCCTGGGGGCTGATTGTAGAACTTGTGTGCCGGCTGTCGTGTGTTAGGTTCTGTGGCGCGAGGTCACTTTGTCTTCAAGGCAAGAGGACAAAGAGGGTCTCGCGTGATTTGGCTCCGGCGCTTCTGTGGGCCCAAGAATTCATGACATGTTGGTCAACAAATTGCATATCTAGCAGGCTGCATGCTCTCGAGTCCTGCTAGTCGGCCAAAGCAACTACTTGGGAGGGGAATACTGGTTACTGAAGCCGTATCCACATCTGCCCGCATCTTTCTCCATCCGACATGGGTGCGGGGTCACAGCCGTAATGCGAGACAAAGCCAACTACATCGAATACAAACACCATGGCCGCCCAAGACAGAGCCAATCCGAAGAAAAGCCAATCGATGCGATCTGTCCTTTGATTTGGCATTCCGTCCGGATTTTCGAGATACGACGTGAGAAAGCCAAACAACCTTCTTCTCTTTGTTTTCCCAGCCAAACATGTGTAGACAATATTGCTAAACTGGATGATCCAAGGTTGTACCGTTTGATTGGGTACGGGGGGCATATGGTCCGTAAAATTATCCTGTGGGTGATTGCTCTGGCGGTCGTGTTGTGCTGCTGCTCCTGCAGTGTCGAAGGAAGTTGCGGCATACCGGAGAGAATGTTGGTAACACCAATTCCCAATTGGCTGCTCTACCCATGGGAATTCCTCAGAGTACTTTGGGATTCGGTATTCAAGCGTGAGGATGCAACGGTGCCAGAGTGCGAGGATTTCATCCGATTCCACCCCGTAGATTTCTCAAGCCCGGTAGCCCATGTCGAGATTCCCCAACATCCAT
>CAZMOL010000002.1:0-7063 GCA_964568045.1 uncultured Thermotogae bacterium
CTAGTGCACCGGACGCCACGAAGATGAGGATAGGCAAGCTGCGCAATGAACCAGACAGTGACAGTTGTCCCGTGACCCCCAGGCCGAGCAGGAGTAGACCGGCAAGGATTCCGCCGGCGAAGTTCACCAGGAGCCCCGTACGGATAGGACCGACCAGCCTTCCCAACCAGGTGTTCAGCGTCGCCTGAGTGCCGATTGCCAGACCGGTGCCCACTGCGCCAACAAGTGCGACAATCATTGCCCTTTGCATGCTACCTCCCGACATACGTGTACCTAATTCTATCCTGATCAGCTCGGTCCGGAAGGAGGGCAGGAATCCTCGCCTGCTCGCCGATCCAGACTGCGAGGTGCCAATCAAAGATCGGTCACAAGCCCAAGTGCTAGTAGTAGACCCGCCTCATCAGAGCCTTCTCCGTTAGCGAGAACTCTATCCCCTCAAGCTCAAGCAACGCACGCTTCAGCTTTCGCCCACCCTGATATCCTCCAAGCTGCCCGCCTGCTCTGATCGCCCGGTGACACGGGATGATGATCGGAAAGGGATTTTCAGCAAGGGCTCTCCCCACTGCCCGTGCACCCCCAGGAATTCCCAAACTGCTGGCAATACGTCCGTAGGTACTCACCCACCCTCGCGGTATCTTGTGCTCGGCGAGAAGGACGCGCTGTTGAAACGAAGAGCACCGCTCCAGTGCAACCATTCCCAACTCGAAATCCACAGTCTCTCCTTCCAGAAACGCCTGCATTCGTTCTCCCAGTTCCGCGATCGAAGGATTTGAACGAGGTTGAGCACCCACAAACGCTGCCTGCACAAGCGCCTCCACCGGAGTCTGTGGCACGGGAAGAAACACCCGCAGTAACCTTGGCCCCTCCACAGTCCCCTGCCAGACGATGCCGAGTGCGCCGAAGGCAGAACGCTGCAACACGTAGCGAACTGGTGCCATGCTTGTTCCCTCACGAGTGGTCATTGCCGCAGTATCCTCACGTGTCTCGCCATCGCACACCTGCACCAAGCTACTCCTGGGAGGAGACAAGAACCTCGCATAAGAGTGAGCACCTCTATCAACTTGTGACTGTCGTTACAAAAGATACTCACGTGGACGTCAGCTTGAGGCGACGGGCCGGTATTGCCAGGAATTTACCTAGCGGTACTCCTCGCGGGGCGGAGAGAAGACCTCCACAGCCAAGGCATCCTCCAGGATTCGATAGCTGTGGGGCGCATCTCCAGGGATCACGTAGCTGTCGTCCGGCTCGATCAGCGTCGACTTGCCGGCAATGGTCAACTCAAACCGACCTTGGACGCAGTAGCCGGCCTGCTCGTGAGGATGAGAATGCGTTCCCACTTCCTGGCCCTTCTTGAAGGTCATCAGGGTGACCATCATCCGTTCTCCGGTTGCCCCGACCAGGAACTCCACCCCTTTGAAGCCGCGTTTCTTCCTCTCCGTTGCCTGTACGATCATCGAAGCCTCCTGTTCTAGAATCAAACTACACCTTCTGCAACAAGCACCACTTGCCCACCCACTCGCACGGCAGTGGCCTCATCCCTCTCGCGGCCCACCTCGACGAACAGCGTGCTCGGCCGACCAATCTCCGCGCCCTGCTCACTGGCGATGTGCGTTGCCGGATCGGCCAGTGGAATGGCACGGTGATGAACGCGACGTACGCGCCCAGGGCGCCGTTGGCGCTACCGACTAACCAGCTATGCCAAGAGGCTACTTATGCCCTTCGTACCACGCGCGAAGCAGCAATCGCTAGCACCAAGACAGCGCCTTGGATGACGTACTGAAGGTAGAATGGAATCCCTAAGACAACCAGGCCATTATTCAGAACACCGATAAACAATACTCCAACTAATGTCCCGGCAACGTGGAATCGTCCTCCATGGAACGTGGCAGCACCGAGAAAGACGGCCGCAAAGGCATTAAGCAGAAGGCCTTCACCTGCTCGCGGTTGCCCAGATGAGAGACGTGCGGCAAGAAGTATCCCGGTCAACGAGGCAAGAACGGCTGAGATCATGAATCCCACCAAGCGTATTCGTACGGCGCTGATGCCTGAGTATCGAGAAGCAATCGGGTTCCCCCCTACGGCGTACACCTTCTTTCCGAATGAGGAATGGTTGATGACGGCGTAGAAGACTAGAAAGATGAAGAGCATGTAGTACACGAGGTAGGGTACACTGAGGAAGGTCCCACGCGCTAGATTTACAAAGGCTCGCGGAATGCCCGAGTAGAGAGAATAACCGCCCGTATACCATAAGGTGAGACCCCGAAGCATGGTTTGCACGGCCAATGTGACGATAAAGGGAGAAATCCCCACCACGGCTGAAAAGAAGCCATTGACAAGCCCAACACCGACTGCCATGGATAGAACAGCCACGATGGCTACCCACATGTTGATAAGGGGGAGCAACGAAGCGATAAGCACTCCGCTCCAAGTTGCCACAGCGGCGATAGAGAGATCAAAATCGCCCAAGATCAGGCAAACGGTCAGTCCCGTTGAAATGATGCCCAGAAGCGCAATCTGCTTTAAGATCGCGATGAGGTTTCCTAACGAAGGGAAGATTCCTGGGCGCAGGATAGAGAAGATCGTGAATAGCAAAAGCAAGACGGCAATGATTCCATACCGTCTCAAGATAGGAATCATTCTTTCTGCTATCTCGTGGGGTATTCTCGCCCGCTTCTTATGACTGCCTGTCAAGTCTATCCTCCCATTTCTATCCGGGCTCCCGAGCTCCCACTCCACATATCATCTCTTCTGTCTAAAGAATCCTTTCCATAAGCCTGCCGCTGTTACGGCTGCAATCAAGATGGCTCCCTGAGCAACTAACTGCAGATGGTAAGGCACGTCGAGCAGAGTGAATCCGTTAAAAAGCGTTCCCATGATGAGGACTCCGATCAATGTACCGATAATATGGAACTGCCCTATTTTGATCGATGCGGCTCCGAGGAAGACTGCTGTGAACGCGTCGAATAGGAAGCGATCTCCGATGGTTGGTTCAGCCAAGCCTAAACGGGCAACGAGGAGTACCCCGGTCAGTCCGGCAAGAAAACCGGATGTCATGAATCCGAGAATCTTAAGCTTCTGAATGGGAATACCCCCGAAACGTGCCGCTTCCGGGTTCCCCCCCACCGCATACATGTGCCTTCCGGTAGAGGTGTGATTGAGGAAAAGGTGGAGTAGCACCAGGACACCGATCATGAAAAAGACAAGGTAGGGGATGTGCAGGAAGGTTCCTTTGCCAATTATCAGGAACCCTTTGGGGATACCACTATACAGGATCGACCCGCTTCCGCTTGTGTACCAATAACTGAACCCGGTGAGGATTGTCATGCTCCCCAGGGTTGCCATAAACGAGGAGACACCTAAGGTAGCGATGACTAATCCATTTACCAAGCCGATCCCAGTGCAGATCACAATGACAATGGGTACTGCAAGCACAGGATGCATATTCGGGAGAAAGCCAGCGGTTAACACTGCCCCCAGTGTGGCGATCGCGCCAATAGAGAGGTCAAACTCGTTCATTACCAGGCAGATCGTCAACCCTGCAGAGCAGATTCCAAGAAGCGAGATCTGGTTCAGGATATTCAGAAGATTACGTGGGGTTGGGAAAATGGCCGGTTTAAGGGTCGTGAATACGGCAACAAGGAGAAACAGACCGATCAACGTACCGAATCGTCCAAACGTGATCCACACTGCCTTGGTGTCAAGAGCGATTAGGAGTTTGCGTTGTCGTGGCATCGTTTAACTTTCGTAGCAGCACTCCATGACCTTGCTCGGAGTAAGGTTCGTATCTTCAAGCTCTGTGACCAAACAGCCTTTCCGCATGATGAGAACTCGGTTACAAACTCCGGCCAGTTCTTCGACTTCCGATGAGATAAAGAGGATCGCGTTTCCAGAAGCGGCAAGCTTTCGAACGAGTCGATATATCTCCGCTTTTGTCGACACATCGATACCTCTTGTAGGCTCGTTCAGGATCAGCAAGCGAGGAGTTCGTAGAAGCCATTTTGCCAGCACGACTTTCTGCTGATTTCCACCACTTAGGTAGCGAACCTGCTGATTGGGGCCGGTAGCCCGAATGTCTAACAACTCCATCTGTTTCCTCGTCTCACTGCGGCTTTTTCTGTAGTTGATGAGCCGAGAAATTGGATCCAGTACGAAACGATCCAAGCTCGGAAGGATGATATTCTCCCACAGCTTCATTTCAGTGACCAGCCCTTGACTTCGTCGTTCTTCCGGAACCAGGGCGATACCTCGTGTAATTGCATGGTGTGTCGATCGAGGCATGTATGATTTCCCGTTCACACGGATCTTTTCCCCTTGGAATCGCACACGACTCGCACCAAAAAGGATGTCGGCCAAAGCACTCTGTCCTGCCCCCAATAAACCGGTCAGGCCAACGACTTCGCCCTCTCTGACAGAGAGGGTGACGTCTTGAAGTCGTCGGTCAATCGTGGTCAATCCCTCGATCTCCAAAACCGTTTCACGCTCTCCTTCCCAGGGTTCTTTGGCAGGAAAGAGATCCTGAGGTTTTCCTCCGACTATCAACTGGACAAGCTTGCTGAGGTCTACATCAGAGCCGATGAGTGTTCCAACTTTCCTTCCGTCCTTGAGGACAGTGATGCGTTGCGCAAGCTCAAACACCTCCTCAAGTCGATGTGAGATGTAGATCACGGAAGTGCCTTTGGCGGCCAGTGATCGAACCAATTGAAATAGCTCCTGAACCTCTTTACGCGTGAGAGACGAGGTTGGCTCGTCCATTACCAGAACCTTGCCCTGGGAGTAAAGCGCGCGCGCGATGGCGACCATCCACTGTTCGCCCACAGTCAGTTCTTGAACGGATCGCTTTGGATCGATAGAGATCCCTAGATTCTCGAGGAGATTACGCACGTGTGCGTTTAGAGCCTGCCAGCGGATGAAACGAGTTTTTTTTCGCAACGGATAAGGATCTCCCAGCACGATGTTCTCTGCTACGTTAAACTGGGGAATGAGATTCAGCTCTTGATGTATGAAACGCATTCCCAGATCATGAGACTTTCTTGGTGTGAGGTGATCGATTGGTCTGCCACCGATTACGATCTTGCCCTTATCTTTTGCATAGATCCCAGCCAGCACCTTGACCAGGGTTGATTTTCCTGCACCATTTTGTCCCACCAGGGCATGAATCTCACCCATTCGTAGATCGAAGTCGACATCCTGCAAAGCCACGGTGCCGGGAAATGTCTTGGTGATACCACGCAACTCCATGATCAGCTTGTTCATCATTGAGCCTTGCATGCTAACCGATTGGTACATTGTACTTATTCGGCTGCCGGAAACATACGGAAAGGGGCTTTGCCATTGCGTAAAGCCCCTTTCCAACGTGTCGGTTTACTTTGGCTCGTCCGGCATGCCAGCTGCCATCCATTCGCTATAGTACCAGCCAGCGGGAGGACAGTTGTATGCGGTGACGATCGGTATATCGATGTAGAACTGCTGTTGCGCAGGTGGTAGACCTTGCCAGAGTCGCTCCTGCAGCTCCGTCACTGCCAGGGTTGCTCCTTGTTCCCAGTCAGGAGCGATGGTCATCTTGAATGGCCCACCGCTGCGGATTGCATCAAAGGTGGATAGGTTTCCATCGATGCCAACACATACGATGTCATCCCGCCCTTCGGCAATAACCGCCTGAACAGCGCCCATCGTCAGTTCGTCCCATGCACCCCATACCCCATCGATCTCGGGGTGGGCCAACAGGATGTTCTCCATGGCAGCGCGGCAGTCCTCACCGGCACCGGGGAACTTGGCGACGTGGCTGGCCACAACACTGATGTTTGGATACTCGGGGAGCATCGCTTCTAACATAGCGTACCGCTGACGCGGGCAGGGAACCTGGTCCCAATGCAGTACGGCGATTTCACCTTCCCGACCAAGGGTATCGAACAACCACTGGGTCATCTTGACTCCACCTTCGAAGTCACTCATTCCCACGTCGAAGGTTTGTCCTTGTCCACAACCGTATCCCGTCGTGATGAGTGGAATCCCGGCCGCTTCGCAGGCCTCGGCTAACTCGCCGATGGAGCCAGCAGGCGGGAAGAAGATGTGTATGGCGTCTACTCCCATTTGGACCCAGGTGAGTGCGGCATCGATGACCTTCTGCATGTCACCGCCCCCGTCCACGGTCAGTATCTCCCAACCGTTGGCCTCGCCTACTCGTCTCCATTCATTGGCCAACCGGCTGGGCACCGGACTGGAAAGGCCTTGCGCTCCAACTCCGATCGTTCTCTCTGCGGCAAAAACCGCCAGAGGAAGCAGAGCAATCAACAGCATAACAAAACCAATTCTCTTACACATTCAGAACCTCCTTACACAATCTCCTAAGTTTCCTAGACCGTTGATACCATTTCGGCGTTTTTTCTCTTCCGCACCACCTCCTTTTGTCTTCGTGGTTTGAGAGGCGTCAATTTCTTTCTCGTCATTCTCGTTAAGGCCTACTAAGGGATTTAAGGAGAGCGTGTACAGCTGACGCGTGATCGTATGCGCTTCGAAACAGCTGGAACAGAGCCTCGTATGCAGCCTGACTGTTCTTGTTCGGTGAAGTCGCTTCCTCGACCCGTATGAATCTCTTCACGGCATCATCGAATCGATCGAAAACCCCGATTCCCACACAGGCAGTCACCGCTGCTCCGAGCGAGTTGGCCTCCTGCTGTACTGAAAGGCTCAGCACTCTCTTGTTGAGAATGCTTGCAGCGATGTCACGCCACAACCGGCTTCTCGCACCACCCCCCACCATCCGGATTTCGGAGAACGGCGACCCCGCCTGTTGCTCCAGGGCCTCGCAGATTAGCCGGATGTTGAGAGTGATACCTTCCAGGACTGCGCGTATGACATCGCCTCTTGTATGGGCAAGTGAAAGTCCAAACAGGGCGCCGCGAGCATCAAGATCGTGAAAGGGGGCCCCGCCTGGGCGTAGATGCGGTAGGAAAAGCAAACCGCGTGCACCCGGCTCTGAACAGGCGGCCTCTTCATCCATGAGGGCAAACGCATTCTGGTTGGTCTCCTCTGCCGCCCGTACTCCCTCCAATTGACAGATCTG
>CAZMOL010000002.1:7163-48340 GCA_964568045.1 uncultured Thermotogae bacterium
ACGCATTCTGGTTGGTCTCCTCTGCCGCCCGTACTCCCTCCAATTGACAGATCTGGTCGCGGAACCAGCCATAGACTACACCTGCGGAATAGGTGGCAAGTTGAGAGACATACATATCCGGCACCAGATGGCATAGGGTGAACGGCCGCATTTCCAGATCAAAGACGGGTTTTTGGGTGGCCATGGCTACCCAGGAGGCAGAGCCGATGTAGTTGTAAATGGTTCCCTCCTTGACGACTCCCGCGCCTACCGCAGCGCACGGAACGTCGCCACCGCCCATTACCACTGGAATCCCTTTTGCCAATCCAGACTCGCGGGCCGCTTGAGGAGTGATTGGACCAACCACTTTGGTGCTAGGAAGCACCTGCTCGGGAAGCTTCTTGATATCAAGCCCCAGAGCTCGAACGAGTTCATCAGCCCAGACCCGTCTTCGAATATCGAACAATCCCGTGTTGGACGCATCTGAATAATCGGTGGCAAAGCAGCCAGTCAGCCAATGGACAAGCAAGTCCTTCGTACCGATAAACTTGTAGGTCTTTGCATATAGTTCTGGTTCGTGTTCTTTCAGCCACAGGATCTTCGCTGCCGGATACAGAGCAAGTTCGAGCCCTCCTCCTGTAGCCCGATAGAAAGCCTCCCACTTGATTGTTTTTTTGATAAATTCGGCCTGTTGTTGACTCCGACAATCGGCCCAAAGAAAAACCGTCTTTCGAAGGACATTTCCTTGAGCGTCAACGGGGACACAACCAAGCATATGGCCACTGAAGGATACTGCGGCGATCTGTTCTGGCCGGACGCGTGCTGAAGTGAGCACCGACTTTGTTGATTCCCTAAAGGCCTGTTTCCAGTCATCCGGCTTCTGTTCCGCCCAGCCAGCCCGTGGATAAGTTGTTTCGTAGGGGGAATAATGGCTAGCCAGGCGATTGCCATCGGAGTCGAACAGAACAGCCTTGTTGCCGGTGGTGCCGAAATCATGAGCCAGGATGATGTCCTGTTTCAACGCTCCCTCCTATGGGGGTACATCCTAGGAACCTCTTCTTGCACCCTCAACAGCAGCCTGTTGAGCCAGCGGGCGCCGAACGGTACTTCTGAACGCAACGCCCTCCCTTACGTACGAGGTCAGATACTCAATAGGCACATGTCCCTTTGTGAAGGTGGTTCCTCTAAGCAATAGAACAGGGCTGAACAAGGGAACCTCAAGCAAAGCCGCTACTTCTTGTTCGACAATCTCTACCGCTTCGGCCGTTCGGCTCGAATACATGACCGGAACGTCGTATCTTTCCTCAAAAGTGGCGTATAAGCTTTCGCGGACGAATGGATGCTCAGCAAGCCCAGGAAATCGGGTCGCCTGCACGTACGAGTCGCAGACTATGATTGGTCGATTATCCACTAGCCGTAGCCGTCGGAGAAACAGGACAGGCTCTTCCAATGGTACGTGTAATGAGGCAGAAAGCTGAGACGTGGCAGGAACGTGTTTTGCAGCGATTCCTTTGGTTTGCAAACGGGCTTGGTCACCAAACTGCTCAGCTAGACTCAGGCCGTCACTAAGCAACGTAAGTTCCACCAGAGACTTGTCCGCCACGAACGTGCCGCGCCCACGTTCGCGAACCAGCCAACCTTGTGCAACCAATTGCTGGGCTGCTTTGTTCACCGTAGGGCGTGAAACGCCGAAGTGCTCCGTAATGGCCTCCTCGGAGGGAAAACGATCGCCAGGCTTGAGACCTTGTTCCTGGATGAATCTTTGCAGAACTCGGGAGAGTTGGTAGTACAGAGGAATAGAGGAGTGACTGGCTAGTTCAATCCTGTTTCGCTGGGCAAAACTAGCTAACATCCTCTGGAGGCCTTAAGAAACGTCTTTGCTCGCAATCCCTTCTCCCCAACTTTTGTCGTTGCATCATAGCCGTTGTCGGGGCAATTGTCAAGTTGTAAGTACATATTATTTACATAACAGAATTTCGGCATCAATACTTGACATACACCACCGCCAGGGGTTCCTGTGGTGGCAAGAAGTGTTGCCCCGGTTGCTGATTTAACCTCGGCCGGGTCTGGTTAACCGCATGTACGTGATGCCCTGTTAATAATCTGAGTTTACGGCTTGACAAGAGGTCCGGGTGCGGGTAGTTATTATCTAAGGAGGAGAGCTATGAACATGAATGGTGGTGGTGCTGAGCAATTGCTGACGCGTTTTGCTGAACGAACCAGAATCGAGCTTGTGGGCGATTCGCAGATCCCCCTGTACTATCAATTGGCTCGGGTCTTGCAAAAATTCATCCAGGATGATCTGCTTGAGGCTGGCGATCGTTTTCCCTCCGAAGAGGTCCTGGGAATTTGCTTCGGCGTCAGCCGCCCCACTGTCAACAAAGCGATTCAGGAGCTGCTCGCGGATGGCTGGCTGACCCGAGTGCGAGGACGGGGGACGTTCATCAAAGAAGATCCTCGTGTGCAATTAGCTTTATTGAGTGACACGCTAAGCCCAGTCGAGCAGTTCTCGCCTCAGACTCTCCGCTACGAATTGATTCACAGGAGAGTAGAAGAGCCCATCCCCCATATTAACCAGGTGCTTGGGCTGGATTCCGAAGCGCCCCTGCTTTACCTGCGCCGTTTGCGCCTCGTTCACGAGCATCCGCTTCTTGTGTGCGATTCCATCCTGCCTGCAGACCGTTTCCCGGGGTTGGGTGAAAGCCCATTTGTTAACGGCAGCCTATACGCCACTCTGAATCAGGAATACACGTGTCCAATCCTGCGTTCGGAGCGATCCGTCGAGGCTGCTGAGCTGGTGGACCGTGAAGTATCTGACTTGCTGCAAGTACCGTTGCTCAGTCCAGCCCTCCTGTTAAACGGTGTAGCTTTTACGACCGGGGACGTACCCATCGAGTACATCAGTTCATATTTAAAAGAGGGAGTAAGTCTGAAAAGTAAAGTTCAACGTGTTGCCTCAAGCTAGGAAGAGGAAACAAGCCTTGGCAAACAGTGGTCATAGCCCTTGGCCAACGCTTGATGGGGTAAGAAGGTGCATGACTGATACCGGTGACTGGTCCGGAAGGAGTCGATGAGCCGGAACTTCCGTATCTCTAGTGGGGTCTCAAGAACAGAGATTGATTAAGGGTTTAGCCATGACGAAGAGCAGGATTGGGGTAGTAACAGAAAGAACAATCACATACAAGGAGGGAGAACATGGGGGCAAAGTACATTTTGGCTCACGACATGGGAACGGGAGGGAATAAAGTTGTTCTTTACGACAGCGAAGGGAGGCTGCTAGGGAAATCCTTTCACGCGTATGAGACATTCTATCCCCAACCTCGTTGGGCGGAGCAGCGCCCGTTGGATTGGTGGCAAGCGATCGTCGACGGCACGCAGAAGGTTCTAAGCGATGTCCAGATTGACAAGAGCCGAATTGCTGCCATCTCGTTTAGTGGACACGGAATGGGCAATGTGCCAGTTGACAAGCAGGGGAATTTACTTCGCGATAAGACGATGGTATGGTTTGACTCACGAAGTACTGAACAGGCAAATCGGGTGATTGAGAAGATCGGCCTCGATAGATGGTATCAGATCACAGGGTGCGCATATGATCCTGCATTTTTTACTGGGTTTAAACTAATGTGGATACAAGATAATGATCCAGATATTTTTGCGAAAACGCAGGTCTTCCTTGCCACTAAAGATTACATAGTGATGCGCCTGACCGGGAAGTTTCTTACTGACTACTCCGATATGAGCTTCACGGGCCTATTTGACATCAACACACGAGAGTTCTCTCCGGAACTGCTGAGATTATCCGGCATTCCCAGGGAAAAACTGCCCTCCGTACATCCTTCAACCTACGTTGCAGGCGACCTGCTGCCAGAGGCTGCGCGCGAATTGGATTTGCCACCGGGAATTCCCGTAGTGCTTGGGGGGGAAGACGTTCCTTGCACAGCTGCAGGAGCTGGAGTTGTCTCTGAGGGAAGAATCTATGCCTACATAGGAACATCAGGATGGGTTTCGGTAGCGAGCCCTACACCACTCATTAAAGAAGGCGTACGGATTCCCAATATTATTCATGTAGTCCCCAATATGTACACTCCGCAGATGGGTGTCTACTCAGCAGGAAGTACATATCAATGGGTTCAACAAAACATTTGCAGCCACGAGGTTTCGGCGGCGATCCCCTTGGGTATGAGTCCGTATGACTTAATGGAGCTGGAAGCCTTATCTTCTCCGGTCGGGGCGAATAACCTCCTCTTTCTCCCCACGTTTGCTGGCGGTGGTACGATTCATGAAAACAACCCTGATTTGAAAGGAGCGTATCTCAACATTTGCCCTTCCCATTCAAAAGCCGATCTTATTAGAGCAGCCTTGGAAGGCGTGAGTTTAGATCTGGGGCTACTGGTCCATGAATACAAAGGGTTGGGCGTCAAAGCATCTGAAGTGCGAATTGTTGGTGGCGGAGGCAAGAGTCGTCTTTGGAGGCAAATTCTGGCTGATGTCTTCGGTAGCAAGGTCATCATGACTAACATAGGGCAAGAGGCTGCCGCATTAGGTGCTGCGATGATTGGGGGCGTCGGGGTCGGCATTTGGAAGGACTTCACAATCGTGGACGAGTTGACCGAAGTTCAGTCCGTCTCCAGTCCTGAACCGAAGAATGTCAGGATCTACAAGCAGATGTTGCCTATCTTCAAGTACGCCGTCGCGCAGATCGGCGACGTCTGCCGCCAACTGGCAAGAGTCTCGTGACGGAGTGTTAATCGGCCGGGACCGTACTCCACAGGACGGTCAGGTTTTCAAAAAGGACGTGAGAGGCAAAATGCCGGTCGCGTCCTTTTTCCATCTACAGGTCGCCTCTGAGCGAAGTGAAAACGCTGTTTCGACCAGCTCATTTTGAGAGGCAGTACACGCTCTTGACAGCCCCGCGACTGCACCATATAATGACGTAAAGTCTTACTTACAGCTTAAACGGGTAACGTGCGCGGCAGGCAATGACAGATCGTGGTACAGACCAGTTCAACGAACAGACAGAGGATCGAGTAGGCACTCGTCGACCCTAGAGGAGAGACGAGCGATCCAACCTGAGCATGCGCATACCGAGGATTATTGGTGCTTCTCCACACCATAAACAAACGGGGGAGGTGATACGTGCGGAGCTTTCGTCGTAGGTTGGTATGACAGAGAGTGTGTTTCGACGATCAAGAGGATATCTTGGATCAGAGAAATGTGTGACTTTAAGGAGGGATAAGCATGAAGCGAATGGGCAGAGTCGGAGTGATTGTCACGCTGGTGATGTTAGTGGCTTCTCTGATGGTGTTCGCTACGGAGAATCCACTCAAACCGTTTGAGCCCACGTCTGGGGGAAAACAACTCAAATTCGCGATGGTGACCATCTGCACCTCAGTTCAGTTCTGGGTGCCGGTGGCACAGGGGATGAAAGATGCAGCAGCGATGCTCGGAATCGAAGCCATGCATATGGGGCCTTCGGGGGCGGACATCCCAGCGGTTACGGACGTGATGGAAACCCTGCTTGCGGAAGGGATCGATGCTGTATCGCTGTTTGTAGCGGTGCCCGGCTCCTGTGATGTGATCATCGAGAAATACGTCGAGGCAGGAATCCCCATTCTCATCCAAAATACAGGCGACGAGGCTGCCACGCAATTCGGTCTGGCATATGTTGGCCAAAACAACTATGATGCAGGCCTAATCTGGGGCCGAAAGATCCTCGAGCTCCTCGGACCTGACCCGGCTGGCAAGAAGGTGTGCTTCCTGACGGAGACCCCTGGGCAAACCTCGCTTGAAGACAGGATGGACGCGGGCAAGACGATCCTTGAGCCGGCCGGGGTCCATATTACCATTGTCGACACAACCACCGACCGGGGGGTGGCCTACGCTGCGGTGGAGAGTCACTACGCTGCCAATCCGGACGTGGCCGCCTTCTGTTCCGTTGACACCACCGGGAGTCCTGTTGCAGCGCAGTTCATTAAGAAGGAGGGCCTGATCGGAAAGGTCTTCTCTGCGGGCTTCGATCTCGTGCCGGAGGTTGTGGAGGGCATGCAGAACGGGAGCATGGCGTTCACGATCGACCAACATCCGTACGCCGCGGGGTTCCTTTCCATGATGCAACTCTACCTCTGGAAAACTTTGGGGATTAAGCCCTCGTGGGTCGACACGGGAGGGCACGTTGTCACCCCGGAGGATATCGAGCTGTACAACCTAGAAGAACTGGTTAACAAAGGCTATCGCTAATTTTGGGGATCAGCGGTGGGGTCATCCTCTCGCGGGGAGGCCCCACCCTTCTTGGTGAGAATGTAGAAGCACGTAATCGAGGAGGTTATCCATGCCCCGAACTATGGAAGAGATACTGGAGCATCATAATCGGGCGGTATTGAGTAATGATTATGCTGAAATGGTTGCGGACTACTCGGATGACGCGATCTTGATCACCCTCAAAGGAACGTTTGTGGGCAAGGACACGATCGGCCGAGCCCTCCAGCAGCTCATACAAGACATGCCGAACATGCGCGGCATAGACTCCCCAACGAATGCGATGATCATTGGGGGGGATACCCTGCTCCTACGATGGTCCGCGGAATCTGACACCGGAACGATCACAGATGCTGTGGACACAATCGTCCTCAAAGACGACAAGATTGGGCGTCAAACGACGAGCTTCGAGATTGTCCCCAAATAGTTGAATAGGTCCGACTTCTACGCTAGCACGGTTAGGCAACGAAATCGATCCCGTGATAGAATAGAAAATTGATTGCGGTACCCTTTGCAAAGAGGGAATCAGGGCAGTGCTTATGGGGGTAGCAAGTTCGACTTCACGGAAGCAGAGTGGAGATTATGAGTAAACCGAACAACAACCTCCTCGTTTTTCAAGGTATTCACAAGTCCTTCGGGGGTGTCCACGCGCTAAAGGGGGTCTCTTGTGCGATCAGGAAAGATGAGATCCACGGTCTCGTCGGTGAGAACGGTGCCGGAAAGAGCACGCTGATCAAGATCACTGGGGGGGTCTATCGGTCTGACGCGGGGAGTATTCTCTTCGACGATCGAAGGGTCATCTTTCATAATCCTCGAGACTCTGAGGTGCTTGGAATAAGAATCGTTCATCAAGAGGTTCCAATCTGTCTGAACCTGACGGTGGCGGAGAACATCTTCCTTGATCCGAAGCCTCCTCGCCGCGGAATCCTTCTGGATCGCAAGGTGATGAATCGCGAGTCGGTCAAGATCCTAAACCTGCTGGGCATCGAGCTTAATCCGAAACGCCTTGCCGGCCTCTGCTCCCCGGCGGAGCGGCAATTGGTGCTGATCGCAAAAGCCTTGGCCGAAAATGTGAAGCTGGTCATCTTGGATGAGGCCACGTCCTCCCTGTCAGAGGCCGAAGTGGAGACCCTGTTCGCTGTGATCAGAAACCTCAAGAAGGCTGGCACCACCTTCTTGTTTGTGAGCCACCGGTTGAGCGAGGTAATCACCATTTGCGATCGGGTTACGGTCCTGCGAAACGGAGAGTACATTGACACGTTGGCAAATGATCAGCATGATCTTTCCCTCGAACTGCTCACTGAGAAGATTGTCGGCGAAGAGGTGCAAACGGTTATCCGGCAAGCCGATCGCACAGTGGACAAGAGCAAAGTTGTCCTTAAAGTTCAAGGCCTTTCTCAAGAGAAGTATGGGTTAAAGGGCATCGACTTTGAGTTGCATGAGGGTGAGGTATTAGGGCTCGCGGGACTTCGTGGAGCCGGACGAACGGAACTCCTGCAGTGCCTGTTTGGGGTGGCGCCTCCCGATTCAGGGAAGGTGTTCGTTCACGGAAAACCGATCAGGCTTCGAACCCCGGCAAATGCGATTGCAAGCGGAATGGGCTTGCTCAGTGAATCCCGCAATGAAGCGCTTTACTTTATGCACAGCGTGCGATCAAACATGGCGTCTGTGATTATCGATCGGTTGGCCCGATTCTCGCTGATAAGAAACAAGGAATATAATGAAATTGCACAGCGATACGTTGAAGAACTGCAAATCGAGGCTCCCTCTATTCATAGTGAAGTGTTTAATCTGAGCGGCGGTAATCAACAAAAAGTCCTCTTTGGTCGGTGGTTATCGGCCAATCCCAGAATCCTATTACTCGATGAGCCGACCCGCGGCATCGATGTAGGGGTGAAAGCGGAGATTCGGCGGAGAATTCTCGAGCTTGCTGCAACAGGCATCTCAATCATCTATGTCTCACTCGATTTTGAGGAACTTACGCAGCTCGCCGATCGCGTCCTGCTCATTTCACGCGGTCGGCTTGTAGACGAGTTATACGGTGGCCAATTGACAGTTGCCAACATCGTAAAAACGATAAATAGATACGAACAAGTTGGGAATGGCCCATCTTCTGAGAATATGGTTGGCATTGCAAGTGAAAACTAATAAATGAAATATCTATGAGATTATTGGGCCATTATTCTAGAATTATGATATTGACATATCTATATCAGGATCAAGACATGAAGTCGGCTATGCGACTGAAATAGAGCAATAAAAGCCACTCAAGCAGCATGGGAGGATTTGGCAATATGAGAAAATTCTTCGTTAGATTGTTCAGCATGCGTGAAGTGGGCGTACTGCTTGCACTGATATTGATCATGTTGTTCTTCGGCTTCTACACCAGCACCTTCTTTACCGCCAAGAACTTAACTAACGTGCTTCGCCAAAGTTCAGTCCTTGGGATCATGGCGATGGCGGTAACGCTTCTCATGATTTCGGGAGAGTTCGATCTCTCGATCGGATCCACTTTTGCCTTTTCCGCCATCGTTTCTGTTGTCATGATGGAGAGTGGCGTTCCTCCGACATTGGCTTTTTTTCTCGGCCTGCTCATGGCTGCTGCCATCGGGCTGATAAACGGGCTTCTTGTGACCAAAGCGAGGCTCCCATCGTTCATCGCCACGCTTGGGATGATGATGGTCGTTAGAAGTTTGGTCCTCATTACTGGTTCTGGGCGGCCGCGGGTCCTCGGGGATCGGGGCCTGATTGGGGAGATCGTGGGGGGCGGAACCCTATTTGGAGCCATACCGGTTCCAATTATATGGCTCCTTGTAGTTGTCGTGGTCGGCTGGGTGCTCCTCAGCAAGACAACCTTCGGCTACAAGGCCTACGCTACAGGAGGGAACATTCATGCGGCCAAGCTATCAGGGATCAATACCGATCGAGTCAAGATCGTCAACTTCATCCTGACGTCTTTTGCTGCAGGCTTTGCGGGAATCATCTCGCTTTGCTTCCTGCGGATGGTAGCCCCGGTTCAAGGAGCCGGTTACGAGCTAGAGGCAATTGCTGCCTCGGTGATCGGTGGGACCGCGCTATGGGGTGGGATCGGAAGTGTCTTTGGTGCCTTCCTCGGTTCCTTTATTTTAGCTGTGATTCGGAACGGCTTGGTCCTGATGCGCACAAATCCTTACTGGCAAAACGGTGTACTGGGTGCGGTTATCCTAGCGGCTGTGGTGGTCAATATCCGACTCGGCGCCGCACGGGGAGGTGGTAGCAGAAGATCGCGATTCCTAAGAAGGCTGCTACAGCCTGCCACGAGAAAGCCCTCGGAGGAGAACATAGCGGAGCAAGACCCCCCCACATCCCTGTGAGGGAATAGGGCAAACCTGTTCTTCAGAAGGAGTGAACATGGAAGCAGGAGAGCTTAACAGGAGTACATTAGCGGCTTTGATTGATCACACAGAGCTACACGTGGATGCAACGTATGGCGATATACGGCGGCTTTGCCTAGAAGCCGTCAAGTATGGGTTTGCTTCAGTGGCTATCCATCCAGTCAACATACCCCTCGCTGTCAAGCTATTGAAGGGATCAACGGTCAAAGTTGCCGCAGCCATTGGTTTTCCCACCGGAGCGTTTACGATCGAAGGGAAGGTCTTTGAAACCGAGGACGCTATCAAGAAGGGCGCCGAAGAGATCGATTTCGTTATGAATGTCGGAGCGTTCAAGGCCAAAAACCACAGCCTCGTTGCAGATGAGATGCGGGCGATCAGGAAAGCAACAGGCGACCTCATTACCAAAGCGATCCTTGAAACTTGTCTCCTGACCGATGAGGAGAAGGTGGCGGCCTGTCAGATTGCCCAGCAGTCCGGTATCGATTTCGTCAAGACTTCAACCGGTTTCGGCGAGAAGGGCGCAACGGTCGAGGATGTCAGGCTAATGAGGCAAACGGTTGGGGAGAATATGGGAGTCAAGGCCTCGGGCGGGATACGGACCACCCAGGATGCGCTGGCAATGATCGACGCAGGGGCAACGAGGCTCGGTGTCAGCGCAGGGGTAGCCATTATCGAAGGCTTGAGCGAGTAAGGCCAAACAGCATCTGAAGGAGCAGGGATGAAGAAACAGGCTCTAGCGCGGACGATCAAGACGGGTATTCAACGAACAGACTTGGCGGAAGACGAGGTCAAGCAGGCCATCGAACGGGCGAAACAACATCCGTTCATTGCATACGCTGTGGATGCACCCTATCTCGAGCTGGCCAAAGAGCTCTTTGAGGGAACCGGGGTATTGCTCACCGCTCCCGTTTGTTATCCCTTTGGTGGGATGACCCTAGAAACCCGGCTCGATCAAATAGCATTTGCCATAAAAGTAGGCGCGGACGAGATCAATGCGTCGCTCAATTTCAATGCGATAAAGTCAGGCGATTTTTCCACAGTATTGGATGAGACAAAGCGTATGGCCGAAGCAGCGGGGGATAATCTTGACGTGATCGTGATCCCTCAGTTCTTCATCCTGACCAACGAAGAAAAGCTCGAACTGTGCCACGTTATCCTAGAAGCGGGAGTCAATGCGATCAAGACAAACGGCCACGGCAGTCTATGCAGACCGGAGGACATCATCTTAATAAGAAGAGAGTTCGGCAATGAGTTCTCGATTGAGGCCTCCGGTGGCATACGGACCACGGCACAGGCAACAGAACTTCTAGCGCTTGGGGCCAACTTCATTCACACATCGACCCCTTACTCCGTGCTGGAGGACGCAGAATAGAACAGCGACCCGTTCCTTCACGGCTGCGCGTCGCGCTCCCCCTTGAGATTCTGGATAACAAGCGTTCGGAATACACACTCCCACTTTATACAAGACTTAGCAACAACCTAGCCGATCAACCGAACTTCTTGTCGAAGGCCTGCATCAGAGAGACACCGGAGCTCGTCCCAAGGCGTGATGCTCCCGCTTCAATCATTGCTTGAGCATCCTCCAGGGTTCTCACGCCTCCGGATGCCTTGACCTTGAGTTGAGGAGCAACGGTGTTGTGCATGAGCGTGACGTCTGGAACAGTAGCTCCTTGCTTGTAGCCGGTCGAAGTTTTCACATAGTTCAGGCCCACTTCCTTGGCCAGTTCGCAGGCTTTGACCTTTTCATCATCCGTGAGCAGGCACGTTTCGAGGATGATCTTGGCAATCTTGTCTCCGGCCGCTTTGCGGAACAACTCGAATTCCTTGCTTAGCAGATTCCAGTCTCCTGCTTTCGCCGCAGCCACGTTCATCACCAAATCGACCTCAGTTGCCCCTTTTGCGATGGCGTCTTCTGTCTCAAATGCCTTTATTTCTGGAGGGTAAGCGCCCAAATGGAACCCGAGTGCAACGCAGATGGCAACATCGGTACCCCTAAGAAGCGAAGCAGCCAGGGGAACTGCGACAGGAAAGACTGCTACGGAGGCAAACCCATATTTTTCTGCTTCCAAACAGAGCCGCCTGATCTCCGCGTCACTGCGGTGGATCTTGAGATAGGTATGGTCAATGGTCTTCGCAAAGGTCTTTCGATCGATCGTCATGGCGCTCACTCCTTTTTCTGATAGGACAGGGTCTTATCGATCCCCATGACTTGGAATGCGGTGCTCGTGTGAATTCGCTCTACTCCTGCATTCAGCATGGCGATGGCGTCTTGGTGGGTACGGACCCCGCCCGAGACTTCGACGTGGATGTCGTCACCAAATAGCCGCTTGATGAAGACGACGTCCTCCACTTCAGTCTTCCAGCCAAACCCGGAGGCGGTTTTAATATCCTTGCAGCCGCCTTTCAATAGCGCCTCGCACGTTCTCGCCTTCTCGTCGTGGGTGAGAATGGTAACTTGTGGAATCATGACAACCTTGAGATTACCCGCAGCATCGACGATCTGCCGCACCTCCTCCTCAACCGTCCCAAAATCTCCGGATTTGATGGCGAGATAGTTCATGGAGACATCGATATCGTAGGCCCCGTGATCACGCGCGTACTCGACCTGTCTCGTCTTCACTTCTTTGGTCATCCCCCCCAGAGGGTAGGAGGCCACAGATGTCACGCGGGTGGGCACATCCTCCAGCAGGTCCACGGTAAGATCGATGAAGGGTAGATCCACAGCCAACGATGCGAACCCATAAGGTTTTACGTCGTTGACAAATTGGTTGATGTCAGATGCCGTCACGTTAGCCTCAATCAGTGACGATATGATAACTTTGGCCATTTCTTCTGGCTTCATCGCTTCAATCTGAGCCACAGCTCCTCCTTTCTTTCCTCATCTAGAGCGACTTTCAGTCCGTGTAGGGGTTATCCCTACTCCACCTCAGCGGTTTCGTTCATTCGGAAATGCTTTTCTCGATTCTCCCACAATCGCGCCCATCCCGGCTTTCATCTCATTACATTAGCATGACAGCTTTACAATATTACTCCGCGGCTTCGACAACGTCAAGGGCCGGGCTAAAACAGGAAGTAGAAAGGAATGGGATTTCTCAACCGCTGAGTCTGGGCCTTTCCAGAAAACTAGATAAGGTAAATGGCTTTCTGATTCGCCTCTTTTTCAACAAAGATTTACCTATGAATGTCCTTGTCCCTAGTTCATTTAGGGAACTGGCTTGGAAGACTTGACGGGGCAAAAGGGAGCGCGTATAATGACGATTGTAAAGCTGTCATTACAACGTAATGAGCTGTAGAGCTGATCCCGCGCGAAAGGAGACCGGATGACGGGTGAATCGAGGAAACTGCTCGAAGAGATGCAGCGTACAAAAGAGAAGCTGGCCGAAGGAAAGTACGCCGAGTACATCGGAGCCTGGAGAGAGTTCTCGGGTGTTGCGCGACAGGAGGGTGCCCTTTCCCAGAAGCAAAAAGCGTTGATCGGACTCGCCATTGGGTTATCCAAACAATGTGCACAGTGTATTGCCTACCACGCAGAAGCGGCTTTCTCCTTTGGAGCCACGCCGGATGAGGTTTTGGAGGCGGCTTTCGTGGCAGTGCTCATGGACGGAGGTCCCGCTCAATCCCATTTGGGACTGGTCATGAAAGCCATTGAGGAGTTCAGCGAGTCCGAATAGGCAAGACGACAAGACACGGGAAGAAAACAAGATATCTTTACGGAGGTGGGAAGGGTGATCGTTCAGTTCTCGTATTCACTGGAACCGGATCAAGTCGTGATGCCCGGGCCGATCGACCCGCCGCGGGTGATCCCTCGATCGCGGATGACCGAAAGACCCAAAGACGCAGACCCTGAAGAGGTCAGGTGGAGTTCGTACAACAACACGAGTTTCGTACACATGTTCGTTCACTCTGGAACCCACATGGACGTCAACTTTCACGTTGATCCGAACGGACACACGTTAGGGGCATTCGAAATCGGCGATTTCGTTGCCGAAAGACCGATGCTTCTTGAGATTCCTAAGGCAGATACGGAGCGGATCCTCGTGGAAGAGCTCGAGCCTCATGCGGATGCGCTCAAACAAAGCGATTTTTTGTTTGTCTATACCGGCTATTCCAAATATCGCAAAGCCGATCCGCAGCGGTATCTTGAGAGACAGCCCGGGTTTTCCGTAGAGGCGGCGCGATATCTAATGAAGAACTTCAATCTGAAAGGCGTCTGTGTAGATCTAATGGGGATCGAAAACATCGACGAAGCCAAGACCCTGAACCCTCAATTCCCAGTGCACAAGGCCTTCCTGAAAGCCGGAAGGAAATTCTACTTGGTCGAGGACGCGAACGTCGAACCACTTGTCGGGAAGAAGCTGCTTCGCTCCTATGCCATCCCTCTTCTGATCCCCGATGCTGAGGGAATGATGGTCACAGGCTTCGCGGATGTTGAGGGGTGAGTGTCGCATGAAACTTGAGCACTTTGGCATCTACGCTCACGACACGAAGGCGCTGGCGGATTGGTATTGCGATGTGTTGGGTTTTTCCGTCGCGAGGACGCTTGAGAAGGAGGGGCGACCACCGATCTTTTTTTTGGCTGCTGACGAGGGAGGAGAGATCGAGATCCTGCCCACAAGCGAGCCTCACCTGGAACGTAAGTTAAACCAGGCTGGATTCAGCCACATCGGCCTTATCATCGCTGATTTCGAAGGACTAGAACAGGCACTTGCGGCCAAAGGAATCATCCTCGAAGGCGTGCGTGAAACCAGCAACGGCTGGAAGATCGGCTACTTCAAGGATCCAGAAGGCAACGCATTGGAGCTCGTACGGCGATAAGTGAATTTGGATTTGTTGTATCGCCGCGTGAGGAAACGATATAGGCCTTGCTCAGTTTGGCAATCCTGAGCCGCAGAACAGTAAGGAGGGAAGATGGCGGGGACGAAGACAGTCCGTATGCGCTACAGCACGACCTGGATGGACATCCAGGTGCCGGAAAGAGCGACTGTCCTTCAGTACGGAACCCCGGAATTCCCGGAAATACCCGTTCACTCCAACCCGCAGAGAGCCGTTCGTGATGCGCTGCGAAATCCCATCGGATCGGAGCCCCTCTCCAAGCTCGCGAAACAAGGGAGCAAGGTCGCCATCGCTTTCGACGACAGCTTCAAGAAGACCGAGGCCAACAAATATGTGATCCCGATCGTCATCGAGGAGTTAGGTAAAGCCGGCGTTCCAGAAGAAGACATCGAGCTAATCGCCGCTGTCGGCGGCCATCGGAAGTGCATGCCATTGGAACTTCGCGACGAACTGCTCGGCAAGGAGTTGTATCGCCGCTTTTGCCCATTTGACGGCGGCGCCTCGAGGATTCGGAGTCACGACTGCACTGAAGGCAACATCCATCTAGGAGTGAGCGACTACGGCGACGTGGTAGAGTGCGATCGGGTCGTGAAAGAGGCAGACCTGCTGATCTATGCAGGCTCGATCAAGCCCCTCGGCTTTGGAGGCTACTCAGGGCAGGGGGTTGCAATCGGCCTCGCCGGCGCGCGAACGCTCGATGCGCTACACAGCCACGCCGTTTACAAGACACTGGAAGTCCTCAACGGCGAGTGCGCCCCGACCAAGAACATCTACAGAGCTCACAAACTTGCAGTTCACCGCAAGATCGAACAGGCGACCGGGAAACGCATCTTTTACGTCGACACACTGATGGGGCCGGATCACCGCACCGTGAAGGCCTACGCCGGCTGCGTGCCTGAGCTTGAGCAGCGTGAGTACCCGGATGCAGACGAACTCTATCTCGTTGACGTTCCTCAGTTTGACATTGTCATCCAAGGTGTACCGCACGATCTCAGCTACGACACGAGTGACAATCCGGGCACACTAGGCGTGTATTCACAGGTGCTACGAATGGCAAGGAACAAGCCGCTCTTGCGGGCCAGCGGGGTTCTGATCAGCCTGGCGCAGTGTCGCGGGATCATCTCGAAGCACCGCCCGGCCGATCACGAGGCCCTTCAACTCTTCAGAGAATGTTTCGATCTCGAGGAGTTCTTCCAACATTCGGACTACTTCTGGAACCATCCAGAGTACCTACGGGAATACAAGCACCACTACGCATTCAGTCCGAAGCACAGCATCTTCATGTGTGGTGATGCGGCGCACCACTGGAAATTAACTAGGAAGTCGATCGTCACCGGAGAGGTTGTCCCCGGGCTGATCCGAGAGCATGGGCTGACACCGGCCCCGGATTTCGACACGGCCCTTCGGATCGCGGTTGACACGGTGGGGAAGCGCAACCCCGACATTCTCGTGCTGCCACAATTTCACGACGATCCCCGGCCTGTGTTCAACGTCCAGTGAGTATTCAAATCGGGACAAAGAATCAAGGAGAGGTGATGAGAAGGTGAGCCCGGAAGTGAAAGAAGTTTGGGGAATGCTAGTGATCCAAGCCGAGCGATGTCGCGGCTGCCGCAGCTGTCAACTGGCGTGCTCGTTCACCAAGAGCGGTGTCTTCAATCCGGCAAAAGCGATGATCGTCATGGAACGGGACCTGGAGTTGGACCATGCCGCACCGATGATCCGCCCCATCGGTTGTGACCTTTGTGGAGGAGATCCCGCTTGCGCAAAAGCATGCAAATACGGGGCGATCGTCTACGAACGCGATGGCTCGCAGTCCAAAATCGTGGTGCGCCCGTAGAGTAGAAAGGAGATTCAAAAAGTGTCACGCCCGACCAGTTGGATTCTGCACGTGGACTTGGAGAGCGAAAAGGTTGAACGCGCGCCCGTTGGGGCAAAGGTCAACAGTGGCCTGCTCGGTGGCTCTGGAGTCGGGTGGAAGCTCGTCGCGGACGAGTTGTCTCCCGATACCGATCCGTTCTCTCCGCAGAACCCCATCAGCATCAACCCGGGGATTCTCGTAGGGACGCTGACACCGGGAACCCCAAAGATAACCGCGATCACGAAATTCCCAACGATCGCATCGGAGGATGGGAAGCACTACGTGGGGGCCTGCACGACCGGTGGTCGCTACTTCGGACTCGCGCTCAAGCGTGCCGGTTGCCATCACCTCATCATTACGGGAAAGGCAGCACGACCTGTGTATCTGCGCATCCGGGACGATGACATTGACCTCGTCGATGCTCAAAGATATTGGGGGCAAGGGATCGAGACCGTGACCAACGACCTGGTCCGCCGTGAAGGGCCCGAAACTGGGGTCGTCGTCATCGGCACGGCGGGAGAGCACCTAGTGCGGCACGCGTTGACGATTGTCGATAAGACAAACTCGTTAGGCCGTGGCGGATTGGGTGCAGTGATGGGGGCAAAGAACCTGAAGGCCATCGTCGCCAACGGCACGGGCGACGTGGAAGTGGCTCGCCCGCGCGAATTTATGAACGTCTCTGAGGAACTACGGAATCGGGTAATGCAGTGGCCGAGGCGTGAGCACTGGATCGATCTCGGATTGGCCGCCGGTTGGAGCACGTTTAAGCACACCCAGTATCCGGGGATCTGGCCCAAAGACCGCTGGGACGAGTTGTACGGCGAGAAGACGAGAATGGAGACCGTGGAGGAAGTGATCGCCTGCAACTCGTGCATGCTTGGCTGCCGGCTGCGGTGGATGACCAAAGGTGGCGAGTACGACGGCGAGATCGGATTCGGCTCGCCGTTCAGCAAGAGTGCAACCTCGGGAATGCTTCTGGGAGTGGAAGACTTCCGCAAGATGATCCATTTCGTGGCTGATGGCAACTCTAGGACCGGCATTGACTTCTACACCACGACGCGGCTGATCGACTTTGTCACCAAGATGTACGAGCTCGGCCGGCTGACCAAGGAAGACACGGGTGGATTGGAACTTTCGCGGGAGTACCCAACCTATCTGAAGCTCTACGAGATGACGGTGAACCGGGAAGGGTTCGGAGACATTCTGGCCGATGGGTGGATACGTCTCAAGCAGGAATTCGGCCTGGATCCGCAGGAGTATTGGTACGCGGGGATCTGCAAGGGGGTTGACTTCATCTACGATGCCCGACCGTCCAACTTCCATCCGTTGATGATGACGTTTTTCACAAGGCCGCGCCCGCATCACGGCGGTTCCCACACACGCACCAACAGCCGCAACAAGACGATCGAGGAGATCCGCGAGCAGGTGGAACGCTGGGGGATTCCCCAGGCGGCCATCGACCGGATCTTCACGGAAGCGCCGTACACTGGGAAGTTCAACGTGGGCCGCTATACCCGCTACATGGAAGACATGATGCGGGTCAAGAATGCGTTGGGACTCTGCACCATCTATACCTACCAGGGGCTCCTATTCGGAAACGACATGGCGAGGCTCTACAACGCGGCCACAGGCGAGGATCTCACCGCAGGAGACCTAGTCGAGCGCGGCGAGCGAATCAGCAACCTGGCCAAGATCGTCAACCTACGTGAAGGGTTCACCCGTACGGAGGACAAGGTTCCCGAGGTTTGGTTCAGGCCAATGGAATCGCCGGAGGGACGCATCGCGATGCAGGATTACTACCAAACGAAAACCCTGACCAAGGAGGACGTCGATCAGCTCTTAGACGATTACTACGAGGAAAGAGGTTGGGACGAAAACGGGGTACCGACCAAGGAAAGACTCGAAACGTTGGGGCTGGAGGCGTATGTAAAGATACCGTGAGTTCTCAAGAACAATGAGGCCTCTTCACTAGCGACATCCGGGGGACAGCGTCCCCAAGGAGGTGGGAGTTGGGCAGAAAGATTATGCAAAAAGCGAGGAGCAAGTTGAGAAAAAGCGGACACGATAAGGAGGTAAATCCAATGAAAAAGCGCGTAGTCGTTACCCTAACATTGGGTCTTTGTTTGCTGCTGATCGGGGGTGCGGTACTGGCTGATAAGAAGCCCGTTTCTGAGATGACGATCGGTTGTGTCATCAACACGTTGCGCCATCCGTACTACGTTCAGATTGTAGAAGGGTACAAACAGGCCTCTGCGGACCTTGGAGTAAACATCATCATCAAGGATCCTGACCAGGACTCGAACAAGCAGATTGACATGATCGAGGAGCTCATCTACGTTCACAAGGTGGATGCACTCTGCGTCGATCCATGTGTTCCCGGAACCCTCGGTGCCATCATCGCCGAGGCCGCTGAGCTAGGCATTCCTACCGTTAGCGGAGCCGGGCACAACGTTGGTGAAGTCTGTTTCGTCGGCAGTGACAACTACGTCGGCGCACGGCTTGCCGGTGTATATGCGGGAAAGTGGCTGCAGGAGCACGTTGTGGGAAGGACCGCCGTGATTGCGTTTCTTCAATCCACCCGCTATCCCATCCCGAATCTGCGCATGGCAGGATTCCAAGAGGGAGTTCGGGAGTTCGTCACTGATGCAGAGTTCGTGTGGCGTGATACAATCGCCAACAAGCTTGACGCTATGGAGAAGATGGAAGACATCTTGGCCCAGTACGATCGCGTGGATTGCACCTTCGGGATCAACGATCCAACATCACTGGGAGCGTTGGCGGCCTGTGAGGCCAAGTTTGGAGCAACCGACATGGTCGCGTGCGGATTCGACTGCGATCCGGATGGGATTGCAACCCTCAATGCTGAGGAGCATCCGGCATTCATGTGCGACGTGGCTCAGTACCCCTATTTGATCACCAAGTGCATGTTGGTGCAGGCAATCAAGGCGTCATGGGGCGAGCAGGTTCCAGCGAGAATCTGGGCTCCGTGTCAACTGGCTGAGCGCCACAACGTGAACGAAGTGGTCTCAAGCCCGCCGGTATACAAGATCTGTGAGCTTGACGAGTAGAGGAGTTGGTTCGGTGTTGCCCGTCCTTCAAAAGGGCGGGCAACACCTTAATCAAAGGTTTACTTGAACAGGCAGGATCAGTACTTTATGGGCGTGGAAAACGAAACAAAGGGGACTGCCTTACTAAGAGCAACCGGCATCACCAAGCAGTTTCCGGGGGTGCTGGCGCTAGACCGCGTGGATTTTGAGCTTCTCCGCGGTGAGGTCCACGCCCTCGTGGGAGAGAACGGCGCCGGGAAGTCCAGTCTCATCAAAATTCTCGGTGGTGTCCTCCGGCAGGATGCGGGAACGATCGAGTACGACGGGAAGAAAGTCGTTCATCTGGACCCACACGGTGCCCAAAAGCTAGGGATCAGCATCATTCACCAGGAATCGGAATTAGCCTTGCCGTTCAGCGCGGCTGAAAACATCTTCTTGGGGAGAGAACCAAGACGTGCCAAGTACTTCATCGATCGGAGGCGGCTTCACCGGGAGGCGCAGCTGTGGCTGGACAGGGTTGGAGCGAGATTCAAAGCGAACATACCAACGCGCGATCTGAGCCTCTCCCAACGCCGTTTGGTCGAATTGGCTCGCGCCGTTTCGATGGACGCTAAGCTCGTGATCATGGATGAGCCAACGACGGTGTTTACCGAGCTGGAAGTGGAGCATCTGTTTGAGATCGTGCGTTCCCTCAAAGCCCAAGGGGTCACGACACTCTACATCTCTCACCGGCTCGCCGAGATCTACTCAATCGCCGATCGCGTAACGGTCCTTCGTGACGGGAAGGCCATCGCAACGACCGCCGTTCAAGAGGCAACCGAGGACAAGCTGATTCAATGGATGGTGGGACGGGAACTGGAACGTATCTTTCCCACGCGGTCGAACTCCCCGGGGGAGGAGATGCTCTCAGTGTCAGATCTGACAAAGAAGGGCGTCATTCAAGACGTCTCCTTTTCTGTCAGGAGGGGCGAGATTGTCGGCCTGTCAGGATTGGTCGGTGCAGGAAGAACCGCTGTGGCGAATGCCATCTTTGGGGCAATGAAGATAGATCGAGGGGAGATCGTTCTGGAGGGCGAGAGGGTGAAGATCGATTCGCCAACAGCAGCCATTCGGCATGGCATCGGTTTCATTCCTGCTGATCGGAAGCTGGATGGGGTACTGCTGATAAAATCAGTCAAGGAGAACATCTCACTGGCAAGTCTCAAAGACCTGTCGCGTTGGTCGTTTCTCAATTGGGCAAGAGAAAAGGCCGAAGCAAGAAAATACCAAGAGGTCCTGCAGATCAAAACCCCGAGCATCAATCAGATCGTCATGAATTTAAGCGGAGGGAACCAGCAGAAAGTTGTATTTGCCCGTTGGCTTCTGATGCACGCGAAGGTACTGATCCTCGATGAACCGACTGTGGGAATCGATGTTGGGGCCAAGCAGGAGATCTACCATTTGATGAACGAGATCGCAGATGAAGGGCGCTCTGTGATCATGATTTCATCGGAGTTGCTAGAAGTGCTTGGCATGTGTGACCGGATTCTCGTGATGCACGAAGGACGGATCGTTCACGAACTCTCCCGCGAAGAGGCCACTCAAGAAGAGATTCTATATTACAGTGCCGGGATGCATGAGACAGGGTCGCGGCAAGTGATGGGAGAATCCTAAAAACATGTCCGAAGACAAATCTCATAACAGGATTTCATCTAGTGAAATGGTGCTGTCCGGATTTCAACGAGCCGGTTTGTATATGTGGCAGAATCAGAAGGCGTTGCTTGCTTTATTGGTGATCGCAGTAGCCTTCGCATTTCTAACAGAGCACTTCTTCACTTTTCATAACATCATGAACGTGGCCAGGCAGACCTCGATCTACGCCCTGCTCGCCGCCGGGATGACGCTTGTGTTGACTCTGGGCGAGATCGATCTTTCCGTGGGGTCGAACGCTGGGTTCTGCGGGGTGGTAGCTGCGTTCCTGTTGAAAAACGGGGTGGACACGCCATGGACGTTCCTGCTGGTACTCTTGATCGGAGCGTTCGTCGGTTTGGTCAACGGAACGCTGGTGACCAAGATCCGGGTGCCCTTCTTCATCGCTACCCTCGCCACGATGAGCGCGCTTACCGGCGCCAGTTTCTTGATCACGGGAGGGTATCCGATCTCACTCTTGCCCAAAGCATGGCGGTTCTTCGGTAGGGGTGGGATTGGCCCTGTCCCCACGCCCGCGATCATCATGGTGCTCGTGTTTATAGTCCTGCAGATCTTCCAGAGCAGGACAACTATGGGCCGCAAGATCTACGCGGTCGGGGCCAACGCGCGCGCTGCAAGATTGTGCGGGATCAACACGGATCGTATCCGTATCGCTGCTTACGCACTATGCGGCCTCTTGGCGGGTTTGGGCGGCGTGGTGATCAGCTCACGACTTGATTCCGGAGATCCCTCGGTCGGACCGTCATTCCTGTTGACGCTGATCGCTGCGCCGATCCTCGGAGGAACGAAGCTCTCCGGCGGAGAGGGGACCATGGTGGGGACGTTGATCGGTGCACTGGTCCTCGGAGTGATCAATAACGCAATGAGCCTCATGAATCTCAATACATATTGGCAGGACGTTGTACGCGGTCTCATCGTATTGGCCATCGTAATTCCACAAATAGGAAGAAGAAAATCTTAACTTGTGTGGTAGTTGAGCAAGAGGAGGATACCATGCCGAACGGGCACCGGGGAAAGATCCTGCGCGTGGATCTGTCTGCAAAAAAGATCTGGGTGGAGACCCCTGAAAAAGAGGACAAGGATTTCTACCGGCGTTACTGGGGAGGAAGCTGTCTGGGCGCCTACTACCTCCTCAAAGAGAGCAAGCCGGGGATAGACCCACTTGACCCCGAAAATGTACTCGTGTTTGCCGCCAGTGTCGTCACGGGGGCCGAGGCTCCGGGGTTCGCCAGATACGCGGTGGTTTCAAAATCGCCCTTGACGGGTGGCGTTGGTGAGGCGCTCGCAGAGGGATTTTGGGGCCCAGAGCTCAAATTCTCCGGTTACGACGCGATCGTCATTCAGGGAAAGGCCGAACGCCCCGTTTATCTTTCGATTCACGACGGAAAGGCGGAAATCAAAGACGCCCAAGCATTTTGGGGCACGGACACGGGTGAGGCGACACGGGCGATCCGAGCAGAATTGGGCGACGCTGACACTAAGGTCGCTTGTATCGGCCCTGCGGGTGAGAACCTCGTCCGCTATGCCTCGATCGTCAGCGACCAGATGTTCATGAATGCAAGAGGAGGCATGGGTGCAGTCATGGGCTCCAAGAACCTCAAGGCAATTGCCGTTCGCGGAGCGAAGCCAATAGATGTGGCGGATGCAGACCGAATCAGGGAACTCTCCAAGCAATTTGAGGAACACTTTCAAGAGAATTTCGTGAATAAAGCCGTGTATGAGGCTGGAACAGCGAGTTTTTTGGGTTTTCTAAACGGAGCTGGTCTCGTCTCGTCACGCAACGCCCAAACGAGCGAATTTGCGGGAGCGGCAAAGATCTCTGGCGAACACATTCACCAAGCGTACTTCGACAAACGCGTCCCCTGTTTCAGCTGTCCGGCTGCTTGCAGGCGGGTGCTAAAAGATGTGGAGGCGCTGAACGTCGATCCTGCCTACGGGGCTCCGGAGCTCGAAGTGATGATGGCGTTTGGGAACGGATGCAACATCGATGACCTCAAGGTGCTCATCAAGACAAGCGAACTGTGCACCCGATACGGCTTGGACTATACCTCAACCGGCGTGACGATCGCATTTGCGATGGAGTGCTTTGAAAACGGGGTCCTGGCAAAAGAGGACACAGACGGCATGGAGCTGAGATTTGGTAACGCCGATGTCATTTTGGATGTGATCGAGCAGATTGCGCAACGGCGTGGCGTTGGTGCGTTGTTGGCGGAAGGTACCAGGCGCGCCGCACAGAAGCTGAGAAAAGCATCGGAGCCTTATGCAATGCACGCCAAGGGACTTGAGCTTCCAATGCACGATCCCCGGACCAAGGCAATGCTCGGTCTGTCCTATGCCCTGTCGCCGATTGGGCCGGACGATCTGGCAGTGGAGCACGACACGGATTTTGATGCCAATGCGCCGGAGCTTTTCATGGAACGAGTGGCAACGCTCGGCATTTGGAAGCGTCGCGAGGCGACGGATTTGGGACTAGAGAAAGTGCGGATGTTATGTCATCTCCAGCAGGTGTTCAGCTTCATGGACAGCCTTTGCCTGTGCAAGTTCGCCTTTGCTCCCTGTCGTTATTACTCCTTTGCGGAGATGGTCGATCTGGTTCGTGCCGTGACCGGATGGGAAGTGAGTTTGTGGGAGCTGATGAAGGCGGGGGAGCGACGGCTCAATTTGCAGCGCGTATTCAATCTGCGTGAGGGCATCGGCCCCGAGCAAGACCGGCTGCCGGACCGGGTATACGAACCGATCAGCTCCGGCACGAACCAGGGGGTCAAGATGTCGAGGCAAAAGGTTGAGGCAGCCAAGCAGGCCTACTACCGAATGAGGGACTGGGATTCAACAACCGGCTGGCCGTCGCAAGAAAAGCTAGAAGAGCTCGATATCGGATGGCTCTCCCAATTGATAACCGGCACAAAACAGGACCAGGAGAGCAAGGAGGCAATGTCAGAATGAGCAAGGTTATTCTGTCTCACGATCTGGGGACCACGGGAAACAAGGCAACCCTTTTTGACACGGAAGGAAACCTTTTGGCCAGCAGCTACAACGAGTACCCGACCAATTACTTCGGGCATAACTGCGTGGAACAGGATCCAAACGACTGGTGGGAAGCGATCTGCTCGTCGACCAAGGGCGTGCTCGCCAAGGCCAACATCTCGCCGAAGGACATTGCCTGCATATCGTTCAGCGGACACATGATGGCTTGCCTTCCCGTAGACAAGAACGCCAATCCACTAAGGCCGTGCATCATCTGGGCCGATAGCCGCAGTGTTGAGCAGGCACAACGACTGGTTGACCAAGTCGGGATGGAAGAGGGATACAAGATCACGGGCCATCAGCTGCTAGCAATGTACTCCGCGGCAAAGATCATGTGGGTGAAGGACAACGAGCCCGAGGTCTTCAAGAAGACATACAAGACCCTTCACGTAAAGGATTTCATTACGGCCAAGCTCACCGGAGCGTTCGTGACCGACCTGTCTGACGCTACAGGGATGAACCTGTTTGATTTGAAGAAGCGGGAGTGGTCCGAGCCCCTGCTCAGAGCCTCCCAGATCCCGGTAGAGATTCTGCCGGATCCCCATTCTTCCATCCACGTGGCGGGAGAGGTCACAAAAAAAGCCGCTGAAGAGGTCGGCCTCATCCCAGGCATTCCGGTGGTAATTGGCGGGGGCGACGGACCGTGTGCAGCGGTCGGTTCTGGAGTTGTACGAGAAGGGAGTGCCTACAACTACTTCGGATCCGCAGCATGGATCGGGATTGCAGCCTCTGAACCGGCATACGATCCCCAGATGCGCACCTTTACGTTTTTCCATCTGGATCCCAATCTATTCATGCCGGTCGGCGCGTCCAACAACGGGGGCTATTCCTACCAATGCTTCCGCGACGCCGTGTGGTCGAGTGAAGAGGCGATGGTCGAAGATCTGAACGTGAACATCTACGACATGATGGGGTTAAAGGCCACAGGAGTAGCTCCTGGAGCGGACAAACTCCTCTACCTTCCCTACATTCGGGGAGAGCGATGCCCCTACAACAATCCCAATGCTCGCGGCGTTTTCCTGGGACTCACACCCAACCACAAGAAGGAGCATCTGACGAGGTCCGTCCTCGAAGGCATCGTGCTCAACCAAAGGATGATTCTGGACGCGTTAGAGAGTCAAGGGGCACGTGTCGATGAGATGTGCGTGATCGGCGGTGGCGCACAAAGTGACCTCTGGAGGCAGATCATGGCCGATGTGTACAACAAACGAATCCTGCGGCCCCGGTTGTTGCAAGAAGCAACCTCTCTAGGGGCGGCGATTGCAGGAGGCATCGGCGTCGGTCTTTTCAAGGATTTCGGGGCCGCTGAGAAGATGGTGCAGATCGTCAGCACTCAGGACCCAAACCCTGATGCGCACACCTGCTATGAGAAGCTCTACCCGATCTTCAGAGCGGCCTACTCGGCTTTGGTGCCGGTCTTCGAAGACCTAGCCCGAGTTGAGTGATGAACGGCGGTCGAGGAAGGAGAGTGACAACGGAGGCAAACATTTCTAAAAAGAAGCGCTATCGTGCGCTAGATCCACGCACAGAAACCAATAACAAGAAGGGAGCTTCAAAACCATGGAGAAGAAAATCTCGGGGATCATTCCCCCAGTAATTACCGCGTTTGACAAGCAGGGTGATTTCGACGAGAAGGCCCAACGAGAGATCATTGCATTCCTGGTAGATAAGGTACAGGGGTTCTACCCCTGCGGGACGTATGGATCCGGTCCATTGATGAGTGTTGAGGAGCGTAAACGTGTGGCGGAGGTGGTCATCGACGAGGTCAATGGACGCGTGCCGGTGATCTTGCACGTGGGTGGGGCATCGACCCGTTCCGTGGTGGAACTCGCCAAGCACGCCGAAACGGCCGGTGCGACCGCTGTCGCCGCAGTGCCGCCGATCTACTACGGGTTCAAAGAGCCGGAGGTGGAGCGTCACTTCAAAGGACTGGTCGATGCGGTCTCTATTCCGGTGTTTGTCTACAATAACCCGAAGACAACCGGTGTTTCCATCTCGGCCGACTTCCTCAATCGCCTGGCCCAGATCGGTGTTCGTGGCGTGAAGGACTCCAGCTTCGACATCATGGTCTTCTATACCTACCTTTGGAAGGTGGAAAAAGAGGACTTCATCCCGGTAGTTGGAACCGAAGCGTTGATCCTCCCGGCAGTAGGAATGGGGGCCCACGCGTCTGTATCGGGCCTCGCGAATGCAATTCCCGAGCCAGTCGTCGAACTGTTCAACACGGTCAAGGCCGGAGACATGGAAAAGGCCAGACCGCTGCAGAAAAAGGTATCAACGATGCGAGACATCATGCACTATGCTCCGACACTGCCGATGATCCAGGCGATCCTGCGGGCACGCGGGGTGAACGCAGGCTATCCACGCCTCCCATTTGTCTTTCCGGAAGAGAGCTTGGTCAACAAGGCCGTCGCTGAATTTACGGCAATGGGCGTCTCGTTCTAGACGGAGGGATATTTCGATGCCAAAAGCATTGGTCAGTTCCCGGTCCTTTGCCAACATCGTTTCAGTTGGCGAGGAGATACTCACCGGGGCAGGGTTTGAGGTCCGACGCATCGGACCGGAAGAGCGGCCGCTCGATGCAGCGAAGATGGTCGCCATCATTTCGCGAGAACAGCCGGACGTGATCATCTCCGGAGCGGAGCCCTTGACGGCAGAGGCATTGGCTGCTTGTCCGAACCTGCGTATGGTCATGAAGCACGGCGTCGGGATCGACAACATCGATCTCGACGCCGCCACGTCCTTAGGGATTGTGGTGGCCAACGCGCCGGGAACCAACACCGAGGCCGTCGCGGATTGGGTCATCACAACAATGCTGGCACTGCTACGGGGCGTCTGCGCGGCGAGCCATTCCACGCGCGCAGGAAAGTGGGAGCGGTTTGTCGGCCGCGAGCTGGGGGCGATGGCCATCGGTGTGATCGGCACCGGGCGAATTGGGGTAGAGGTCATCAAGCGCGTGTGTGGTTTCGGAACCACGGTGTTGGCCTACGACGTGGTCCAAAACGATGAGCTGAAGTCGAGATACGGCGTGCGTTACGTTTCACTCGATGAGCTTCTCGGCACATCTGACCTGGTCACTTTGCACGTACCACTGATGGAGCAAACCAGGAAGATGATCGGCACAGCGGAGCTTTCGCGCATGAAAGAGACAGCTTACCTCATCAACGCTGCTCGGGGAGAACTAGTGGATGAGGAGGCCCTCTACGAGCACTTGAAGGCCGGTCGCATTGCCGGTGCGGCCCTCGATGTATACTCCACGGAACCGCCTTTGGCCAGCCCACTGATAAAGCTGGACAACGTCCTTGCCACACCGCACATTGCCGCGTATACCTACGAAGCGATGGAACTCATGGATCGGATGTGCGCGGAGACCATCACGACGATTTTTGCCAGGAAGCGCTCCCCAAATCTCCTTAATCCCGCTGTTCTCGGCGACTTCACCTAGCAAGCGAAATCACGCGATGGAAAGAGCACGCGAAGCTCGCTATTCCAAGCTTATTTTCGATTTGGACGGGACTCTGTATCGGGGCCGATCTGCCCTTCCGTCTGCGGTGAAAGTGATCAATACACTGATGCGTTGGGCGGAGTTGTTCTTTTTGTCAAACAATGGTGGGCAGACGGCCCAGTCTTTAACGCAGCGGCTTCGCGCCCTCGGGTTCAACGCAAACGAAACGGACGTGATCAGTTCCGTCACTCTCGCTGTGAAACTCATTTCGTCGCTACAAGAGCAGGCACCCGTCTTTGTTGTCAACTCGGGGGAGCTTCCGCGTGCCCTGGAGGCGGCCGGCCACCGGATCGTGCCTGCCCAAGAGGCCGAGTTTCTGGTTGTCGGTGTCGATTTCGACCTGACATATGACACGTTGGACCAAGGGCTTCTTGCTCTTCACAACGGAGCGCGGCTCATCGCAATGAATGCGGATCCAGTATACCCGGTCAAGGAGGGGTTCTTACCTGCAGCGGGGGCATTTGTAGGCGCGTTCCGAGGAATGGGCTACGAGCCGGATTATTACTGCGGAAAGCCCGATAGGCAAGCGATGGAGAAAGCATTGGCCTTGCGGGGCATGAAGATCGGGCCGAATTGTTTGGTGATCGGCGATCACCTTGAGACGGATATCCTAGGAGCACAGAACATCGGTGTGGATTCTGCACTCGTTTTGACGGGCGTGTCGAAACAGGAGGACATCGCCAAGAAAGGGATCGGTCCGACCTACGTGATCGACGATCTGTCCGGACTTGAGCCGATCCTCTTCGGCAAATGAGTTGAATGCAGAGGTAACTGGCATCGAAGCTAGGTTGCAATGGCTATTCACAGGCATAATAAGCCGTAATATCGCTTAAGCTACGACAGATGAGGTTTTGAGGAATTCACTACAAGGTCTTTTCGCCGGAAACGATTTGCTCCTGCAGGTCGCGCGCTGAAGCCGAAACCCGCGAGATTGAAAGATGCGGATGATCCGAACACTGCTGGGGGAAGATTCACCGATGACCTTCTTCGCACCCCAACACTTCGCAACCTTCAGGTAATAATCGGTGAGTTCGCTCCCCAGGCCCTTTCCCTACCAGGGATCAGCTACAAGCACCGCGTACTCGGCCGTGGTGTGAAGATCGGCACCTTGAAATCGGCATCCGCCGTCGCCGGTGGCAGCACGAACGTCATCTCTGAGAGGTTCATCTCCCGCGCCAGGGATTGCATCTCCTCGCCGGTGAGGCCTTCGGCGTCGGGGAAGACGGCCAGGGGATTGCCGCCGAACGGCTTGTCTGCGAAAACGTCGACCTGAATGAAGGTGTATTCGTTCATCCGTCGTCCGTTTGTCTCTACACCTCGTAGACCGGTGTGTGCCAGTCCGGGCGTACGCCCCCCTCCTTGCCGCGCGCGAGCGCTTCGTAGCGACTCGCCAGGGAGGTCGTGATCGGTCCCGGCTTTCCACCGCTGATCGACCGATGATCTACAGACACGATGGAAGTGACCTCCATTGCCGTGCCGCAGAGAAACGCCTCGTCGGCGACGTAGAGCTCCGTACGATCGATCGGCCGCTCCTCCACGGGCACTCCGCTCTCCGCAGCAAACTCCATCAGAGTCGCTCGCGTGATCCCCTCCAGGATGTCGTCGGTGACCGGTGGGGTGACCAGGCTGCCGTGCCTGACGATGAATAGGTTGGCGGCGCTGCCTTCCGAGACGTGCCCATCCTGACAGAGGAGAAGTGCATCGTCGAAACCGTTCAGGTGCGCCTCGGTCTTGACCAGGGCGGCATTGACGTAGGCACCCGTGATTTTACCGCGGGCGGGAATGGTGTTATCCTCCAAACGACGCCACGAGGAAAACATCACGCTGATTCCTCCAGGTTTGTCGATGTATTTGCCAAACGGGACAGCAAACATCGAGACCTCCGTCTCCAGGTCGTGCAGTCGCACTCCGACAGCACAGGTGGCCTTGTATGCCAGCGGCCGCACGTAGACATCGGTCTTGAATGCTTCTTTTCGCAGCAGCTCGACGGCGACGTCTGCGAGTTGTTGTTCGGTGTGCGGCACATCGAGTAACAGGATGCGGCAATTGCGGAGGAAGCGTTCCAAGTGCTCTTGGAGTTTGAATAGATAGAGCTGTTGCTGTTCGTCGTTCCAATAGGCACGAATCCCCTCGAAGATCCCAGTACCGTAATTGAACGCCGCGGTCATGATACTGACCTTGGCCTGCGCGATGGGCACGATCTTTCCCTGGAAGAAGGCGTATCGATTCTCTAAAGGCATTGCGTCACAAACCTCCTTGGTTGTTGATTGGTGAGTTCATTCTCCGTCTACCAACGCCACATATTACACCAACCAATAGGCCTCTCCAGCATCTGTGCCTTCGGTCAAAAGGAGCTTTCTACGTGGACCAACCTGACCAGAGCGCACAAACGCCCTGGCAGGACACACTTATGGTTCGCCTAGAGACGTCAGTAAAAGACGGGTTTCTCACCCGTGACCTTTTCGATCAACCCCGCCAGCTGCTCAACAAGAGCAACAACCCCCTCGCTTTCACGGGCATCATCTGCCCACAAGCTGGCTGAGTGAGTCAGTCCCTTGTCTCGAAGCACAAAACCGTACTGGACCTCCTCCGGAACCCCAAGCCGATCGGAAGACTCCATGCTTTCAATCCCAATGGCACGAATCAACGTCCAGAGGTCCGAGTTCTCCTGTCCCGCAAGCGAGAAGGACCCATAGTCCGCTACCTCCCCCCGCACATTGTGTGTGACGGAAAGCGCTCCGTGCGTATCCACAACGACGGTCCATTCGCCATATCCATCGACATGGTGGGCGCCCCCGCTAGAGAACTCGAAGGCTTGTAGCTCTGCTTGTCTCCTCAGCGATACAACGCCTGAAGCAAGGGCAAGGATCGCCGCCCAGACGATCACAAGCAGCATCGCATTCTTCATTACTTGCACCTCCCACTACCGCGGCCAGGCTTTGGCTTCCTCGGCTACTAACCCAGCCTGCTCGAAATTTGTTTGTATTGATCACCTCATTGACCATAGTACACCCAACAGCACCCTACAAAGAAATGGATGATGTTCACGTTGTGCTTTCCTATCCCAGAGTTGTTGCACGTCTACCTTCTTAAGGATTAGACTTAATCGCTTGTGAGAAAAGCGGGAGGTTTTAAGTTGGATTCCAAGGGTGAACCGAACAACTGCGCGGAGGGTGAACCAGCGGATCGGCGTCAACAGACCGCCAAGCCGCAGGAATCACAAGCCCAGAGCGCAGCAGCCGGGAAGACCATTCCCGCGATCGAAGAGAGGTACAAGGCGCTGTTTGACCGAACCCTCTACTGCGTGTTCGTACACGATTTGGAGGGTCGTTTTCTGGATGCCAACGCCTGTGCTCTGGAGCTGTTGGGATACACGAAGGACGATATTCCCTCGTTGAGTATCTCCTCACTGCTCAACGAAGACCAGCTGCACAAGGCGCTCCAGGCGATGGAAGAAACCAAGCAGACAGGTTCTCAGAGCACACCCATCGAGTACAAACTGAAGAAGAAAGACGGCGGCTTTGTCTGGGTAGAAGCCGAAGCCGCCCTCATCTATCGTGAAGGAGAGCCTTTCGCAATACAGGGAATCGCACGGGACATCACTGCAACCAAGCAGGCAGAAGAAACGCTACGAGAGACAAGCCGCAAGATAGAACGCTTACACGAAGCAGCCCATCGTCTAGCAGCCTGCAAAACCGAAGACGAAGTCTACCAACAGACTGTGAATCTGGCAGAGGAGATCCTTTCGCTCTCTCTGTGCACCGTTTGCATTCGTGAGGGGAACACTCTCAAGGTGAAAGCGAAGTCGTCTCTCCTGCCCCCCGGCACAAGTCGCGACATGAGCCTCGATGAAGAGACGTTGTCGACCAAAACGTATAACACAGGAAAGACCTTTGTCTTTGGTTCACTCGATGAAGTCCCTATCGCCGAGTCCAGCGGGGTAGCGGTCAATTCGGGAATTAGCGTTCCTATGAACAACATCGGTGTGTTCCAAGTGGTTTCCTCGGAACGAGATGCGTTTACGAAAAGTGACGCCCGTTTGCTGGAACTCCTGGTGAGACACACGGCCGGAGCGGTGAAGCGACTTCGGCTGCAGGAGAAAATCCTCGAGCAAGCCAACCGGGATGCGCTAACCGGGGTTTACAACCGCCATTACTTCATGCAGATCATCACAAGAGAACTTGCTCGGGCCAGACGATACCAGCATTCCGTTGGGTTTCTAATGATCGACATCAACCGCTTCAAAGAAATCAACGATCTGTTTGGGCATCAAGTGGGAGATCGCGTGCTGCAAGAGATCGGAACTCTGTTGCTCAACAACGTACGAGAATCAGACATCGTTGTCCGCTACGGCGGAGATGAATTCCTCATCGTGCTTCCTGAAACAAGGGAAAAGGCTGAAAACCTGCTCCATCGAGTCAATCAGGCCGTCGCGAAATGGAACGACCAGCAATCCCTGACGGATTTTCCGATCAGGCTGGCCATCGGAATCAGCTACTGGCACCCCGAGGAAGGAAAGTCCTTGGAGACGGTTCTAAGTCAGGCCGATCGCCAGATGTACGCCGATAAGCAATCCCAGGAAGGACCTGGACAACTTAAGCTAGAGTTGCGGAAAGAGGGCCCAGACTAGGCCGTCCAAACGGAGCAAGTCTATGGCCAAGACGCGTCGACTGATCTGGATGTCACACACGCGACCTGTCCTGAGTAGTCGCCCTCTACTCTTAGAGTAGGCCCAAGCGGCTTTGCGCCAGCGATTCGCTTCCTGGGGTCTGTCATTTGCAGCAACCGGGGCAACTTAGCTCTCACCACGCAGGGACTTCTTCGCAACCCCGTGCCGGGCTACAATGGGTGAGGTCACATCGCGAAGGAGGTGGAACCATGTGGAAGGAGTTTCGGGATTTCATTACCAAGGGGAATCTGTTGCAGTTGGCGGTCGCGTTCATCATGGGTGTGGCATTCGCGACTCTCGTCAAGTCATTCATCGAGGACATCATCATGCCCCTTATTGGCAAAGCCGCTGGGAACGTGGATTTTGCCAACCTGTACGTCAATCTCTCTGGACAAGCATACGAGTCTGCCAATGCAGCTCGCGAGGCAGGTGCTGCAGCGATCTACTACGGTGCGTTTGTCAACAACCTCGTCAACTTCCTCCTCATCGCGTTTGTCGTCTTCCTTCTCGTCAAGGCCTATATGCGGATGCAGAAGCCAAAGGAGGTCGGACCACCGACGACGAAGGATTGCCCCCATTGCAGGACGTCGATCCCTATTGAGGCAACGCGCTGCCCCAACTGCACCTCGGAGCTGCGCACCTGAGAGAATCGGTTGACCCGTTCTTCTAAAAAGGAGCCCTCTGGCTCTACGTGCCACCTGATGGACGTTTCTTACCGGTGATGGCCAATGTGTTTTGCCCTGCGGGCGACATACGTGTGCTCCGTTGCCCTCTCCGCACAGGGAAGGTCTCTACTCGCTTAATGGCACGATGGTGATATCCCCTACCCCAATGACGAGGACAAGCTGTCCCGCGCCTTCACCCAGGATGGCGTGCGCTTCTTTCCTGATGAAGCCCTCCTGGTCAAGCACCATGGCGGGGAAGCCAGCAATCGTGATATCTCCCAGCCCCACGACGGTGGTCGCTGTGTAGGAAGCATCCGAGCGCAGTTGAACATCGATACTTCCCGTGCCGACCTCGACTTGGGCAAATTTGCACTCGACATCCGTGAGAGCCACCTCGCCCACACCAAGTTCGAACAGAAGTTCTGTGGCAACAAGCCGCTCAATCTCCACATCACCAACACCAAGTTCAACGGAGATCGCACCGCTGTGGTCACTGAGCATGATGTCTCCAACACCTTGCTCAATCTGGAGAGAAGTCCCCACCGGCACGTGCAGCACGAAATCGACAGACCAGCGGCCCGAGTACCGATCGGGGGCCTGGGAACGGATCTGAAGTCCCTTGTCAGTGTCCTCGATGACAATCTCCACCGCTGCGAGGATATCCTCCTTCCTCGCGCGCTTCACCGCGATAAACGTCAACGCATCGGTGGCCCCTGTCTGTACGGTTACAGCGACCTCCGGCCCAATCGTGATGCTGCCCATTCCATTCTCAACCGCGACTGAGGTTCTGCCGGAAAGACCGACGGTGTCTTCAACCGTCTCACTGTAGGGGAAACTCCAGCCGGGGATTCCTATTCCACCGAATGTAACCGCAAACTCCACGACGGGTCCGGATAGATCAAGCGACGGCCATAGAATATCTGCCCCTCCACAGCAGCCACCTCCAAACAGCGTGAACAAGTAGCTAAAACGTACTTCGAACCCAAGCCAGCCGAGTGGCTGCACCTGCATCCCCAGATACGGTTCCACGGCAATGAACCCCCAACAAGTATTAACCGGAGTTGGCTCGATGATAATCCCGCTCGGAACATTCTGAGAGGGGCTGCTGTGATCGGCCAGCACTCCCCCGGGACAGATCCAGAAATCCTCGGGGGCGACTTCGCGCAGATCCAAGGAAACCCCACCGCCACCTAGAACAGCTCCGAACGTGAGGAGCGATCGCTCGTTGCCGCCGACAGCGTAACCAAGTGCTAATCCACCAAACCCGATGGAAAGGGTTGCCTTTCTATTCTCCCAAAGCGATGTTGTTGTGCCACCCCATCCGATACCACCGACGGACAGCCCGCCAATCAGACCACCGCGGCCGCCGCCGCCGGCAATAATCAACAAATCCCCAAAAGAGGTATACCCATTGTCTTCCAGGAATTCGTTGACCTCATCCAGATCGAGCGCGAATACGCCAACCAACGGGCCCCCGAAGCCGAATCCTATTACAGCCTCGTTATCCTTCCCATTGGCGAGTGCTCCGGCAAACAACAGGAAGACTAAAAGCCCAACAATCCACGCAGTCCAGGCAAATTTGCGCATGAAGATCCTCCTTTTCGACAATCAAACCGTTCACCTTTACGACATCCTAGTAAACGTCCGGGCTCGGAGCAACTCCAGCCCATTTTCGCGGTCCTGCTCTTTGATCCAGCCAATCTGCTGTGGGATCAAGCCAAACGTATTTCTCAAGCCTCCAAACAGTGCGCCGGCCCCTCTCCTCTCGCGCTTGGCCAACCCCGCTGTGGACATCCCGCCTTACCCAGAAGGGGCTTCCCAGATTTGCCTTTGGCGCAGTGCACGTTATAATACTATGCGTTGTTGGTAGTGTTGCAGCCGTTTGTGTTTGGAGTCAGTTTTTCTGAAGTCCACCCAAGAACGTCCTGCTTAGCTAAAACTTCCAGCATAGAGGAGGATAATCGACTATGTCTGACCGCGAGACCGGTACGGTTAAATGGTTCAACGACGCCAAAGGGTTCGGCTTCATCGAGCGAGAGCAAGGTGAAGACGTATTCGTACACTTCAGTTCCATTCGTGGTGAAGGCTTCAAGTCTCTGGAAGACGGACAGAAAGTGGAATTTACACTTGGCCAAGGCCAGAAAGGCCCCCAAGCCCTGGACGTTACCGTTATTCTCTAAGAAGCTACTCGTTGCACAAGATCACTCCGTGCGGCGCACGCAACCTGTGCGCCGCGCTTGTTTTGACAGAGCAAAAGGACAATGTATCTCCAAACGGACGTAGACCCCCATGCCGTCTGATGCAAGGACGAGCCCAATGTGTCCCTCTATCGCTTTGGTTTGACATCGTACATTCGCTTGTCGGCTTCGGCCAACACTCTGTCGATGGTTCCGCCACCTTCGGGTGCCCAATGAGCACTGCCGATCGATAGTGTGACCGGAAAATTGACGAGTTGGCCCATTCCCTCTTGGTTCGCCATTGCCTGGAGAATACGCTCCTTGATGGTTTCAATCTCCCCATTGGTCTCAGGACAAATGAGAAGAAACTCATCCCCACCATAGCGAACGACGATGTCCGTCTCCCGGACCGTCTCCTCAAGCAAAGCCGTTATTGCCTGCAGGACTTTGTCGCCGACCTGATGGCCGAATCGATCGTTGATCTCCTTGAATCGGTTTACGTCGATCATCAGAATGCCGATGGGATGATTGTAGCGTTCGGCACGTTTTACCTCTTGCTCAAGGAGTTCATCCAGGTAGTGCCGATTGTAGGCCCCGGTCAGTGCATCGTGATGTGCCATATGGGAAAGCTTCTCTTCGTACTCCTTGCGCTCGGTAATATCCCGGATAATGGCGGTATGATACATCCCCGCGTTTGTCTCCCAGCTTGTCAATGAAAGCTCAATCGGAAATTCACTCCCGTCCTTTTTCAGGCCTCTTGACTCAACGCGTTGTTCCCTGCGCGGCGCCTCTGCTAGCTCGAAGTATCTTCTTCCCTGTTGATTGTCCTCGTCTCGCTGCTCCGCAATCAACACGGTGAACGGTTTTTCCAGCACTTCTTGTTCTCCATAGCCGAACATGATCTCTGCACCGTTGTTCCAGAAGATCACCCTCCCAAGACTATCGACTGAGACAATAGCATCCATCGCTGTCTGTGCGACAGCGCGAAACCGCGCCTCGCTTTCTTTCAACGCCTGCTCGGCCCGCTGCCTCTCCTCAACCAGGCGATACTGCCTGAGCACCCGCTCGATAACCGAAGAAAGCAAATCGAGATACCCACCCGCCGCATCCTTGACGAGATAGTCCCCTGCGCCGAGTTTCATGGCCTCAACAGCCGTTTCCTCGTTCCCGGTTCCCGTCAACATGATGGTTGGCGGAAGCCGCTGCGCCTCCGCTGCCATGGTCTCAAGCACTTTCAATCCGCTACAAACAGGCATTTCTTGGTCCACGATTACGACATCGTAGACACCTTCGGCTTACATGGCCAGGCCCTCTTCACCGTTTGCTGCCAGATCGGCGACGTAGCCCTCTCGACTCAGTCTCTTCTGAACCAGACGCGCCAAACCGGGATCATCTTCCATATACAAGATGCGAACCGGCGTGCGCTCCGACATGTCGATCACTCTCCATTCGGTATGTTCACGATCGAAAGGAAGAGGCCGAGTTTCTGGACCGCTTCAGAGAATTTCTCATAGTCCACCGGCTTGGTGATATACACGTTGCAACCAAGTTCGTAGCATCGGGACACCTCCCGCGCATCGTCTGTAGTGGTCAGAACCACTACGGGGATCTGTCGAGTGCGATCGTCTGCCTTCATCCGCTCGAGAACTTGGTAGCCGTCCAACACCGGCATGTTCAGATCCAGCAACACCAGCAGCGGAGAAGGCCGCACGTGTCCCGCATACGTGTCTTCGCCAAACAGGTAGTCGAGGGCTTGCTGGCCGTTGTTCACCGTTTCAACCGCATTGGAGATCTTTGCCCGCCTGAGGTTTTTCTCAATCAACCGCGCGTGCCCTGGATCATCTTCCACTATGAGGATGCTAACCTCGTGTTTGTCCGTCATCCGTTTCTCCTTTCGCTAGGTCGTTTGCTATCGTGAAGAAGAACGTTGTTCCAACATCCGGCTCCGACTCGAACCAGATGTGCCCTCCGTGCATTCGTACAATCGTCTTGACATAAGAAAGCCCCATTCCCTCCCCAGGGACATCCTGCTTTCCGGTGCGGCGAAATGGAGCAAATACCTTCGGCGCATCGTCTTCTGAGATGCCGCGCCCGTTGTCGCGCACCCAGAACGTCGCCGCGGATCTATCCTGTTTGCCACCGATTTCGATCTCGCCAGGTCGATCAGGATCCAGATAGAGCAACGCATTCGCAAACAGATTTCCAACGATTTGCTCCATGGAGGTTTGATCAGCAACGACCTCCGGCAGATCGGCGACCGTCAGGTTGATACGACTTTCCTCGATCTGATGAGCGAGGCTCTGCCGAGCCTCTTCAACAACCGCGTTCATGTTAACGGATGTGCGCGACAATTCGCGCCGTCCCAATCGGGAGAGCTTCAATACAGCGTTTATGAAGCTGTCCATACGTGTTACAGAGGACTCGATGAACCCCAGTGCCTCTGGAATATCTTCGCGGAACGCAGCATCCACGTCCTGCCTGCTCTCGTCATCCAGTGTGGGTAAGGCAACCTCGATCACAGGAGTTATGTCCTGCACGGCCGAGCGTAGTTCCGCAGCGAATCCTTTGAGGTTAACCAGTGGCGCTCGCAAATCGTGAGAGACAATGTACGCAAACTGCCTGATTTCCTCGTTCGCTGCTTCAATTTCGGAAATATACCTTTGAATCTGTTCCTCCGCTTGCCTTAGTTCGGTGACGTCGTGCCCAAGCGTGATAGATCCAGCGAATGTACCTTCATCATCTATCAGGTTTTTTGAATTCCAGGAGATAATTTTGGTGTGGCCGTCCTTGCACCGAATGATCGTTTCGAGATCGGCATCCGCTTTGCCACTTTTAAGAATGGCAGCAACTTTTCTGGTAACTTCCTCGCGATACGCCTCATCCAGATAGAGCCACTCCCAGATCTTGCCGTGTCCTACAACCTCTTCCCCAGAATAACCGCTGATCTCTTCGGCCGCTTTGTTCCAACGGACAATGTTGGCTTTTTCGTCCAGGACATTGATCCACACGTTGGCATTGTCGATGATGCTCTCCTGGAACTGGTTGAGCTTGCGAATTTCCTCTTCCGCCCGCTTGAGCTCGGTGATGTCGGTGCTGGAGCCGACCATGCGAGTGGGCTGCCCGTCCTCATCCCAAACTGCCTGCCCTCGAGCGTGTACCCAAACGTACTCACCTGATTTGCCGAGTAGTCGCTGCTCCACATCGTAGGGTACACGATCCTTTAGGTGAACGTCGATGGCTGAGTTCGTATGCTCTTTGTCGTCTGGATGCAGAAGTGTTTCAAGCGTGTCAAAGTCAACGTCGAGTTCGTCATCAGCATGCCCAAGCATCTCCTTCATACGCGGAGACCAGTAGAGCGTATCGTTTTGAATGTCCCAGTCCCATATCCCCGCATTCGAGCCTGCCACGGCCAAGGCAAACCTCTCTTCGCTCTCTCGCAACGCCTCCTCGGCACGTTTGCGGTCGGTGATGTCACGAGCAATGGCGATAGACCCAATCAGATTGCCACTCTCATCCAGCAGGTTTCGTGAGTTCCACGAGATGATCTTGGTCTGGCCATCTTTACACCGAATGGTCGCCTCAAGTTCTTCAGTTACTTCGCCCCCTTCGCAAAGGGCAACCTCTTTCTCAAGAACCTCCCTGCGATACGCCTCCTCCGGGTAGAGAAGTTGATCCCAGTCCTTGCCCTGATGCACCACCTCTTCACGGGAGTAGCCGCTGATCTTTTCGGCGGCTTTGTTCCAAATCACAACGTTGCCGTCCTGATCAAGCACATTCAGCCAGATGGTGGCGTTGTCAATAACGCTTTCCAAGCGTTGACTAAGCTGGCGGATTTCTTCCTCCCTACGCTTGCGCTCAGTCAGTTCTTGCGAAATGGCCTCGTACAAACGGGCGTTCTCGGTCGCTATAGCGATCTGGTCCGCGATTGTGGAGAGCAACAATTCGTCCTCTTCGCCGAAGGCATAGGGACGATACGACTGCACGTTGATGACACCGATCACCCGGTCACCGATCATGAGCGGCACACCCAACCAGGATACAGGAGGCTTCATGGTCCCATAGATCTGCATTGATTCCTGCAGGCGCTCGGCTTCTTCACGATTGCGGATCATCAGCGGTTTCTTTTCGGTAATGACGATGGAGGTCAAACTCGATCCCAAGCGTTGTGGCTCCAGAGTCATGCGGGTGCCTTCGTCCACCATGAACCGGAAATCGATCTCTCCAGACGCTTCGTCGTAAAGGGCAACGAAGAACGTGTCCACTTGAAAGACGGGAGCAAGCTCCTGATATACATGCTCCATAAGACCATCCAGTTGAAGAACGGCGCTAGTTGCTTTGCTGATACGATTAACAAGGGCAAGCCGATCGGCTCGCTTTCGCGTCTCTTCGAACAAGCGGGCATTCTCGATTGCGACGGCAACTTGATCGGCGATTGTGGAGAGCAGCGTCTCCTGCTCATCGCTGTAGGCGTAAGGGCGGTCCGTCATCACACTGATTGTTCCGATTACTCTCTCACCGATCAGCATGGGCACCCCCACCCAAGATGGATAGATCTTGCTTTCTTCACCCCACATCACCGGCGTCGGCAGGTGATCCCGTTCCTGCTCGTAATTCCGGATGTGAAGCGGTTTCTTTTCGGTCACGACTTGCGAGGTGAAGCCACTCCCCAACGGAATGCGCTCCGGGATCAACCGCTCCCCGTGTTCCACTCCGAAAAGGAAATCCAGCTCCTGGGCCTGTTCATCGTAGAGAGTGATGTACAGGGAATCGTTCTCGAACACTGAGGCAATCTCCCGATAAACGACCTCCATCAGTTTATCGAGTTGAAGGCTGGCACCGACGGCCTTGGCGATGCGGTTAACTGCTGCCAGCCTCTCGGCCCTGCCGTGGGTCTCCTCGAACAGGCGGGCGTTCTCGATCGCCACGGCGATCTGGTCTCCGATCGTCGCCAGAAGCTTCTCTTCCTCCTCGCTGTAGGCATTGGGAGGATACGACTGCACGTTGAGGACTCCGATTACACGCTCGCCCACGACCAGCGGTACCCCCAGCCATGAACGGGAGCGTTTTCCCTCACCGAACAACCAGCCACCTGGCAATTGGTCCTTTTCTCGCTCCCAATCACGGATATGAAGCGGCCTCTTCTCGGTGACGACCACGGAGGACAGGGTGGCGGACAGCGGCGATCGTCCCGGACGTTGCCTCACTCCTTCGTCTACCACAAAGCGGAAGTCCAATTCGTCAGCCTTTTCGTCAACGAACGCGATGAAAAACGTGTTAGCCTGGAAGATGGGAGCCGTTTGCTGATAGACCGTCTCCATCAACTCCTCCAACCGGGGGCTTGCGCCGACTGCCTTTGCGATATGGGTGAGGACGGAAAGTCGCTCAGCTCGGCTGAGCGCTTCTTCGTACAGGCGCGCATTTTCTATCGAACTGGCAATCTGCGTGCTGAGCGTCTCCATAGCCCCCACTGCGACCTCATCGAAGGCGTCGAGAACTTCGCTTTGGATATCGAGCACACCAACAACCTTCTCCCCTCGCTTGATCGGTACTGCGAGCTCCGATTTGGCGGTGCTGTCCACTTTCCAGACGTAGCGGGGATGTTGACGTATATCGCCGCTGATCTGAGATTCTCCGCTTTCTGCCGCGTATCCCACCATCCCTTCGCCAAAAGCAATTTGCAGATTCTCGGGGACAACCTCCGCTAAGTGCCCTGCTACGGCTTGCAGCGTCAACTGGCCGAGTGTTCCGTCAACCAGGAGCAGTGCCACGCTGTAGTAGTCAAGTGCTTCACTAACGGCTGTCACGATGGTAGAGAACAGCTCGTTCGGTTCCAACTCGCCGCTCGTGCGTAGCACCACATCGTGGGTCAGCTCCGCCAGGGTTGCGCGCCGTTCCAACTCCTCCTCCACTTGTTTGTGTTTGGCTTCAGCAGTTTCAAGCTTGGTGATCCGGCGACGCAGAGTGTCTAGCTCGTGCATGAATTATCTCTTTGGATCATCTTTAGTTCCCTTTTTTGATTCACTCTACTTCGCAATAAATTATGCCTGGTGTCTCGTCAGGCAATTAGCTGGACAAACGGTGAGAGACAGGCTACAGTGTGTC
>CAZMOL010000003.1:0-45015 GCA_964568045.1 uncultured Thermotogae bacterium
ACCGAAGCTCCCCGCCCAAAGCCCAAACTGGCCGCCGTCAATCTTGACCACAAACACTGGAGCTGCCCTCACCCCAACCCTCTCCCACACCAGGGAGAGGGAGTGAAGTGGTGCAAGGCTTGCTCGCCCAACCCTCTCCCATGGCAGGGAGAAGGAGTAGGGTAGTGGAAGACGTGCTTGCCCAATCCCCTCACACGACGCAGAGGGAACTCAAGATAAACAGGAGCGTAAGTCTCCGTCTACCCACACGAAACAGCGAGGAAACAAAAACCAGGGGTGCGGAACCGAGCTTCCAACAAATCAGAAACAGCCTATCTTAAGCGCTTCTCAAGGAACATCCACATCAAAACGAGCCGGCGCGTTGCGGGGCCTCAGTAATTGCACCCGACGATCACTTGCTACACCCGCACCCCCCCGTATCTTCCTCCATCAGCTCCCGCTCGACCCTTCCAACGTGAGCTGTAACACTGGCAGTAGCGCTCTTGCCGCGGTTGTCAACCACGGTCAATGAGACAGCGTAATCCCCTTCCTTGTTATACGCGTGGCGAACAAGGGGTGAGGTCCCATTACTGAAGGTCCCATCGCCAAGATTCCACTTGTACAGGATGATGTCCCCGTCCGGATCGTAGGCGCCAAGGGCGACGAATTTCGCAGTCTCGCGAGGGGCGATCAGGGAGGACGGGGGACGGATCTTGGCAACCGGAGGAAGATTGCGAGGGAGAGCTTCTGCCTCGCTGAAGTTGAGATATTGTGCCTCAAACCACAGGTTTCCCCCGCTGTCTGAGTAGCTTGGGACGTACCCGAGGTCCTGCTGAATCTTATTGGGTTCTGGTGACGGCTCCACGGGAACCCAGGCCGTTCCACCTCCCAACGAGACGCCAACTAGCACCCACGTATGCACGCCATCGGACCAGCCGGCCTGGCTGACAAGCTGCGCGACATATCCCTTTTCGGCAAGACTTCCTGCGGTGTACTCGGCAAAGTTGTGACTCTGCCATCCGTTACCTCCAAACAGGCGCCTCGAGGCAAGATCGGTATCGCCCAGTATTCCTTTGAGAGTTGTGATTCCCTGTTTGAGCATCGCGACCTGTGTCGCGGAAAAGGCCGTCGTATTCGGCTGGAGAACCTGAGGAAGGTCGGCACTCAGCACTGGAACGGTAAAAAAGAGTAACAAAAGCGCGATCACGCAAGTCCGTCTTGTCACACCGGTCACCTCCTGCTGAATGTTCCTAGTATACCGGACCCTCAGTCCGTTTGAAAGAGAAGGATCGCGCACTTCACCGCCCGTCGTTTATCGCACACCAAGGGTCGGGACCATGCCCGCCCGTCGGCAGCGTGGGTCCGCCGAGGATGGCACGCCTAGCTGCCACACGTCGAGCACCCTTTCCGAAAGATCACACGACGCGTGATACTGGTGGACGCGCTTTTGCCTGCGTTGTCGATCACCGTCAGCGTGATGCTGAGATAGCCCTGTTCGTCAAACTCGTGACGAACGGTGTCCGTGGTGACAGTTGCCGTTTCACCATCACCAAAATCCCAATGGTATAACACAATCTCACCATCGGGGTCGTAGGAATTGACCGCTCGAAACAGGTTCGCTCTGTTCGTCTCAAGGTGAAACGAGCAACGAAACTTCGCCACCGGCATCTGGTTTTCGGAAAGCTGTTCCACCTCCCCGAAGGTGACGTAGCGTTCGTCGAACCACAGAGCCCCGTCCTCGTCGACGGTGCCCGGAACGGCACCGAGGGTCTGCTGGCTCGACTCCGGCTGCGGCGCGGCCTCCACCGGTACCCACGCGATCCGAGCCGGCAGCGCCAATCCGACCAGAACCCACACGTGCTCTCCATCCGGCCAACCGCTCTGGCCGGCAAGTAACACCTCGTATCCAAATTCCGCCAGCCTTCCGGCCGTGTAAGAAGCAAAATCGCGACTCTCCCACCCACCGGCCACAAAGGTGCGCCTCGAGCCCTGGCTCTCTTCGCTCAGCACCTGCTCAAGGGGCGCCATCGCCTCGCCCAAGGACAAGAGCTCTTCAGCGGAATAGGCCGTGGTATTCGGCTGGTGGACCTGGGGCAATTCGCCGCCGCCCGCCGACAACGCAACAACCGACAGCGCAAGAGCGGCGATAATCCATCTCACTGCCTTCACCTCCGGGTAGTGGCATAAGTGTACTAAAGAGACGTTGAAAAGCGAGGACGCCGCGTCGATCCGGGCTCATCAGCGAAAATGTGGCTCAATGCTATTCCTCAGTGGCGAAGATGCCCATGCTTGCCCGGAGGAACCGTTTTGCCTAAACTTCGGACTTGAAGGAGGATCATTTCATGCGACAATCTTTTTTTGTTGTCCTTGTCGGTATTGCGTGCGCGCTCGCCGGTGTCGCCGGTTGCGGAAAAGAGATCCACATTCCCACAGACGTGCAGGTCTTCGGGCACGTCATCATCGCCGAGACCGGATCGTTCTACGAGGAGGGAAGGGATGGCGAGCTCGTCCCACGGGAATTCCAGGCCTGGCCGGGAGACCACGGCTGGCGCTCGGCTGATTGGTTCAACGTCCGCATCGAGGCCGATCGCGGCGATGTGATCGTGCTTGCACCGAGCCTCCATGAGTTCGATCTGTGGGTCTTCTCGCCGGCGATCACCATCACAACGCAGCCGAATGCGCAGACGCCCGCAGAAATCTGGGGAACGGTGGAGATCGATGCCGATGATGTAATCCTCGATCGAATCGCGGTTACCGGTCCACGCAAGGACAATTCCAGCGGACACGGCATCGAGCTAAACCGCGAACTGATAAACCGAATCACTATCCGCAATTGTCGCAGCACAGAGAACGAGTGGACTGGAATTCACATCATCGGCCCGCGAGGGACTATCGACGAACTGCGGGTGGAAGACTGTGAACTTGTCCATAACGGGATGGATGGGATGGACGCCCAGTTCGTGGTGAATCTGATCATCACCGGGTGCACGATCACCGATAATGGGTGGGACTTCGAACACGGCGTCGGCGTGCGCATCGGAAGCCATGTCGAGGCTGTGGAAATGCACGACAACAGGATCTGGGGAAACCGTCTCGCTGACGTCTATCAAAAGGAGTAACCCTGCTTTACGCACATTATTCTGTTTCGTCGGGCTTTATGCCCGACGAAAACGTACGTCGCACACAAGGTGCGACGCTACAAGTGTTCTGTAGTGGCGGGGCTTGTCCCCGACGAAGAACGTCGCGGGCAAGCTGTCTGGGTTTATTCGTTAGACGTCGGCGGTGGCACGGCTTGCTTAGCCTCAACCTGCGAAAGAGTGGACAACTGAAGGCGAAATGTCCGCAGGCGGCTTTCGGCCTCCTCGAAGCGGTTGAGCGAATTGCGGAGATGCTTGCCCACAAGCTGGACATCCCCTTCCACGCGGTCGAACGCCGCTTGCAGCTCGGAGAGCCGGCCGAGAACCGTGGTGATGTTTTCCGCCAGCCGCAGCCCGTTTAGCCCCAGCAGGATTGTCTGAAGGTACGCGTACAGTGAATTCGGCGAAACCGGCACGACTCGACGGGAGATGGCGTAGGCAAAAAGGTCGTAGTCCTCGGAAAGTCCCTCCTCACGGGTGATCACCTCGTAGTACACGTTTTCCGCCGGGATGTACATCAGTGCAAAATCGAGCGTTCCCTCGCTCGGGCGGATGTATTTTGCTGCAATTGCGTCGATGTGAGTGCGCACCGTTCTGATCAACTCGCGTTTAACCTTCAGGCGCTCCTCTTCGCCCGCGGCCTCCTTCAATCGGGTGAAGCTGGCAAGCGGAAACTTGGCATCGACAGGAACCATGTGCTCCGCCAATCGAATGACCGCATCGACGGTCTCTCCGCTTTTGAACGCGAATTGCAGACTGAACCGCTCCCGTGGAAGAATCTCGGCAAGGAGGTCGCCGAGGAACAGCTCTCCCAAACCGCCACGCAGCTTCGGCGAACGGAGGATCTCCTGCAAGCTGGCGATATCCCGGCCCACCTCGTAGATGCGTTGGTTCGCCTCGGCCAGTCGGCCCAACGACTGCCGCACCTCCCCGATGACACTGGTCGCCTTGTCCAGACGCTCGTCGATCTTCCCGCTCGATCGCTCCGAGACTTCGAGCGTGGTCTTCAACTGTTCTGACACCTGCTTGGTGAGGGAATCGAGCTGGTGTTTGAGCAGTTCCCCCACCTGCTGGATCTGGCCGGAGAAGGCGGTCTGATTGGCAGCGATCGTCTCGCGTACCTCCTGACGAAGCCGCGTCATCTCCTCTGTTCTTGCGCCCCGGCGACCGGTGCGCAGGACATAAACGAGAAGAAGGACAAGACAACCGACACCAACTACCAACAGAATCTCAAGCGGAGTCACCGTACCTCCTCGACCGTCCCCACCAACCGCTCCCCCAGGATGTCAGCGAGGTAGTGTCCGGTGTAGGAGCCCGTGGTTTGGGCCACCTGTTCCGGCGTTCCAGTGGCAACCACCATCCCGCCGGCATCGCCTCCCTCCGGGCCGAGATCGATGATCCAATCCGCTGTCTTGATGACGTCCAGGTTGTGCTCGATAACGACAACTGTGTTGCCCGCGTCGACCAGCCGGTGCAGCACCTCAAGGAGTTTGCTCACATCGGCCGCGTGCAGCCCGGTCGTCGGCTCGTCGAGAACGTACAGGGTCTTTCCGGTGGCACGGCGGGAGAGCTCTTTGGACAGCTTGATCCGCTGTGCTTCGCCGCCGGAGAGTTCCGGCGCCGGCTGACCGAGCTTGATGTAGGTCAGTCCAACGTCGTAGAGGGTCTGAAGTTTCCTGCGCACGCGCGGGATGTTGGCAAAGAAGGTGAGTGCCTCCTCGACCGACATGGCCAGTACATCGGCGATCGATTTTCCTTTGTAGCGAATCTGTAGAGTCTCCCGATTGTACCGCGATCCCTTGCAGACATCGCACGGAACGTAGATATCGGGCAAAAAGTGCATCTCGATCTTCTCTTTGCCCTGGCCCTGGCAGGCCTCGCAGCGACCGCCTTTGACGTTGAAACTGAATCGTCCCGCGGTGTAACCACGCAGCCGCGCATCCGGCGTGCGGGCGAACAGGGAGCGGATGTCATCGAACAGCTTGGTGTAGGTGGCCGGATTGGATCGTGGTGTGCGGCCGATCGGGGATTGATCGATCTCGATCGCCTTGTCGATGTGTTCGAGTCCGAGGATGTCTTCGTGCGGTCCCGGCCGCCTGACCGCCTGGTGCAGGCGATGGGCAACGCCACGAAACAGCACGTCCTCGACCAGAGAACTCTTCCCGGAGCCGGAGACCCCGGTGACGCAGACAAACAGGCCCAGAGGAATCTCCACGTCGATCGTCTTAAGGTTATGAACCGCAGCACCGACCACCCGCAGCGCCTTCCCGTTTCCCGTGCGGCGTTTCTCGGGAACGGGGATCGAAAGGACACCCGCGAGGTACTGGCCGGTGATCGAATCAGCACAGGCCGCGACGTCTTCCGGTGTGCCAACGACGACCACTTCGCCTCCGTGGGCACCGGCGCCAGGGCCCAGATCGACGATGAAATCGCTCTCGCGCATCGTCTCCTCATCGTGCTCAACCACGATCACGGTGTTTCCCAAATCGCGCAGGTCTTTTAGCGTCTGGAGCAGCCTGCGATTGTCCCGCTGATGCAGACCGATCGACGGCTCGTCGAGGACGTACAACACACCGGTGAGCTGACTTCCGATCTGCGTGGCGAGTCGGATGCGCTGCGCCTCACCGCCGGCGAGGGTGCCCGCCTGCCGGTCGAGGGTCAGGTAGTCGAGACCGACCGCCACCATGAATCCCAGCCGCGCCTTGATCTCCTTGGAGATCTGGGCGGAGATCAGCGCCTCACGCGTGGAAACCGACAGGTTCTCGAAGAACGTGAGGGCACTGCGGATGGAGAGTGTCGTCACCTCGTGGATGTTTAGGCCATCGACGCTCACCGCCAGGATCTCCGGCTTGAGCCGCGCGCCGCTGCAGATCGGACAGGGGAGAGTGGCGATGAACTGCTCCAGCGCCCGACGCCATTCCTCGGAGCTCGTCTGTCGATACCATCGCTCCAGGGTTGGCACTACCCCGCGAAATGCGCGAGCGTAGGTGCGAGTGCGGCCGCGCGTGGAGGTGTAGTCAAACTTGATCCGTTCGCCGCGAGTCCCGAACAGAATCAGATCGAGCTTCTCCTTGGGAAGCTCACCCAACGGAGCATCAGGATCGACGTCGAATGCGTCGCACAGCGCACGCATCTCCGCCTCGAACCAGCGACTCCTGGAGTTGGCCCAAGGAAGCAGCCCGCCGTCGAACAGCCCCCGCGTCGGATCGATCACCAGTTCTGGATCGATCTCCTTGCGGTAGCCAAGGCCGCTGCACTCCGAACAGGCGCCATAGGGACTATTAAACGAGAACATCCGCGGGGAGAGTTCCTCGTAGCTCACTCCACAATGGATGCAGGCGTAGTGCTCGCTGTACAGATGTTCGCTCTTGTCTTCGGTGACAACGCTGAGAATCCCTCCCCCGTGTTTGAGGGCCGTCTCCACCGAGTCGGCGATCCGCGCCCGCTTGCGCGGCTCGACAACAACGCGATCGACCACGATCTCGATCGTGTGTTTCTTCTGCTTGACAAGCTCGATCTCCTCATACAGCGTGCGCACCACGCCGTCCACTCGCACGCGGGTGAACCCTTCCTGGCGGATCTCTTCGAACGTCTTCTTGTACTCCCCTTTCCGTCCACGCACGATCGGCGCCATGATCTGCACCTTGGTCCCGTTGGAGAAGGCCATGATCGCATCGATGATCTGCTGCGCAGACTGCCGGGAGATCGGCCGGCCGCAATTCGGGCAGTGCGGGTGGCCGATGCGGGCAAACAGAAGGCGCAGGTAGTCGTAGATCTCGGTCACCGTACCCACGGTCGAGCGCGGGTTGTGACTGCGCGACTTCTGATCGATGGAGATCGCCGGGGAGAGCCCCTCAATGAAATCGACGTCCGGCTTTTCCATCTGTCCGAGAAACTGGCGCGCGTACGCAGACAGCGATTCCACGTAGCGGCGCTGTCCTTCGGCATAGATCGTGTCAAACGCGAGCGAACTCTTCCCCGAACCGGAAATCCCGGTAATGACAACGAGGCGCTCACGGGGAATCTCAAGGTCGATGTTCTTCAGGTTGTGCTCTCTGGCGCCTTTCACGTGAAGGGCGTTCATAGTCTCTCTTTCAACTCCCGAATCTCATCCCGCAGTGCCGCGGCAAGCTCGAATTCGAGCCGCTGCGCCGCTTGGAGCATCTCCTTTTCCAGCCGCTTGATGACATCGACGATTTCCGCGGATGACAGTCCTTCTATCTCCTGTTCCGATGGCCGGGGCACCTCCTGCTGGAGGCGCATGGATTGGAGGATGTCCGTCACCTCTCGCTCGACCGTCTTCGGCGTGATCCCGTGCTTCTGATTGTGGGCATTCTGGATCGCGCGACGACGATTCGTCTCATCGACGGCGTGGCTTATGGAGTTGGTCGCCTTGTCCGCGTAGAGGAGAACCGTGCCGCGAACGTTTCGTGCCGCTCGCCCAATGGTCTGAATGAGAGAGGTCCCCGAACGCAGGAATCCTTCCTTGTCCGCGTCGAGGACCGCCACCAGCGACACCTCGGGGAGGTCCAGTCCCTCCCGCAGCAGGTTAATCCCGACCAACACGTCAAACTTCCCCAGCCGTAGATCGCGCAGGATCTCCACCCGGTCGAGGGTGTCGATCTCAGAGTGCAGGTACCTCGCTTTGATGCCCAGATCGACCAGATACTCGGTCAAATCCTCGGCCATTCGCTTGGTAAGCGTAGTGACCAAGATCCGTTCGTGCCGCTCGACCACTTCGCGGATCTCTCCGATCAGATGGTCAACCTGACCTGAGACTGGGTGAATCTGCACCTCCGGATCGACAAGACCGGTCGGCCGTATGATCTGTTCGACGACGCGCTCACTGTGCCGCTCCTCGTAGGGACCGGGGGTCGCCGAGGTGAAGATCACCTGATTGAGCTGTCCTTCGAACTCGGAAAAAGCGAGCGGACGGTTGTCCAGTGCAGATGGCAGCCGGAACCCGTACTCAACCAGGGTCTCCTTGCGCGAGCGATCGCCGTGGTACATTCCGCGAATCTGGGGGACGGTCTGATGCGACTCGTCGATAATCAAGAGGAAATCATCGGGGAAGTAGTCCAACAGGACATTTGGCGGCTGGCCCGGCGAGCGACCGTCGAGGTGGCGCGAGTAATTCTCAATTCCCGAGCAGTAGCCCATCTCCTGCATCATCTCTACGTCGTAGCGCGTCCGCTGCTCCAGCCGTTGTGCCTCGAGCAGTCTCTCCTGGCTTCGCAATTGCTGTAGACGCGGCTCCAGTTCCTCTTCGATCGATTCGATCGCACGGCGTGTTTTCTCCACCGGGGTGATGAAGTGCGAGGCCGGGTAGATGGTAATCCGGTCCTCCTCGCACAGCGGATGGCCGCTGATCGGATCGAGAATCGCCAGTCGCTCTACCTCGTCGCCGAAGAACTCGACTCGCACGACCTTCTCCTGATAGGCGGGAATGATCTCCAGAGTATCCCCTCGCGCCCGGAAGGTTCCGCGCTCAAAGCCGACCTCATTTCTTGCGTACTGCAGGGAAACGAGACCACGCATCACCTCATCGCGATCCATCTCACCCCCGCGTTGCAGGGTGATCGACATATCGTGGTAGTTCTCCGGCGAGCCGAGCCCGTAGATGCACGACACCGACGCGACAATGATCACATCCCGCCGCTCGAACAGGGCGCACGTCGCCGCGTGACGCAGCCGATCGATCTCGTCATTGATCGAGGAGTCCTTCTCGATGTAGGTATCTGTTTGCGGAATGTACGCTTCGGGCTGGTAGTAGTCGTAATAGGAGACAAAGTAGTGTACCGCGCTGTTCGGGAACAGCTCGCGGAACTCGTTGCACAGCTGCGCAGTGAGGGTCTTGTTGTGAGCGATCACCAACGTCGGCCGTTGCACGTTGCAAATGACGTGAGCAATCGTGAACGTCTTTCCAGTCCCGGTTGCTCCAAGCAGCGTCTGGAATCTCAACCCCGCAAGAACGCCCTCGGTCAACTCCTGGATTGCACGGGGCTGATCCCCACGTGGCACAAGACGCTGCGCAATTTGAAATCCTGCCTTTTCTCCAACCTTTGGCATACCCATCCTAGTATGATAGGGTAGCAACTCTGCGGATGGGTATCAATGCACGAACAGACGCGACAACGCAGATCATGAATGCGGACACGGTCATCATCGAAGAAATGGCGAAAATCTTGGAGCAACAGGGCTCTTCGCCGGATGAACACGAGAAACAGTTACAGACAGGCTCCTGACTCAGGACCCCACAAGAAGGCCGCAACACAGGCGAGGTGAGCGACACCGGGACATCTACTCCACGCGGTCACCTGATAGATGCGATTCGAAAGCGCAAGAGAACAGGCGGAGATTGGAATCCTCTCGTAGCGAAGTCCTAGCGCGTGCTCGCCTTCGCTTGAAGGAACGCATGTACGCTCCTTCCAGCGTGCGAATGCTCCGCCTGCAAGGAGAAAACTTCCACATCAGCCGGGTCATCCGTCCCCTCGATCTGTCGGCATCGTGGGGAGAATATGGCTTATGGAGATGCCTGAGTTCATGGAAAAACTTCTGCCTCAAGCTTCGCTCGATGCAATAGACTTTGCCTGCGATCTCGAACGAGCCCTCGCTGACGAGGTGAAGTACCTGCGCCGCGTGATCAACACTCTCGCCGAACAAGATGCCATCGAGAAGGATGGCGTGATCCACGAGTTGCGTCTCCGCCTTTCTGACAAGGACGCCCAGATCGCCCACCTACTTGAGGAGAACCTTTTCCTCAGGGAGCGCCTGGCCCCCACGTCGAGTTGAAATCTACCCTGCCATTTGTGTAGGTTTAGTCTGGAATGGCAGATATTAGTATCAGCAAGCGACTCCAACAGGCCAAAGCAGAGTATGCGGATATCGAGTTAAAGCTCGCTGACCCCAAGATCATCTCAGGCTCTTCCTATCGCGACTTAACCCAGAAATACGCCCGCTTGCGCCAGGTCATCCGCATGGGCGAGCAGTGGGAACAGCTCCGTTCCTCCATCGCAGAGGAAGAGCAGCTGTGGGAGAGCGAGGAAGAACTCCGCAGCGAGATTGAGGAAACGCTGGAAGAGGACCGCCGCCAGTTGGAGGAGATCGAGCGCAGATTCCAACGGCTCATCGTTCCCCCTGATCCCAAGGACCGCAAGAACGCGATCGTGGAGATTCGTGCTGGAACCGGCGGTGATGAATCGAGCCTGTTTGCCGCCGACCTGTTTCGCATGTACACACGCTACGCTGATGCAAACCAACAAAAGGTCTCTCTCATAGACAGCCATCCGACCCCGCTTGGCGGATTTAAGCAGATCGTGTTCGCAGTAGAGGGTAAAGATGCCTATGGCCGCCTGCGATACGAATCGGGTGTCCATCGAGTGCAGCGCGTTCCCGAGACCGAGTCCGCCGGACGAATCCACACTTCAGCCGCAACCGTCGTCGTCCTGCCCGAGGCGGAGGAAGTGGAGATCACCATCGATCCAAAGGACCTGAGAATCGATACGTTCCGTTCCACCGGCCCGGGTGGCCAGAGCGTGAACACAACCGATTCTGCGGTACGGATAACCCACATTCCCACCGGTACCGTCGTGAGCTGCCAGGACGAAAAATCGCAACACAAGAACAAAGCGCAAGCGCTGCGCGTTCTGCGTGCTCGGCTCAAGGATCGCTACGAAAAGGAGAAGGAAGCGGAGCTTACTGCCACGCGTCGACAGCAAATAGGCTCCGGTGATCGCAGTGAAAAGATCCGTACCTACAACTTCCCTCAGAACCGCGTGACCGACCACCGGATAAACGTCAGTCTTCACAACCTTATGGAGATTTTAAATGGAGATCTGGGCGCTCTGGTCGATATGCTGCATGAAGAAGCGAATAAAGAAGAATTCGCGGCCTGAAGATCTATTCCAGTCCTCATTTCAAGAAACGTAGGTCTTGACAGTCCTCCACACCACTGCTACCATTACGACAGTTTTGGGTCTGTAGCTCAGCTGGTCAGAGCGCTCGCCTGATAAGCGGGAGGCCCCTGGTTCGAGTCCAGGCAGGCCCATGTTTCTTGACTGTCGCCTTTTGTAATGTATAATACCGTATCAGCTGTTATGAGAGATGCAAACTGTCAAAAGGAGGAGCTGTGGCAGAGAATGTACAACAAAGCGAAGAGCGTGTGGTGAAGACTATCGACAAGGGGCTCGGCGGTAGGATCTATGTTCGGCTTTCTCGCTTCCGCGAACGTGACTACCTGGATATTCGCAATTTCTACGAGACGGATGATGGAGAATGGAAGCCTACTCGAAAAGGAATCGCCATTCCGGTTGAGCTTTTTGGAGAATTGATGGCAGCGCTCAACGAGGCCGAACCGCTGATCGCCGAACGTTCACAAGGAACAGCCACTTCGTAGTACGCTTGCTCCATAGTGGCGCCCCCCTTGACAAGTCGAAACTTTCTCACTATGATGAAGACAAGATGATAGGAGCAATAGGGAGTTCCACGACTAAGAGAGCAAGAAACGTTTCCCTGAGTTCCTATTGGTATTTCTTTGGTGCTGGCTTTCCTGTCGCTACCTAGTCACTAGCTGGGTAACAAGAACCGGAAAGCCAGGTGATGACTACAGGCAATGCCTGTGGTCTTTCTTTTTGGGATGTGCAACGCGCTAACCCGAGCACAGCGAGGAGGTTATCAAAGCCGATGAAACGAAGGACGACGATGCGGTGTTGCGGCATTCGCGGCGCCACTAGAGTGGACGCCAACGATTCGGATGCGATCATCCGCGCAACACGCGAGTTACTGGAGCGCATTGTCGCAGCGAATGACCTACAGGTTGAAGATGTGGCCAGCGTGCTGTTCACCGCCACACCTGATCTTGACGCAGCCTACCCAGCCCGCGCCGCACACGAGATGGGATGGGTAAACACCCCTCTTCTGTGTCTACAGGAGATGGTCGTAACAGACAGTCTGCCGCACTGCATCAGGGTGTTGGTCCTCTGGAATACGACCCGGTGTTCCGAGCAAATCCAACACGTCTACCTCGGTGATGCCAGTGCGCTGCGTCCCGATCTGGTGAAGGAGGACAAGACATGACCAAAGTAGCCTTCCAGGGCGTCTCCGGGGCCTACTCGGAGGAAGCCATCTGCCAGTTTTTTGGCTCGCAAGTGGCGCATCTACCCTGCAAGACGTTTGCGGATGCCTTCCACGCCGTGGAACGCGGCGAGGCCGAATTTGCGATGCTCCCCGTGGAAAACGCGGTCGCCGGCTCCGTGAATCAGTCCTACGAGCTGCTGATGGAGCACGATCTGCGCATCTACGCCGAGGTCATCCTGCGGGTGCGACACATGCTGCTTTCCATCCCTGGTTCGGCTCTTTCCGAAGTGAAGCGCGTACGATCACACCCGCAGGCGTTGGCACAGTGCCAACGCTATCTCGCCAATCGCAGCTTGTCACCGCAGACTGCGATTGACACGGCGGCCAGTGCGCGCGATCTCGCCGCCAATCCGGAGGCCGGCACAGCCGTCATCGCCAGTAGGTTAGCCGCCGAGCTGTACGGACTCGAAATCGTCGATGCGGGCATTGAGGACTACCCCTTCAACTACACTCGGTTCTTTGTACTCTCACTGAATGAGCCGACTCGGACACAGCGATCCAAGACGTCGCTTGTCTTCACCACCCCGCATCAGCCGGGCGCACTCTATGCGTGCATAGGAGAGCTGACCAAGCGGGGGGTCAATCTCACCAAGATCGAATCACGACCGCGTCTCAATCGACCCTGGCAGTACCTGTTCTATCTGGACTTTGAAGGACACTGTCAGGACCCGGAGTGCGAAGCGGCAATCATGGGCCTGCTTCGCCGCTCCTCGTTTGTCAAGCTGCTGGGATCCTATCCCGCGGCTACAACGCCGATCATCGAGGAAGACACGGCTGAATTGGACGACCCCAAGGGTCAGGAGGTGGCCCAGTGATGATCGTAATGAAGAAGGACGCAACCACTTCCCAAGTGGCCAACGTCACTGCCAGAATCGAGCAGATGGGTTGTCAAGCTCACATTTCCCAGGGTGAAGAACGGACCATCATCGGCATCATCGGGAGCGGCCGCCCCCTCGATCACGAGCTGATCGAGCAGTTGGACGGCGTAGAGAAGACGATGCCCATCTTGAAACCGTTCAAGCGTGCCAGCCGGGAATTCCACCCTCAAGACACCGTTGTTTCGACCAACGGCGTTACGATCGGCGGCCGTCAGCTGGTGGTCATCGCCGGTCCCTGTGCCGTGGAGAGCCTCGATCAAATGTTGGAAATCGCCCACGCGGTGAAAGAACAAGGCGCGCAACTGCTGCGCGGCGGCGCGTTCAAGCCGCGTACGTCTCCGTACAGCTTCCAAGGACTGGGCGAAGAAGGATTGCGCATCCTGGGGAAGGTGCGCCAAGACACGGGACTCGGAGTGGTCACCGAGGTCATGGACCCCGAGATGGTGCCGCTTGTCACGACGTACGCCGATGTTCTCCAGGTCGGTGCACGCAACATGCAGAACTTCGCGCTGTTGCACGCGATCGGCAAGGCCCATCGGCCGGTCCTACTGAAGCGAGGAATGATGTCGACGATGGAGGAGTTGCTGATGGCCGCGGAATACATCCTCTCGCACGGAAACGATAGGATCATCCTGTGCGAACGGGGAATCCGAACATTCGAGACCTACACCCGCAACACGCTCGACATCGCCGCCGTCCCTCTACTCAAGCAACTCAGCCACCTGCCCGTCATCGTGGACCCGAGTCACGGAACCGGAAAGTGGGAACTGGTGGAACCGGTCTCCCGGGCAGCGATCGCTGCCGGCGCCGATGGATTGATTGTGGAGGTGCACACGCATCCCGAAGCGGCCCTATCCGACGGAGCGCAGTCCCTCAAGCCAGACCGCTTTGCCACAATGATGCAGAACCTCGGTCGCATCGCGGAGGCGGTGGGAAGGACGCTGTGAACCGACTGGCGGACGCACAAATCACAATTATTGGCCTTGGACTGATGGGAGGCTCGCTGGCCGGAGCCCTCCGCGGACGTTGCCGCACAGTGATCGGCGTGGCGCGCCGTGCGGAGACGGTTGAGACAGCACTCGAATGCGGCCTGATCGATCGAGGAACGACCGATGTGTCAAGTGGTGTTCACCAAGCAGACATCGTCGTTCTGGCCACACCGGTACGCGTCATCCTGCAGCAATTGGCCGACATTGGGCCGCTGTTGCCCCAAGGAAGCTTGGTGATGGATCTCGGCAGCACCAAGACACAAATCGTCAGCGCGATGGCACGCCTGCCCGACCACGTCCAGCCGCTGGGTGGACATCCGATGTGTGGTAGGGAGGTCTCGGGAATCGAGGAGGCAGATCCAGCACTCTACCGGGGCTGTACCTTCATCCTCACACCGCTTGAACGCACCTCCGCGGCGGCTCTGGCGCTGGGCTGTACCCTCGCCGAAGCAATCGGCGCGCATCCACTCGTGCTCGAACCGGGACGGCAGGACTTCCTGGCCGGCACACTCAGCCACCTGCCGTACCTGTTGGCCTGTGCGCTCGTCGGCACGGCCGATGCCACGACCTCCGCCGACCCGGCGGCGTGGGAGATCGTTGCGAGCGGGTTCCGCGACACGTCGCGGCTTGCAGGCAGTGACGTGTCAATGATGATCGACATCCTCCTGACCAACCGCGAAGAGATTCTCAAAGCCCTCGCGAACTACCAGGACCAACTGCACGGTTTGGCCCGTCTTGTGAAGACGAGTGACGAAGACAGAATGCGGGCAGTGCTCGGCACGTTTCGGGACAAACGAAGGGAGATGTTCCCGTGAGCCGATTGACCGTGTCCCCCAACGCAGCGTTGCGCGGGTGCGTCACCGTACCCGGCGACAAATCGATCTCCCATCGGGCGTTGCTGCTCGGAGCGTTGGCCGAAGGATCCAGCCACATCACCGGCTTTCTCCCCTCCGGTGACTGCCGCGCCACCCTGGGCTGCCTTCGAGTACTCGGTGTCAGAATTAAAACCCACAACGCGACCACACTGACCGTGCACGGTCGTGGGCCGGGAGGCCTTGAGGCGCCGGCGGCACCGCTTGACTGCGTCCGTTCGGGGACGACGATGCGGCTGTTGACCGGCGTGTTGGCAGGACAACCGTTCACAAGCACGCTCAGAGGAGACCAGCAGCTGCTCCTCCGGCCGATGGGCCGTGTCGTCGAGCCGCTGCGTCGTATGGGAGCCAACATCGAGGACACCGCCGGTCACGCTCCCCTTATCGTGAACGGCCGCCCGCTGCACGGCACAATCCATGAACTCAGCGTAGCCAGTGCTCAGGTGAAGAGCGCAATCCTGTTGGCCGGGCTGACCGCCGAGGGCTCAACGAGCGTTTGTCAGCCAGGACCGGCACGTGATCACACCGAACGGATGCTCGCTGCAATGGGTGCCGACATCCGGATCTCGGGTCTCACGGTGACACTGCACCCGGCTTCGCGCCTTGCTCCCCTCTCCCTGACGATCCCCGGCGACGTCTCCTCGGCCGCGTTTCTCCTGGTCGCCGCAGCGCTTGTTCCCGACTCGGCGGTCACTGTCACTGGAGTCGGGATCAACCCCACTCGGACCGGGTTGCTCGATGTTCTGCGCGCGATGGGAACCGATATATCCGTGAGCAACCAGCACAGCGCGTGCGGGGAAACAGTGGGCGACGTCACGACACGTACTTCCGACCTGCGGGGAGTGACGATCGAAGGCGACACGGTGGTGCGGATGATCGACGAGTTTCCGGTCTTGGCCGTGGCGGCCACACAGGCACACGGCACGACCGTGGTCCGTGATGCGGCCGAGCTACGGGTAAAGGAGACCGACCGTATCGAGGCGGTGGTACAGGAATTGGGCGCCCTGGGAGCGCACATCGAGCCGCGAGAAGATGGGTTTGTGGTGGAAGGCCCCACGCCGCTTCGCGGCGGGAGGGCCCACTCCCATGGGGATCACCGGCTGGCAATGGCATTGGCCGTTGCCGGATTGGTCGCCGATGGAGACGTGATCATTCACGATGTGGATTGCGTCGAGGATTCCTTCCCCGGCTTTGTGGAGCGGATGCAGGCGATAGGAGCTAGAGTGTGATTGATGGAAAGACACAGCTTGTTGGGTTAATCGGCTGGCCTGTGGCGCACAGCCTGTCCCCGGTGATGCACAACGCCGCGTTCGACGCCCTTGGACTCAACTGGCGCTACGTTCCTCTACCCGTACCGCCGGACCGGCTTGAAACATCCGTGCGCGGTCTGGCCGCATTGGGCTTCCGGGGGGTCAACGTCACCGTGCCACATAAGCAGGCCGCAATACCCCTGCTTGATTCCGTGGCTCCCGACGCTTCTTTATTTGGGGCGGTCAATACGCTCGTGATCGATCGTGCCCAAAGTGGGGAAGTGACGATCAGTGGCTACAACACAGATCACAGAGGCTTTGTCACATCGCTGCGGCAGAGCGGCTTCGACCCTGAAGGGAAAAAGGCCGTCGTTTTGGGCGCTGGTGGTGGAGGACGCGCGGTGGTCTTCGGCCTGCTTGAGGCAGAGGCTGTGGAGATTGTGGTGCTCGACAGTGACCCTGAGAAGGCGCAGGCGCTCATCGATGATTTGTGCGGTCAAGAGTCGCGCCGACTGCGCACGAGACCGCTGACGCAAGAGGCGTTGTTCGAATCCACCCACGCTGCTGACCTGTTTGTTCACGCGACTCCCGTCGGGATGTGGCCTCACACCGAGGGATGCATCTGGCCCGAGGAGCTGCCTTTCCCTGCCCATCTCATCGCTTTTGACCTCGTCTATAACCCGTTGCAAACGAACTTCCTGCGGCGTGCCCGGGAGGCAGGAGCGCCTACGATTGACGGACTGGGCATGCTGGTGGCCCAGGGAGCACTGTCGTTTGAGCTGTGGACAGGAGAAACGGCGCCGATTGAGGTCATGCGCACCGCCGGCGAACGGGCACTTCAAGAAAGATCTCACCAGGAGCGCCCATGAGATACCGAGTATCGGTCACGTATATCGTAGCATTCGTGGCTTGGCAATCATCCCTGTGGTGGCGTGGCTTCTAGCTACGTCCTTAGTAGTTCAGCTGCCACCACCAAATTGCTCAGGAGGTCAACCATGTATTACCCCACAGTGGATGAAATGAAAGAACTGGCCGAGAAAGGGAATCTGATCCCAGTCTACAGAGAAATGCCCGCGGATCTGGATACACCTGTCTCGGTGTACCTCAAGCTGCGACAGGAGAGCCCGTCGTTCTTGCTCGAGAGCGTGGAAAAGGGCGAGCAGCTTGGCCGCTATTCGTTCCTCGGCGTCGAGCCGGCCGGAGTTCTCACTGCCTCTTCCGGGAAGGTCACTTGGAAAGCAGGTGATTCCGTCAGACAGCTCGATCCGCCCGGCGGTGATCCCCTGTCAGCAATGAAGCAGCTTCTCGCGCAGTACCGACCGGTACCGGTGGAGGGGTTGCCCGGATTCTGCGGAGGGTTCGTCGGCTACTTGAGCTACGACGCTGTTCGCTTCTTTGAACGGGCGCCGCTTGCTCCCCAATCGGATCTGGATCTTCCCGATGCCGTTTTCATGTTGGCCGATAGCCTGGTCATATACGATCACGTCAAGCACCGTTCACTGGTAGTGGTCAATGCGCACGTTGACGGCGACGTGGAAGCAGCCTACGAGGAAGCGACGAGCAAGATCGCGTCGATCATCGCACGGTTGGGGCATGCGCTGCCGACGGCCTCTAAGCGCAGTGATAAGAAGGCGCCCAGTAGCGATACAAAGTGGAGGACCAACTGCGATCAAGAACGTTTCGAGGCGGCGGTACTCAGGGCAAAGGAGTACATCGTCGCCGGCGATATCTTCCAGGTGGTTCCCTCACAGCGGCTCACTCATCGCACGACCGTCGATCCGTTCGCCATCTATCGGAGCCTGCGCATGCTGAACCCTTCTCCCTACATGTTCTATCTCGATCTTCCGGGCCAGTTGCGCGTGATCGGCTCCTCGCCCGAGATGCTCGTCCGGTTGACGGGCCGGCTGGCGGAGGTGAGACCGATCGCCGGCACTCGGCCACGGGGTGCGACCCACAGCGAGGATGAGGCGCTGGCCGAGGAACTGCTAGCCGACCCCAAGGAACGTGCCGAGCACGTCATGCTGGTCGACCTGGGGAGAAACGACCTGGGCCGCGTCTGTCGGTACGGATCGGTGTGTGTCCCTGAGATGATGGTCATCGAGCGCTACTCGCACGTCATGCACATCGTCTCCGGCGTGCAAGGCGAGCTTGATCCCGATGTTGACGCATTTGACCTCATGCGCGCGGTGTTTCCCGCAGGAACTGTCTCTGGAGCACCGAAGGTGCGAGCGATGGAGATCATCGCCGAATTGGAGGGCGAACGGCGAGGGCCGTACGCAGGAGGGGTCGGCTACTTCAGCTACTCGGGAGACATGGATACCTGCATCACCATTCGTACTATCGTGATGCAGGGTGATGCGGTTCACGTCCAGGCCGGAGCCGGCATCGTCGCCGATTCCGATCCCACGCGCGAATACCACGAAACGCTGCACAAAGCGGAGGCATTGGCCGAGGCGGTACGTGTTGCGGAGAGAGACGAGATCGCGTTGGAAGCAGGCACGAAACACAAAGCGCACGCAAAAGGTGGTGCCGCATGATCGTCGTCATCGACAATTACGATTCTTTCACCTACAACTTGGTGCAGTACTTGGGTGAGTTGGGCGCTGAGGTCACGGTCCATCGCAACGACCGGGTAACCATCGATGAATTGGAGACCCTTGATCCATCTCACATCGTCATCTCGCCCGGCCCGGGCCGTCCGGAAGACAGCGGTATCTCGCCTGAGGTGATCCGTCACTTCTACAAGGCAGTCCCAATCCTTGGTGTGTGTTTGGGTCACCAAGCGATCGCGTACGCTTTCGACGGAACCGTCGGCCAGGCACCCACGTTGATGCACGGTAAGACCTCAAAGATCTACCACGCCTCGCAGGGGCTCTTCGCGAGTTTCCCCAGTCCGTTCACCGCCACCCGCTATCACTCCCTCATTGTGGAGGAGCCGTTACCAGCGGAGCTTGAAGTGACCGCATTCACTACAGCGGGTGAGGTAATGGCGTTGCAGCACCGCCAGCTTCCCGTGTACGGTGTTCAGTTTCATCCTGAATCGATTCTGTCTCCCGACGGCAAACGACTCTTGAGCCATTTCCTCGCTGCAACCTGCAGTGAACAGAAGGAGTCGGCTTATGGACATTAGAAAAGCACTTGCTCTGCTCATCGAAGGACAGAATCTGTCTGGGGCCGATGCGGAAGCAGTGATGGAGCAGATCATGACCGGGCAGGCGACCCCCGCTCAAATCGGTGGGCTGTTAACTGCGCTGCGAGCAAAGAAAGAGACCACAGAAGAGATCACCGGGTTTGCCCGCGCGATGCGACGCAATGCAGTCGCCGTATCGTCACATCGCACCCCGTTGGTCGATGTCTGCGGCACCGGAGGCGATGGTAGCGGCACGTTCAACATCTCCACTGCTGCCGCTCTTGTCATCGCCGGGGCGGGCCTGGCAGTGGCCAAGCACGGAAATCGTTCAGTATCCAGCAAGTGCGGAAGTGCGGACGTACTGGAGGCACTGGGAGTTCATTTGACCCTCGCACCGAAGGTCATCGGCGCCTGTATCGATGAGGTAGGAATCGGTTTTCTCTACGCGCCGCAGCTCCATCCGGCGATGAAGCACGCCATCGGCCCGCGGCGGGAGATGGGGATACGCACAGTGTTCAACATACTGGGGCCGCTCACCAATCCGGCCGGAGCGCGCGTGCAGGTGCTCGGGGTATACGACGCCGCACTTACTGAGGTGATGGCACAGGTGCTGCACGCGCTGGGGTGCGAGGCTGCGTTCGTCGTGCACGGGGGCGGTGGGTTGGACGAGCTGTCAACCATAGGACCGAACAAGATGACCCAGCTGCGTGCCGGAGAGATCCGCACCTTTACGTTGGACCCTCAATCCCTTGGATTGCCGCAGGCCACGCTGTCCGATCTGAGGGGAGACGACGCCGGGTCGAACGCCGCCATCATCGGGGACATCCTGACCGGTACTCCAGGCCCGAGGAGGGACGTGGTGTTGCTCAATGCCGCCGCCTGTCTGGTTGCAGGCAAGAAAGCAGCCGACCTTGCCGCTGGTTTGACCCTGGCGGCGGAAAGCATCGACTCGGGAGCGGCAAGAGCCACACTCGACGCTCTGATCGCCTTTTCCAGGAAACGAGGGAGTGCGGCATGATCCTCGATGAAATCCTGGACCACAAGCAAGCAGAAGTGGCGCTGGCGCGTCAGCAGGTCTCACTGCAGGTACTGAAAGGCCGGACAGCGGCTCAGACCCCCGCGCTCGACTTCGCCGCTGCCGCGCGGGGGAATGGGGTCTGCCTGATCGCAGAAGTGAAGAAGGCGTCTCCCTCCAAAGGGGTGATGTGCGCTGAGCTGGACCCCGTGGCTATCGCCCTCACCTACGCGTCGCACGGAGCGGCTGCCATCTCCGTGCTCACCGACCTGCGTTTCTTCCAAGGCAACCTTCAAAGCCTAACCGCAATTAAGGAAGCGCTTCAGAAGGAGGGCCGGGTGGTCCCACTATTGCGCAAGGACTTCATCATCGACCCGTATCAGGTCTACGAAAGCCGTGCCGCCGGCGCTGATGCCCTGCTTCTCATCGCAGCCGCACTCGCCGACGAAGTGCTTGCCGAGCTGCTGGCGTTGACACACAATCTGGGAATGACTGCTCTGGTGGAGGTTCACGACGAACAGGAGGTCGGACGAGTGCTCCCACTTCGACCACGCGTTGTGGGGATCAACAACCGCGATCTGTGTGACTTCAGTGTCGACCTAGCCCGCTTTGAACGACTCCGCTCCCAACTTCCAGACGATGTCACCGCCGTGGCGGAAAGCGGCATTCAGACTGCCGCCGACGTTCGCCGGTTGGCGAGGATGGGCGCTGATGCCGTGCTGGTCGGTGAGGCGCTGGTAACGGCACCTGACGTTGGAACAAAGGTTCGGGAACTCGTAGCGGGCGGAGTGTCATGATCCGGGTGAAGATCTGTGGAATCACGAACCCAGAGGATGCCCTGGCCGCTGCGGGAGCAGGAGCAGACCTGCTTGGCTTCGTGTTCCATCCACCCAGTCCGCGCTGCGTGGAACCCGTCCGCGCCGGAGAGGTCATCGATGTCGTCCGTCACGCCTTTCCCACTGTGGGCTTCGTCGGGGTGTTTGTAGATGAGACATTGGGAAACGTGCAGCAGACCGTATCCCATTGTGGGCTTGACTACGTGCAGCTCCACGGCAGTGAACCCCCGGAGATGATAGACGCCCTGATGGATCGTGGCACAAAGGTCATCAAGGCTTTCCGCGTCCGTGATAGGGCCTCTCTGTCCGGGATCGAGCGCTACCGTGCGACGGTCTATCTCCTCGATGCCTTTGTTCCCGAGCAGATGGGTGGAACCGGACGCAGTTTCGACTGGACGCTGGCTGCAGAAGCGAAGGAATACGGGCCGATCCTGTTGGCCGGCGGGTTGACTCCAGAAAACGTGCACCGGGCGATCTGCGCCGTCCACCCTTGGGGGGTGGATGTCTCAACCGGCATCGAGACAACACCGGGGCGCAAGGATCACGCTCGACTGCGGCATTTCATCGCAGCAGCAGAGGGCCTCGCTCCTGCGAAGAAGCAGACGCCACAACGAGGCCCCGATGCCCGCGGCTATTTCGGAGCCTTCGGCGGAAAGTTCGTCCCGGAAACGCTGATGCCCGCCCTCGAGGAACTGGAGCGCGCGTACCACGAGGCCCGTTCGAATTCAGCGTTCCAAAACGAACTGGAGAGCCTGCTGCGGCAGTACGCGGGTAGGCCGACGCCACTGTATCTTGCCAAGAGACTTACCGCCCACTGCGGAGGGGCACGAATGTATCTCAAGCGGGAGGACCTCGCCCACACCGGCGCCCACAAGATCAACAACACTTTGGGCCAGGCACTCTTGGCCCAACGGATGGGAAAACACCGATTGGTCGCGGAAACCGGTGCCGGCCAACACGGGGTCGCTACTGCCACGGCTGCGGCCCTACTGGACATGGAGTGCATCGTATATATGGGTACCCAAGACATGGCCCGTCAGGCTCCCAATGTCGAACGCATGCGGCTGTTGGGCGCCGACGTGCGTCGGGTGAACACGGGCAGCCGCACCCTCAAAGACGCGATCAACGAGGCCATCCGCGACTGGGTAACCAACGTGCGATCGACCTACTACCTGCTGGGCTCCGTCCTGGGACCGCACCCGTATCCCATGATCGTGCGCGACTTCCAGACCGTCATCGGCGAGGAGGTCCGCGAACAGATCCTGGCTGCAGAAGGGCGCTTGCCCGATTGCTTGGTTGCGTGCGTCGGCGGCGGATCAAACGCCATTGGGATCTTCTATCCCTTCTTGGGCGATGCGGTGGCAATGGTGGGTGTGGAGGCCGGTGGCCGCGGAATCGAAACCGGGGAGCATGCGGCGCGGTTCTCCGACCCCGACACAGGGCGCATCGGCGTGCTACACGGAACCCGTTCCTACGTGCTGCAAGACAACGACGGACAAATCCTGACCACCCATTCTGTCTCCGCTGGGCTTGACTATCCGGCAGTCGGTCCTGAGCTCAGCCACCTGAGAGACTCGGCCCGGGTGGAGTACACCACCGCCTCCGACGAAGAGGCACTCGATGCGTTTGACCTTCTCTGCAGGATGGAAGGGATCATCCCAGCCCTGGAATCGGCGCACGCCCTGGCCGAGGCCGTAAAACGGGCCTCCAAGATGTCGTCTCGTCACATCATCATCGTGAACCTGTCGGGAAGAGGGGACAAGGATCTCGACACCGTGACCGAGATAAGGAAGGCGGCTCAATGACTGCTACAAGCGGCATTCAACGAATCGCTGCTGCGTTTGAGCGGGCGCGAACTGAAGAACGTGCGGCTCTGATTCCGTATGTGGCCCTGGGCCATCCTACACCGGAGATGTCGCTCAAGCTGGCCGCGGCGGCTATCGAAGGTGGAGCTGACTTGCTGGAACTCGGCGTGCCCTTCTCTGACCCCCTGGCCGATGGCCCTGTCATCCAGCGCGCTACACAAACGGCCCTGCAACAGGGCGTCACGGTACTCCGTTGTTTAGAGTTGGCACAGACGCTACGGCAGCGAAAGCCCGAGATTCCCCTCATCTTCATGGGGTACTACAATCCCATTCTTACCTACGGCGAAGACGCCTTCTGCCGCGCCTGCGATGTGGCGGGAGTGGACGGCCTGATCGTACCGGATCTGCCACCGGAAGAAGGAGAAGAGCTGGAAGCCGCGTGTCAGGTTCATGGCCTGGCGCTTGTCTACCTGTTGTCCCCAACCAGCACTCCGCAGCGCGTTCACCTCGTTACGCAGCACTCTCAGGGGTTCGTTTACCTCGTATCGCTGGCGGGGGTCACCGGACCCCGAGATCGTTTACCCGCCGATCTACCCGCGTTTGTGAAGCAAGTGCGGATGGCAACGGACAAACCCCTGGCAGTTGGCTTTGGGATCGCCTCTGCCCAACAAGCCGGGCGGGTCGCCGCCCTAGCAGACGGCGTCATCGTTGGCAGTGCGTTGGTTCGCCTGGCTGAAGAGGTAAGTGCTGAATCCAAGGTAAGATCCTTCGTGGCCGGCTTGCGCCAGGCAATGACCACCCCAAAGGTCAGCCTCGGTTCCAGCCGTGATGAGCAATCGAGGAGGAAGACCTGATGCTTCGTTTTCTGACCGCCGGCGAATCGCACGGTCCCTGCCTAATCGCCATCGTGGAAGGGATGCCTGCCGGCCTGATGGTGGATGTGGAAGCGATCCATCACGATCTGGCCCGCCGCCAGCGCGGCTACGGCCGCGGAGAAAGGATGCAAATCGAGCAGGATCGAGTGGAACTGCTGGGTGGGGTAATCGCCGGCAAGACAACCGGTGCACCAATGGCACTGCGCATCGAGAACCGCGACTGGGCCAATTGGCGTGATCGTTGGGATAGCGGTGATCTGCCCAAGCTGACTGTGCCCCGTCCCGGCCACGCTGACTATGCCGGCGCGGTCAAGTACGGTCTGGATGATGCCCGCTCGATTCTCGAACGGGCCAGCGCGCGGGAGACCGCGGCCAGGGTGGCAGTCGGTTCACTGGCCAAGCAGCTGCACGCCGCGTTTGACATCGCCGTCGGCAGCTACGTCGCACAGATCGGTGACGTCCTCGCCACGATCCCCAACCTTCTGCCAGAGGAATTGTGGAAGCTCGCCGAGGCAAATGATGTGCGTTGTCCCGACGAGGAGGCTGCCGTCCAAATGCGGTCGGCGATTGATGCGGCACGCGAAGCCGGTGACTCACTCGGCGGCGTGTTTGTTGTCATCGCGACTGGAGTACCGGTCGGACTGGGCAGTCACGTGCACTGGGATCGCCGACTCGACGGCAGACTCGCCTCAGCGATGATGTCCATCCCCGCGATTAAGGGCGTGGAGATCGGTCCGGCTTTCGCAAACGCCCGTCGTCCGGGTACACAGGTGCACGACGAACTCCTTCCAAACGGCAAGGGCGGTGTGACACACGGTACAAATCGAGCCGGTGGCGTCGAAGGCGGGATGAGCAACGGCGCACCGATTGTCATTCGAGCAGCGATGAAGCCGATCCCGACCACGCTCACACCACTTCGCTCGGTCGATCTCGCCACCAATGAGCCGGCACAGACCCAGTACCAGCGCTCCGACGTCTGTGCCGTGCCCGCTGCATCAGTGGTCGGTGAGGCGATGGTCGCCTGGGTGCTGGCCGATGCCCTGGTGGAGAAGCTGGGCGGCGACAGCCTGGCTGAGATGAAGGCCCATTGGAACAGCTGGAGACAGCATGGGTGACAGCGGAAACGTCATCATCACCGGGTTCATGGGCACAGGCAAAACGGCGGTGGGCCGGAAGGTTGCGCGGCTGCTGGGCCGTCCGTTCGTGGACATGGACGCAGAGATCAGGAAGCGAGCGGGCAAATCGATCCACGACATCTTCGCCGAAGACGGAGAGTCCACGTTCCGAGAAATGGAAACCGCCCTGTGCGAGGAATTGTGCGCACAACGGGAATTGGTGATCGCCACCGGCGGCGGTACGCTGGTCGATCCCACCAATCGGGAGCGGATGATGTTAAGCGGAACTGTCGTCTGTCTGAGCTGCAACGTCGATGAGATTGCTCGCCGCGTCAGCAGAAACCCACATCGGCCGTTACTCGACGTGGCCGACCCCCCCGCCGAGATCGAGCGATTGTTGGCGAAAAGACACGCGGCCTACACTGCCATTCCTTGGCAGATCGAGGCCAGTGGCCTCTCCATAGAGGACGTGGCCGCACGCGTGATCGAAATGGCCGGCGTCATCACCCTTCCGGTTCACCACCCCGATGGCGAGTATCCCGTTCACATCGGCAACGACCTGCTGTCGCACATCGGCGGAGCGCTGCACGCCAGCGGTGTAGTTGAAGGCACTCGCGTCGCCGTGGTGTCGAATCCAGTTGTCGGTCCGCTCTGCAGTGTGAAGGTCGAGGAAGCCTTGCGATCGGCAGAATTTCAACCCTTCGCCTGCTCCATCCCCGATGGTGAGCAGCACAAAACGCTCACCGCCGTCGCCGGTCTCTACGATCGGTTCCTCAAACGGGGACTTGACCGCACCGGTGTTGTGTTGGCACTCGGGGGTGGGGTAACCGGCGATGTCGTAGGCTTTGCCGCAGCAACCTACATGCGCGGTGTCCGTCTCGTTCAAGTGCCGACCACGCTTCTGGCAATGGTTGACGCCAGTGTGGGCGGCAAGACCGGTGTCGACCTTCCTCAAGGAAAGAACTTGATCGGCACATTCAAGCAACCAGTCTTGGTGGTCATCGATCCGTCCGTACTGGCAACGCTTCCCGACGAAGAGATGCGCTGTGGCCTGGCCGAGGTCATCAAACACGGGGTGATCGGTGATCCGGACCTCTTTGCGGAGCTGGAGGCTGGTGAAGCTGAGCTTCCTTCGTGGTGGAGTCAACAAGGGGCAAACCGCATTGCCCAAGCACTGCGAGTCAAGATCGGCGTGGTCGAGGAGGACCCATTCGAGAAAGGCCGCCGTGCCGTGCTCAACCTCGGTCACACCGTGGGCCACGGACTGGAGCGGTTGAGTGACTTCAACATGCGTCACGGCGAAGCGGTGAGCATCGGAATGGCAGTTGTAGCACGGATTGCCGCCGAGCTGGATCGGGCCGAACAGTCGCTCGTCGAGAGAATCGAGGCGATACTGACGGCCTGGGAGCTGCCGGTCCGATGCCCTCCGGTTGATGCAGAAGCCATCTGGTCAGCAATGACCCACGACAAGAAGAAGCGCGGCAATGCGCTTCGTTGGGTACTACCTCGTACGATCGGCGAAGTGGAGATAGTCGAAGACGTACCCCCTTCCCTGGTAAAATCCGTACTACGCAGCCTAGGCGCGAGGTGAAACAAATGACTGACAACAGTCTCAAGGTATTGGTGCTGCACGGCCCCAATCTCAATCTGCTTGGCCAAAGGGAGCCGCAGCTCTACGGCCACATGACGCTTGGAGAGATCAACGCGGCGCTGCGTAACGCCGCTGTCGAACACAAGGCGGAGCTTCGCATTGTGCAATCCAACCACGAGGGCGCGCTGATCGATGCCCTGCATGAAGCGATGGCTTGGGCCGACGGTGTCCTCATCAATCCCGGCGCCTACACTCATACGAGCATCGCCCTGCGGGACGCCATCGCCGCTGTGGGACTCCCCGCCGTGGAGATCCACCTATCGAACATCCACGCCCGCGAGCCATTCCGCCGCCGCTCGCTCATCGCGCCGGTCTGTGTTGGACAGATTATTGGATTTGGCTGGCACAGTTACCTGCTCGGACTCACTGCACTGCTCGATCATTTGACGGACAAGGAGGAATCAACGTGAAATGCGCCAAACGGCTGTCCAACGTCCCGTCCTATCCCTTCGCCCGTTGGGCAACGCACGTCAAAGCGGCCCAAGACAAGGGATTGGAGGTCATTCGCTTGGACATGGGAAACCCCGACATGCCGCCGTCCGAGGAGGTCATCGCGGCAATGTGTCAATCTGCGCATCGCCCCGATCACCACGGCTATCCCGGCTTCCGCGGAATCCCTGCGCTGCGCGAGGCAGTCGCGGACTACTACCAGCGACGGTTCGGCGTTGTGCTCGATCCGGAGACCCAGGTTGTGCCGCTTCTCGGTTCCAAAGAGGGCATCGTCAATATGGCCCTGGCGTGTCTTGATCCCGGCGACGTGGCACTGGTACCCGATCCCGGCTACGCGCCCTATACCATGGGCACAATCCTGTCCGGCGCCACGGTCAACACCTTCCTCCTGCAACAAGAGCGGGGGTTCCTGCCGGATCTGGATTCCATCCCAACCGACGTCGCCGATCGAGCGGTGTTGATGTGGCTGAACTATCCGAACAACCCCACCGGCGCCACGGCGAATCTTGATTTCTTTTCCCAGGCGGTCGAGTTTGCCCGTAGGCATAGGCTGCTGCTGTGCCACGACGCGCCGTACAGCGACGTCACTTACAGCGGCTACGTCGCGTCGAGCCTGTTGCAGGTTCCCGGCGCTACTGAGGTCGCGGTGGAACTCAATTCCCTGTCCAAGACCTTCAACATGGCCGGCTGGCGTGTGGGAATGGCCGTTGGCAATGCGGAGGCACTGGCGTTGCTCGCCCGTGTCAAATCAAACGTCGATTCGGGCATCTTCCGCCCGCTGCAGGAGGCGGCGGTGTGTGCCCTGTCCGCAACACCGGAGTCGATCTCGGCACGCAACGCAATCTACCGCGAGCGGATGGAGCTTGTGGTAGAAGGCCTAAAGGCGATCGGCATCGATGCACCACTTCCACGAGCGACGCTCTACCTTTGGGCGAAAATTCCATCGAGCTGGACCTCGGAAGCCTTCGCGCTCTCTTTGCTCAACGAAACCGGCATCTCCGTTGCGCCCGGCTCGTTCTTCGGCCCCGCCGGCGAAGGCTACATCCGGGTCTCCGTCACCGCGTCGACGGAGAAGGTTCAAGAAGCGAGCAAGCGACTTCAAAGCTGCGCGAAGGAGTGGATCGCGAAGGGCTCGAAACAGGGGACGACAGCAAACAGTTGAGCGCACCTTTGCACAGACTCCCCAGACCACTGCAAGAGAGGCCAGCTTGCATGCATCACTCGGATTCGAGTACTGTATTGCGATTCGGGAGGTATCATGAGCGACTTCATTGACCGGGTATTGGATCCTCAGCCGCAGCGCAAGAACGCTGATTGGCAGCGGCTGCTAAGAAGGATGCAGGGCGGCATCGGGTGGATCGTCATCGGGGTGATTGTCGCGATCTATCTGTTGACGGGGATTTACACGATCGGCCCATCCGAGGTGGGGCTGGTCAAACGGTTCGGCCGTTTCGTCGCGACCGTGGAGCCGGGGTTGCACTACCACCTGCCCTCGCCGATCGAAAGCGTGGTTGCGGTAAACGTACTGGAGATACGAAAAGAAGAGATTGGATTCAGAACGGTCTCGCCTCCCCCCAGTCCGCGGTATCAAACCGTGGAGACGGAAGCCCTCATGCTGACCGGTGATGGGAACATCGCGCACGTGGAGATGGTCGTACAGTATCGGGTCAAGGACGCAGAGCAGTTCGCATTCAACATAATACATCCCAAGACGATTGTCAAGCAGGCGGCGGAGGCCGTACTGCGCGAACAGGTGGCGACACGAACGCTCGATGAAACGCTGACCGAGGAACGCGACGTAATCGGTGTCGACACGATCGTCGCACTGCAGACGTTGCTCGATACCTACGGGGCAGGAATTGTGGTAGGCAACGTGCAGCTTCAGGATGTGAAGCCCCCGCGGGAGGTTATCTCGGCCTTTGACGACGTCAACAGCGCCCGCCAAGACAAGGAGAAACTGATCAACAAAGCGGAGGAATACGCGATGGATATCCTCCCCCGCGCCCGCGGGCAGGCACAGGAGATCGCCAATCAGGCCGAGGCCTACAAGCAAGAACGGATCAAGCGGGCGGAGGGAGACGTTGCCCGTTTCCTGGAGGTACTGACGAAGTACGAACTGGGCAAAGACGTCACCAGAACGCGCATCTACATCGAGACGATGGAAGAGATCCTCCCGGGGATGGACAAGATCATCCTGTCCCAAGATGCAAGCGGGGTTCTGAAACTGCTTGACCTGAGCAAGACCTTTTTGGGGGGTGAGTGACGATGAAAAAGCTCATCATCTTTGCCGGAGTCGTTGTTTTGTTGATCATCGTCTATAACCTGTTCACATTCACTGTGGATGAGACCAAGAAGGCCGCTGTCCTGCGGTTCGGGGAGATCGTCAAGCTCGCCGAGGAGCCGGGGCTCTACTTCAAGATACCGTTCGTCCAACGTGTGACATACCTGGAGGATCGGGTCTTAAACTACGACATCCAACCACGCGACATCCTTACCTCCGACCAGAAGCGACTGATCATCGATAACTACGCCATCTGGCGGGTGGGAGACCCCAAACTGTTCATCGAGGCTACAAGAGGGAGCCTGTTGAACGCGCAGAGCCGGATCGATGACATCGTCTATTCCGATCTACGCAATATCCTTGCAAAGCACACCTTGAATGAGATCGTCTCGGAGAAGCGGTTGGAGTACTTACAGCAGGTGACGGAGTTCAGCCGGGGTAAGCTGGGGAAATTCGGCATCGTTTTGATCGATGTGCGTATCAAGCGCGCCGATCTTCCAACGGAGATCGAGAAGGCGGTGTTTTCGAGGATGCGCTCGGAGCGGGAGCGAATCGCTGCACAGCTGCGGGCAGAGGGCGAGGAACAGGCCAAGCAAATCACGTCCAGCGCCGACAAGGACAAGGAGATCCTTCTTGCCGACGCACGAAAAGGTGCAGAGAAGGTGATGGGACAAGGAGACGCACAGGCACTCGAAACCTATGCCAACGCCTACAATCAGGATCCTAAGTTCTACCGCTTCTGGCGCACCCTGGAATCCTACAAGATCGCCCTCAAAGACGGCTCCCGCATTGTGCTGTCAACGGATTCTGACTACCTCGAGTTCCTGGAGGGGATGGTGAAGTAGGCAAACCGCGGGATCCCCTGGTGAGCCCGCTCCAAAAAAGCGGCCGCGGAACGTATAATCCCACACGCAACACAGAATAAAGAACCCCCGCAGCTTGCTGCGGGGTTCTTTACTTTCAAGCCTCACTTCCCTGTATCCCCATACCAGCTTAGGAAACGTCTCAAGAAAAAAGTTTCCTCACTATTCGGCCTGCCTGCTGCCCGCCTGGCCAGTCGGACAGGCAGGCAGGTGTGGGTACCCTGTCAACAGGTGCACCTGCGTAGGCAAGCTCGACTTCGAGCTCAACCACCAAAAGCAAGGGGCTTATTGATTATTAGGAGGCCAAGAAACCAGGAAAAGAATCGACTTCCTGTTTTCTCAGATCAGAACTACGGTCTTGTCTCTCCTCCTGGATTCCTGATTTCCTTATTGCAAGACTGTATTCAGGCTCGACTTCGAGCTCAACCTCCTAAAGCGAGGGTCTTACTGACTATCAGGAGGCCAGGAAACCAAGAAATGATTTAGCCCCGTGACTTCTCATGGCTTCATGGCTTCCTTATAACAAGGTTGCAAGCAGTTTCCCTTTGGGTTATCCGCCTGAAACAGCGAGGAGCCATTTCTTACTATTCCAGCCTTAAGCGCGGCGGAGATTGCTTTTTGCCGGCGGGGTAAAGCTTAAATGAGTTTCCGTGGCAGCGTCCAGATCGGAATACACCCCTCGATTGGCCGGAGAAAGAAGCGCCGCCAACTGATACATGATCTCATCGGCGATCTGCCGGCGGAGTTCGCGCCTCACTTTCTCCTGGCCCACGTGCACTCGAAACGGATCGCCCACCACGATGTGAAAGGACGTGCGGCGCAGGCGCTTCAAGTTTTGCCAGAAGGCCTCTCCGCCGTAGAAGACCAGCGGCAACAACGGCGCGCCGCTTTTAAGCGCCAGCATCACTGCCCCGGGGTGCCCCTGCTGCAATCGGCCGTGGCCGCTACGGGTCCCCTCCGGCGCAACAGCAAGGATGGACCCACGCTCGAGCGTTGCCAGGCACTTTCGAAGAGCGGCTCGATCGGTTTCGCCCCGCCGTATGGGAATCGCCCCCCACAGGTTGAACAAAAAGCGGACGATGGGCTTGTCCCACGACTCAGTCTTGGCTAGGCCGGTCACCGGACGGGGGCGTAGATGTATGTGGAGGACGGGGATTTCCAGGAAGTTGACGTGATTTGTGACAAGGATGAGCGGTCCCTCCGCCGGTACCTTCTCCAACTGCGCGCCGTCCACCCGACAGAGAACGCGCAGCAGACCACCGATAATCACGTCCACAACACGCGTGGTCAGACTCATTGGCCGGTCTCCGGCGGCTGATAGAGGACCTCAAGCTGGCGCGGCAGAAGCTCGATGGTCAGCTTCCTACCCTCGGTACAGAGTGTTTCGCCGTCGGCGTGCCCGGGCAAAACGCCGTCCACAGCGGTCACGACCACGCGGCGCGTACGTCCTGTTCGTATCTCCGGCTGGGTGGCCTGTGTGCCTTTCATGAAATGCGGAATGAGTGTGAAGATGCGAACACGGCTCACCTGGTCTGCGATGCAGAAGTCGAGCATGCCGTCATCGAGCTTCGCCTGCGGCGCCATCATGAACCCGCCGCCCACACGACGTCCGTTCATGACCGTGACCATCAGCGCCGCTTGGGTCGTCGTCTCTTCGTCCATGGTAATCTGTACGGTCGGTGCGCGGAAGTACAGGAAGACCGTCTTCAGTGTCGCCACGAAATAACCGAAGAAGCCGCGCAGCCGCTTCATCTTCTGCGCCACCAGGCCAACGACAGTATCGAACCCAATACCTATGCCGTTACCGAAGTAACGACCCTGGGGATAGTCGCCACCCATGACTCGGCCGACGTCAACCCACCTCCGAGTGTCTTGCACAAGCACTCGACAGGCCGTTGCCAGATCGCGCGGAACACCCACCCCAAAGGCGAAGTCATTTCCTCGGCCGACACTCAACACTCCCATGGCGGCGCTTCCCACTCCCGCCTGTTTGGCCTGCATCAGGCCGTTTAGCACCTCGTTGGCCGTGCCATCCCCACCCACTGCCACGACGACATCGAACGCATCGGCGACGGCCTGCTCGGCCAGTTGTGCTGCGTGCCAGGGTTCCTCAGTGCGCACGAGATCGAAATCGAGATCGTAGGCACGAAGTGTCTTTTCAATGAGGGGCACCGAACGTTCTGCGGTTCCTCGCCCGGCAGTCGGATTGACAATCAATTTGTATCTAGCCATTGAGGCGGGGCCTCCTCCCGTTCTAGTCAATGTATCCCAGGGCGCGCAGGAGTCTCATTGCCTCTGGGGTAACCCCAGTATATTGAGCTCTATCATGCCGGAGGGGGCCTGTTGCGTCAACTTGGGCATCTAGTCTTTGCTGCAGGCTCGCCCAAATCCTGGGTTGGCGTCGGCTCTATTGTGGATTTCAGCAGGATCAGCAGGACACAACCAACCGCATTGCCCCAGAGAACAACGTTACAGCATACCTTCCTCACCAATAGGCAGCAACAGGGTACTCGCTATCGCCAAAACGCTGTTGGACAAACAATGAGGCCGAGCGACGGATTGTCTACGGGGCGGCCAAGCGCAATTCAGGGTCGGTTTGTCCGGAGCTGGCCAATCAGCCCATAGACCTGCTTGCAGTACTGAGGAAACAGCAGCAGGTTGGCGTGCGCAGTACCTCGATCGACGGCCCGCACCACAGGATGTCCTGCATCATCACGGGTGTAGCGCACGAGGCCGGACAGTCCAGACCACAGAGGCTCAAGAGCGTCTCTTAGCTCCTTGGGAAGAGAGAGTGCCACAAGTTCCTTTCTAACGATGTCAAAACGGTCCTTGACGCTTCCGGCCGCATCTTTGAGCGCTGCTTCGAATGCCTGTTTGCGAGACGGGTCGGCAACTGCCTCCAAGTAGGCGACGATCACCAGATCGAGGCATCGTTCGGCCGCCATCCCCAACATCCCCGCAGCCGCGATAAAGCGCCCCGCAAGGAACGAAAGCAGGCTCTCCCTCACGCTCTCCCGTACCACCTCATCCAGCGGATCGCTCACGTGCCGCTCCAGCCGCTCCAAGTACCCGTCGGGATCGTGGAGAACGAGCGCGTCCTCCTCAAGGCAGCGGGCTCCGTACTCCGTCACGTGTACAAACGGCAGGTTGAGATTCAGTGAGTTCTTGCCGGGCGACAACACCCCTTGCAGGAGCAACTCCCAAAGGATCTCCTGCAGCATCAAGATGTCGTGCCGTTCGTATTCCGGGGCCAGACGCCTGATCTCGTGATCAATGGCGTGAAGATGCGTCTGTCCTTCGCGGCGCAGCACCTCGAGGACCAGAGGTCGTAGTTCCGCTTTGTCCATTATCCAGCCCTCCTTGCCCACACCGACAACTCAAACACATAGCATACCGATGCTGGCGCGCGTTTCACAAGCAACCGACGCTTTAGGGACACGTGTTTCGCGTTCGCCGCTGCCCGGAAATCTATTGGCAGCCAGCTGCCTACACGTTGACGATGAACAGGAACCGCGGTACAAACAAGCCCATCGACCATCGGGGAGGTTGACATGGACGTGCACACCGTAGACATCGTGCTGGTGGGGGTAGGCAATCTGGGCCGGCGATTCACCCGGCTTCTGGCGGACAAGGCAGTTCACCTGAAGTCCCGTTACGGCCTTGAGTTTCGGCTGGTTGGGGCAGCGGACTCGCGCGGCGTGGCCAGCGATCCGTCGGGCCTGGATCCCGAGACCATCGTTCGCATCAAGACCGCGGGGAAATCGGTCGGCGACTATCCCCGTGTTGGGAAGTTGCAGACTACGGCTCTCGAACTGGTTCGTGAGGTCGAGGCAGACCTCCTCTGTGAAGCGTCACCGGTGAATCTTCAGGCGGGGGGAGAGCCGGGGCTGTCGTGTATTCGCACTGCTCTTTCCAGAGGTATGCACGTGGTCACCCCCAACAAAGGACCGATCGTGCTCGCCTACCGAGAATTGGTCAACCTGGCCGCAGCACACGGCGCCGCTCTTCGATTCGACGGAACGGTGGCGGGAGGCCTGCCCGCTCTCTACCTCGGGATGCGCGATCTGCGCGGCGCACGGATCAGCAAGATCGAGGCCGTGCCAAACATGGTTACCGGCTACGTCCTCGATCTACTTGCCGAGGGTATAAGCTGGGAGGACGCTCTCGCGCGTGCACGGGAAAGCGGACACCTCGAAGCCGATCCGAGCTGGGACGTTGACGGCTGGGACGCCACCGCCAAGCTGGTGATCCTCGCCAATGCCGTGCTCGACTATCCTGCACGGCTGGAGGACGTCCCCAGGGAGGGCATCACCGCGATCTCTGCGGAGAGCATTCGCGCAGAGGCCGAGCAGGGGAAGATCATTCGACTTCTCGCCGTCGCCGAGCAGACCGAGGATGGTGGCTATGCCCTGCGTGTGCGGCCGGAGGCCCTCCCAAAGACGCATCCGCTGGGCCAACTCGGCCCGCACGAGCTGGGAGTGGTCTATCACACCGACATCTACGGAACGATCACCGCGATCATCGACGAGCCGACACCGCTTCCGTCGGCGGCAACAATGCTGCGCGACATCCTCGACATCTACGGTTCCCGAAGCGAATCGATGCGTTAGGCCTCACCGTGCAGCATGTCCAACAGCCGCCCGAGGACGGCTTCGCCGTCTGAGCGCAGGCCGTTGTGCTCGTACTGGCTGGTCACCCACAGTTTGATCCCTCTTATGTTCTGTGCGGTCTCCTCGGACTGGACGCGGTCGACGTACATGTCGTTGTAGTAGACCGCCGCTGCGCAGGGCACGGGGTTCTTCTGCAATGTGGACACGTCGTACAGCCGCGGCCAACCGGCGTAGGCAGCCAGGATCTCCGCGGCCTGCTTCAGTGGCTTCAGCGGTTCGTACTCGTCGAACATCCACGGATAGATCATCTCGCCGGTGAAGAGGACCGGCTTGCCCGGCGCAAGGTCGAACTCCGGGAACTCGGCCCGCACGCGCTGCGCCGACCAGTTGGACGCGTCCTGTTGACAGTAGATCGACTCATGGAGGATGGCGTAGATCGGGTTGGTGTCAAAGGATTGCGCCTTTTCAAAGCCGCGCAGGAAACCGTAGCTCAATTCACGGCCGGACGGGCCCTGCACGAACGCATCCTCGAGCAGGTAGTGTACCGGCTCAAACCCGTCACTGAAGCCAAACGAGAACCCCAACTGTTGAAATCGGCGTGAGGATAGACGCTCGCCATTGGGTAGGTGGACCTCGCGGCCGTCCAGATAGTCGACGATCTCGCGGGCGCGCTTCGCGTCTTCGGGATAGCGCTCGAAGTAGCGCCTGTTCTTCTCGAGCACGCGCGGGTAGGCCGCGCGATAGACATCGTCTGCCGGTCGCTCGATCGACGGCAATCCACCGGTGAACATCGCTTCTTTCAACCCCTCGGGGGCAAGTGACAAGTACGCCGTAAGGCAGAAGCCGCCGTAGCTCTGTCCCAGGCCGCTCCACGGCACATCCTTTCCCACCAGCTCTTTGCGGATCCACTCCGCATCCTGCACGATGGCATCGGCGCGGAAGTGCTTGAGGTAATCGGCCTGGGCTTGTGGGTTTGGAAAACGGGCGAGCGTCTGGTGGGTCACTGGGGTGCTGCGCCCGGTGCCACGTTGATCGAGAAGCAGTACTCGGTACTCCTTCAGGGCGCGTTTCAGCCAGCCGCTTCTGGTGCCGGGGCGTGGCGATCCGAATCCTGGGCCGCCCTGAAAGAAGACGAGCCACGGCAGCTCATCTTTTTCCTTTTCAGGAACCACCACCTCGCGGGCAAAGACGCTGATCTTCTCGCCGTCTGGCTTGGCGTGGTCAAGCTGCACGGCAAATTCGTGGTCGGTCAGGACAAGGCCTGGCAGACGATGGGTGGTGATGCGCATGGTGTTTCCTCCTTGACTTGTGTGTTCGATTCAAAGGCTGTTGCCATGACAGCCACACGACCTAGCATACCCACGAGCTGGAAGCTTAACAAACTCCTCGTCCTCAGTTGTCTAAATCAATCTGCATCCAATTCGCCGTGCGCTTCTTCCGCTGGGAATAGGGCATCTATAGCTGCAGAACTGAACCTCGTCGTCAACCTGCTGTAACCTATGGTGACAACAACGCCGAGAGTCTGTCCAATGAGAGGGAATTCGTTGAGGCGATTCAGTATCATGTAGAAGAGAAAGGACGTTGGAGAACTTATTACAGAAACATCTACTGTCTTCATCAGCTACAGCCACAGGGACGAAGAGTGGAAGGACCGTCTGCGGCCGTAGCACGACATGCGATCACCGAGGCTAAACGAAGCAAGTGGGTTGCAGAAGCAGACGTCGAGTTCCAGAGCCAAGCGATTCAACTGACTTTGAGAACATCACCAACCAAAGCTGCAGAACACCTGAGCGTTAAGTGGAAAAACTCATATACAACCGGTGATAATTCTGTGATTTGCCTGATTAATGAATCGGATGTTATAGTGATGCGCGTTTTCGAGGTTAGTGATGTATGCGCATACACCAAATGATGATGGCGAATGGCACGACCTCAAAGCACATCTTGAGGCTGTGGCCGAGCGGGCGAGGGAGTTCGCTGCTTCTTTCGGTGCGGGAGATGTAGCGTATCTTGCTGGTCTTCTTCATGACGTTGGCAAGTTCAGTTCGACATTCCAGGCATATCTCCGCGCTTGTCATGAAGCAAAGATGCGCAATCTTCCGGGACCTCACCGTGGACCAGACCATTCCAGTGCGGGTTCAGTTGTTGCTCAGGTAGCATGGAAGAACGAGGACAATGAACTGTCTTTTGGTAACACAATCGCCTGGCCAATCGCCGCACACCACGCCGGGCTGTCTGATCTGGCGGCTCTTGAGGAGCGGCTTGTTCGTATGGCCAAAGACCCATTGGTTGCAGAAGCTGTGAAGACAGCCGCCAACAGCATGCCGGGACTTCAAGCTCTTCGTCAAAGCAAGCCAGAACGTGCCAACCTATCTGGAGTGCTGGCGCAAGAATTCTTCGTCCGAATGCTCCTGAGCACGCTTGTGGATGCAGATCGGCTTGACACAGAAGCTTGGCGCGAACCTCGAAAGGCTGAAAAACGCCTCAGAGAAGTACCATCGATGTCAGCGCTGCGCCATCTTGTCAATTCTAAACAGACGGAGTTGGTGGCGGAAGCGAAACCCACAGAGATAAACCAAGCTCGGCAGGAGATCTACCTCAATGTCCTGAGGCACACAACTGAGGAGCAAGGATTCTTCCGATTGAGCGTTCCTACAGGGGGAGGGAAGACGCGCACATCGCTGAGCTTTGCCGTACACCATGCTGAATTCCATGGGCTCAGGCGGATTGTGTTTGCCTTGCCGTACATGACCATCACGGAACAGGTGGCAAACGAACTGCGCGATGTTGTCGGATCGGACGTTGTTCTTGAACATCACTCGGGAATCGAAGTCGAAGAGGATGAGGATTGGCAGAGAAGTTGGGCGTACCTAGCTACCGAGAACTGGGACGCACCGATTATAGTCACAACAACCGTTCAGCTCTTCGAGAGCCTGTTCAGTAACAGGCCTGGTAAGCTTCGAAAGGTCCATCGCCTTGCCGAAGCTGTAATCGTTCTTGACGAGGCGCAAACCCTACCCATCCCATTGCTCGATCCCATTCTCGACGTCCTCAGTGAATTGGTGCAGCGGTACAACGTGAGCGTGGTGCTCTCGACGGCGACGCAGCCAGCACTGGATGAACAACTGGGTTTCCCAAGCTTGGCGAACATAAGAGAGCTTGTCCCAGAACCGGACCGTTACTTCCGCAGCCTTAAGCGCGTGCGCTATGAGAACACAACGGAGGTTGCGTGGAGTTGGGACCGCGTTGCTCAAGAGATGCGAAGGGCGGGTCAAGTTCTATGTGTCGTGAACACGAAAAACCACGCCCGCCAGCTGTTTCAGACCCTGGATGATGAGACTGCCGTGCATCTCTCCACGAACATGTGCCCTGCGCACCGCCGCGAAAGGTTTAATGACATTGGTAGACGTCTGAAAAATGGTATCCCGTGTCGAGTCGTCTCTACTCAACTCATAGAAGCTGGGGTTGATTTGAATTTTCCCGTTGTGATGCGGGCCTTGGGCCCTTTGGATTCAATTGTTCAGGCAGCAGGCCGATGCAACCGGGAAGGAACTCTACCTGAATTAGGAAGGGTCATAGTCTTCAAGCCAGAGGAGCACACGCTCCCCGAAGGGGTGTACAAAGTGGCCGCACAGCTCGGGGAGAGCCTTCTGCAGCAAGGGGTGGATTTGGATGAACCGGCTACATTTGGGAGGTACTTCGGAGAGCTGTACCGCACCCTGTTAGAGCGTGATGCCCACGGCATTCAAGCACTAAGAGAGCGCCTCAATTATCCGGCAGTAGCGGAGCAATTCCGGATGATCGCAGACAACACAGTGCCGGTGGTCATTCGATCCTACATGTCTGAGAAAGCCAAGCAAGCCCTCAAAAGTGGGATCACTCGGGGGACCATGCGGGTCCTGCAACCCTCCCTTGTCACGATCTATGAACGAAACATGGCGAGTTATGAGCAAGAAGGGCTGATTACTCCTATAGAGGACGGCCTTTGGGAATGGACAGGGATCTATGACCCCAACCTGGGGATTATCGCACAACGTAACGTAGAGCAGTACGTGACTTAGCCCAACGCTTTAGAAGGAGGTGCTTATGGTCGAAGTCAAAGTGTGGGGGGACTTTGCCTGTTTCACTCGTCCCGAAAACAAGGCCGAACGTGTCACCTACGACATCATGACGCCGTCGGCCGCACGAGGAGTCCTTGAGGCTATTTTCTGGAAACCGGAATTTCAGTGGCGCATCCGAGAGATCTGGGTATTGAAGCCAATTCAGCATCTCTCGATACTGCGTAATGAAGTTGGGAATGCCCAATCGATACAGTCAGCATACAATTGGCAGGAAAGCGACGGACACTATTATGCAGACAACGACCAAGCCCGTGTTCAACGCCATTCTCTCGTGCTGCGAGATGTGGCGTATCTTATCCGAGCCGAGATGCAACTTAAGCCGCACGCCAGCGACCCCGTGTACAAGTACCAAGACCAATTTCGCCGTCGCATAAAACGTGGACAATGCCACCATACGCCTTATCTAGGTACCCGCGAGTTCAGCGCATATTTTGCCCCTCCGGACGGCTCTGAGAAACCGATCACGAGAAGTGACGATCTTGGACGCATCCTGTTCGACATCACGTATGTTGCAGAAAAAGGTGGCCCCGTAATCTTTCGACAGCATGATGCCAATGGAGTCAGGTGGATAGAGGGGTGGGGACGTCCCATTTTTTCCCCTGCTCAGCTGGATCACGGTGTGCTGCATGTCCCGTTAGAACTCTATGAGGAGATGAACTGATGCTTCTGAGGCAATTGGTGGAATATGCAGAGCGGCTTGAGCGCGAACAGCCAGAAAAGGTCCTTCCTCGACGCTACCAGGAAGTAGGAATCCGTTGGATTATTGCCTTGGACAAAAAGGGGCGGAGTAAGGGCAAGCCAATGCGCACCTCGAATGGCTTAGAAGGGAGGAAAGAAGGTCCAAAACGTTTTATGGCGCCGGATTTGGTCAGATCCTCTGGTGTCAGGGCGAAACTGTTGGCCGATAATGGCGAGTATGTCTTCGGTCTTGCAGGCGAAGGCGCAGATCCCAAGAGAATTGCAGAACGACATCAAGCATTCAAGGATGCGGTCCGAGCGTGTGCTGAAGAGACTGATCTGGCGGAAGTGATCGCGGTGGCACGCTTTCTTGAAACCCTCGATGTCAAATCCCTTGCCTTGCCTGACGAAGTGGATTCTCGCGATGTCTTCACTTTTTCCGTGGGCGGCGTCATGCCGATAGATCTACCCGCGGTTCGTTCCTACTGGGCAAAGCACGCTGGCGATACTCCTATAAGTAAACAAGGGAAAGAGACGTTCGAGGCAGAGTGCCTCATCTCGGGTGAGTACGGTCCGGTCATGGACCGCGAACCGGTCAAGATCAAGGGCATCCCCGGTGGACAATCAAGCGGCACGAATATGATTTCCGCAAATCAGCGTTCGTTCGAATCATACGGCTTATCAGCCTCACATGTCGCTCCAGTAAAGCTTGAGTACGCTGAGAAGTATGCCAATGCGCTCAACGACCTACTTAGGAATGATCACACGCATCTGCGCGTAGGTCCGGTTGTGTACGTGTTCTGGACAAAAAACGCCCTGCCTCTCCCGATTGTGGAATCTCTCAGCAAACCGGAGAAAGAGAATCCTTTGCTTGCTGCCTTGTTTGCTGGAAAAGCCGTCGAACTGAAGGCAAGCGACCGTCCCGAGCAAGTAAAGAAAAGCCTTGTCTCTCCGTGGGCTGGTCGAGAATTCGAATCAATCCGTGACAACGCTTTCTACGCGCTCAGTCTCTCTGCTAACGGGGGGCGTGCAGTTGTGCGCGATCAGCTGACATCGACTGTGAGAGACGTACGCGACAAACTGAGAGCTTACTTCACCGCACAGCAAATGGTCGACAACGCAGGCCAACCCGGAAAACCTTTGGGGATTTACACCTTGGCAGCAGGGTTATACCGCGATGCGAATAAGGAGATGGCCCCCGGAGTTCCTGTGAGCCTTCTTTCATTTGCCCTCCGTGGGAAGCCGTTGCCGTTTGCATTCCTGCAACAACTGGTCCGGCGGAATTGTATGGAACGACGTGTGACCCGTCCGCGGGCGGTTTTAGCCAAGATGGTGTTGTTATCAAGCGGAAAGGAGATGAGTAGCATGGAAAAGCTTAAAACAACGAGGCCCGAAACGGCGTACCACTTGGGACGATTGCTAGCCGTGTTTGAGAGCATCCAAAGGAAAGCGCAACCGGGGATCAACACAACGCTGGTCGACCGTTTCTACGGTTCGGCAAGTACGACCCCTGCGTTGGTATTCGGACGCCTTATATCTGGGATCCAGAATAACCTCGCGAAGTTAAGGAAGAGCAATCCCGGGCTTTGTACCATCCTTGAAAAGGAACTGCAGGAGATCACCGCTTCCATTGAAAGATTCCCCAAAGTGTTGAAAGTAGAAGAGCAAGCCTTGTTCGGATTGGGTTACTTTCACGAACAAGCCAATCAGCGGGAAAAGATCAAGGCACGCTCGAAACGAACTCAAGCGAGCGACTAACGGATACTAAAGAAGACTAAAAGGGATAAGGAGGAGGAAGATGGATAATCATGTGAATCCTGAACTGCGGCACGATTTCACCTTGTTGTTCGATGTGACCGACGGCAATCCAAACGGAGACCCGGATGCGGGGAATCTCCCTCGAGTAGACCCTGAAACCGGCCACGGCCTTGTCACAGATGTCTGCCTGAAGCGGAAGGTGAGAGACTACGTGAATGTGTTACGTGGGAATGAAGGTCGGTACAAGATCTATGTTGAACACCGTGGCTACCTGGTAGACCACAAGAAGCGTGCCTATAGGGCCGTCGGGGGAAAGAAAGGCGATGATAAAAAGGCCGACGAAGCCAGAGCTTGGATGTGCGAGAATTTCTATGATGTGAGGGTCTTCGGTGCAGTGCTCGTTGGGAAAAAGGGAGAAGGGTACAACTGTGGTCAAGTTCGCGGCCCCATCCAGCTGACGTTCGCCCGATCGAAGGACCCCATCTTAGCACTAGACGTGGGTATTACCCGAGTTGCTCTTGAGAATCCAGGAGAGAAGCCACGAGAAGACGAAAGCGAGCAGGCAATGACTGGCACCATGGGAAGGAAGGCTCTTATCCCTTACGGTCTCTACCGTGCCCATGGATTCTTTGTCCCAAGCTTTGCTGTAGACACCGGGACCACAGAGGAGGACTTGATCCTGTTCTGGGAGGCCCTTCAGAAAATGTGGGATCTGAACCGTTCTGCGTCGAAAGGTCTCACGACTTGTCGCGGCCTCTACGTCTTCACTCATGACAAGCCTCTTGGCAACGCACCGGCACACAGGCTGTTCGAGCGGATTACGGCCAAGCTCAAGGACGAAACCAAGCCGCCGCGGTCGTTCGGCGATTACACGGTGACCGTGGACGAAGCTGATCTGCCCGACGGTGTCACGTTAACCAAGCTCGTTGCTGACTGAGATGGACACAGACCGCGGAGAGCCGATCCCGCTCTCGGCGTTGCAGCACTACGCGTTTTGCCCGCGGCAGTGCGCGCTGATCCATCTTGATCGTATCTGGGAGGAGAATCTGTATACCCTGCGTGGGAAAAGGCTCCACGAGCGCAGCGATCAGCCGGAGGCGGTACTTCGTGATGGAGTGCGACTGGAATACGCACTGCCGCTGTGGAGCGAGCAGTACGGATTGATCGGCAAGGCCGACGTTGTCGAGTTTGACGACCACGACCGCCCCTACCCGGTTGAGTACAAGTCCGGACGAAAGAAGCATCGCCTCGCGGACCGCGTTCAGCTTGCCGGGCAGACGCTCTGTTTGGAGGAGATGCTCGACTGCACAATCGAAGAAGGGGCGATCTTCTACCATCGCTCACGCCGTCGAGAAGTCGTTTCGATCGACGCGGCTCTGAGAGAAGAGACCGTCCGCATAATCGCAGCTGTGCGAGACCTTTTCTCAGGAGAGACGCTTCCGCCGCCCTGTGGGGACGCACGGTGTCGGCTGTGTTCGTTACAAGACGAGTGCCTACCGACGCTGTGGGATCTGATTGTGGAGGCAGGATGAGCGCCCGAACCCTCCTCAACACACTGTACGTGCAAACCCAGGGGGGCTATCTTCGGCTTGACCACGAAACGGTCGTGCTTGAGGTTGAGCGATCCCAGGTTGCGCAGGTGCCGCTTCACCATCTTCGAGGCATCGCCCTGTTCGGGGACGTCCTCATCAGTCCGTTCCTGCTTGCTCGCTGTGCACAAGACGGACGCGCAGTGACCTGGTTCACTGGGCGTGGTCGCTTCTGCGGGCGTTTGGCTGGGCGAACGGCTGGCAACGTGTTCCTTCGTCAGGCTCAGTACCGCGCGGCTCAAGATGAGGTGGCCGCGGCTCTGCTGGCACGCTCATTTGTCAAAGGAAAGATCCGCGCTGCCGTCTCGGTCCTCGGGCGGGCAAACCGCGATTACCCGGACGTCTATCTGGAGAGAGCGAGGGATCGGCTTCACCAGTTAAAACGGACGCTCGACTCCCAAACCGAGCTCGACAAGATGCGAGGAATCGAAGGCAGGGCCGCACGCGTATACTACGCCGCTTTTCCAAAGCTCATTCGTGTGCCAAGTCTCCCTTTTCTCAGTCGCACAAAACGTCCGCCGCGGGATCCGGTGAACGCTGTGTTGTCCTTTACGTATGCGTTGCTGACGCAGGACTGCGTTTCCGCGCTGGAGGGTGTCGGCCTCGATCCGCAGGTCGGCTTCCTTCACGCCGTCCGGCCGGGGAGACCCTCGTTGGCGCTCGATCTGATGGAGGAGTTTCGCAACGGGTTCGCCGATCGCCTCGTCCTCACGCTGCTCAATCGGCAACAGTTGCAGACAGGCGATTTCGATCGCAGGCCCGGAGGTGCAGTCTTACTCAACGAACAGGGGCGCAAGACGCTTTTGACAGCGTACGGGCGGCGGTGTCAAGAAGAGATCCATCATCCCCTGTTTAAGGAATCCGTAGCCGTCGGGCTCCTTCCCCATATCCAGGCCAGAATCCTTGCCCGTCATATCCGTGGCGATGTCGACGAGTACGTGGGGTATACCTGGCGATGAGCGACGAACGAGTGGACGCCCTGATTGCCTACGACATTGAGACCACGTCGGCCAAGGGCCGCCGACGCTGGCGCGCGATCTGTCAGCTGTGCAAAAACTACGGACAGCGGGTCCAATTCTCTGTCTTCGAGTGCCGACTGACCCACGCACAGCTGGAAACCGTGGAAGCCAAGGCGTTGGCCATCATCGATCAGAAAAAGGATAGCTTGCGGTTCTATGTGCTTCGCGGGGGCCGGGAAGCCGCGCTTCGCTCCTATGGGATTGATCGGTATCAGGACTTCGATGAACCGCTCGTGCTTTGAGCGCGAACCACAAGCAGGTGATCAATTCCCGGCAGGTTCGCGCAGCGAGAAAAAGTAGATGAGGTCATTGAAAAGTGAATGCGTAGGGAGAACCGTACCTGTTGGTAGGCCGACAAAAGGGATGTTCGCGAAAGGAGGACCCAAAAGATTGACCTGTTGGGAGTTTAGACTCCTACCGTTGCACCCGCTCTTCGGAGCGGGTGAGGATTGAAACTCGGCCAGGAAGGTGCCTAATGATGCGAGAGGAGAGTTGCACCCGCTCTTCGGAGCGGGTGAGGATTGAAACATCTTTGGTCAGAGGTGGAACTAGGCAATCATCCAGTTGCACCCGCTCTTCGGAGCGGGTGAGGATTGAAACAAGGAGCTATGTCCGGAATAATCTGGGAGCCTGAAGTTGCACCCGCTCTTCGGAGCGGGTGAGGATTGAAACAAGCGCTGGTGTGGGCGGACTCAAGCACAGGGTAACGTTGCACCCGCTCTTCGGAGCGGGTGAGGATTGAAACAGTTCATCTGCCAGATACTGTCAAATCAACAGAGTGTTGCACCCGCTCTTCGGAGCGGGTGAGGATTGAAACCACTGACCAGTATTACCGGCGCGTGAGGCTGTTAAGTTGCACCCGCTCTTCGGAGCGGGTGAGGATTGAAACACAATCTCTCCGACGGCCTGGCGGGTGAGCCGTTTGTTGCACCCGCTCTTCGGAGCGGGTGAGGATTGAAACCGAGGATTAGAGACGGAA
>CAZMOL010000004.1:0-40927 GCA_964568045.1 uncultured Thermotogae bacterium
GAACACTCTTACCACGCTATCCACTTTTCAAAGACCAGGTAATCTGGAAGTATAGTCCCTTCGGAAGGCCCTGTCAAGGCGCGGCGCGTATGTGGCAAGGCATTGTTGCGGGGTCGATGAAGCGCCGACGAATCGGCTCCAAAAAGGAACGTGTTCCTCCCAACAGCGCATGACAAGTCGTACAAAACCTTTTGCTGGCGGTGCAGTGACGTCAGTAGGTCAACCATCACATCTTCCACAATCGAATGTGCCACCGTCTAACACATGGACGGGGACGGCGACACCAGCGCATCAACATCGCAGGAGAGGCACACGCTCCACTGTAGGTTTTTCCGTATCGGCGGCCCTTGACAACCCTATCAAAGCCCGCCACCCTTAGGTAGCGATGAAAGAGGGCGTGAACCAAAGAATCGGGCAGCTTCGCGAGTTCATCCGGTACCACGACACACTGTACTACGTCCATAACCAGCCCGAAATCACCGATGCAGAGTACGATGCGGTCTTTCGCGAGCTGCAGGAGCTTGAGGCAGCCCATCCGGACCTGATTACGATGGATTCACCCACTCAACGGGTAGGGACAGCTCCTGCGGAGGGTTTTGCAGCAATTGCTCATGCTGTCCCCATGCTCAGTCTGGGGAATGCGTTCAACATCGATGAAATAGGAGCCTTCGACCAGCGTGTGAAAAAGGCACTTGATTTACAGGCTGTCGTTTACGTCGCTGAACCCAAACTTGACGGGCTGTCCGTAGAATTGGTCTATCGTGACGGGGTGCTTGCCCAAGGCTCGACTCGCGGGGACGGCATCAATGGCGAGGATGTTACGACAAACCTGCGGACGATCCCCAGCGTTCCGCTACGGCTGCGAGTACCCAACGATGCCATCCCACCACTTGTGGAAATTCGTGGGGAGGTATACATCGAGAAGGAGGCTCTCGTTCGCTTGAACCGGGAGCGCGAGAAAGAAGGACTTCCTCCGTTTGCCAACCCACGAAATCTTGCCGCGGGCTCGCTCCGCCAGCTCGATCCGCGCGTCACTGCGTCCCGCCCGTTGAGGATGTTCTGCTACGATGTCGGCCGCACGGAAGGTCTGTCGATCGACACTCAGGAACAGCTTCTGCAGACCCTAGATGAACTGGGGATCCGCGTCAATCCGCTGTACCAAATCTGCCGCGGGATTGAGGAGGCCATCGATTTCTACGAACAACTTCAGGAGACAAGGGAATCCCTTGCCTATGACGCCGACGGAGTTGTGGTCAAGGTCAACGATTTCGCGTTGCGGCGAACCCTCGGCGAGATCTCTCGCAGCCCACGTTGGGCGGTTGCGGCTAAGTTCCCAGCCGAACAGGGCATTACGCGGATTCTCGATATCAAGCTCCAAGTCGGTCGTACCGGAACGCTGACCCCGGTTGCCCTCCTCGAACCGGTCCGGGTACGGGGGGTGGAGATTTCCAGCGCTACCCTCCACAACAAAGACGAGGTGCGCCGAAAAGACATCCGTATTGGTGACACCGTCGTCGTACAGCGCGCAGGCGATGTCATTCCCCAGGTGCTACGACCACTGACCGAACGTCGAACCGGCCAGGAACGTCCGTTTAAGATGCCCAAGAAGTGCCCGGTTTGCGGTAGTGCAGTCGTCCGTCTGGAAGGGGAGGTCGCCCACCGCTGCCTGAACATCTCTTGCCCAGCGCGTATCAAGGAGTCGATACACCATTTCGTCTGCAAGGGCGGGTTTGATATCGATGGTTTCGGGACGAAACTCATCGCCCAGCTCGTTGACAAGGGGATCATTCAACGGGTTAGCGACATCTTCCATCTGGACGAGGATGCGTTGGTGGGGCTCGAGCGGATGGGGCCCAAATCGGCGAGCAATTTGCTTGCCGCGGTCGAGAGCACCAAGACTATCATCTTTCCAAGGTTTCTGTTCTCGCTGGGCATTCCGGAGGTCGGCGAGCACGCGGCGATGCTACTGACAAAGGCGTTTGGCAACCTAGAAACGCTAATGGCGGCAACGGAGGAGGACCTTGTCGGCCTTCGAGAAATCGGCCCTCGCACCGCCGGGGCAATCGTCGACTTCTTCGCCAATCCGGAGAATCGAACGATGATCTCAGAGCTGCTCAAGGCCGGAGTCACCATCAAAGAAGTCAAGGGTGAGGTCTCAACCGTGCTTGCCGGAAAACGATTCGTGTTCACCGGCGCGCTTTCTTCCATGACGCGCGAGGAGGCGGCACAGCGCGTGAAAGGCGCTGGCGGCACAGTCGTCTCCTCAGTCAGTCGCCGGACGGATTATGTTGTGGTCGGTGAGAGTCCGGGCTCCAAGGCCGACAAGGCCCGCGCTCTGGGAGTGGCCATACTTACCGAGTCGGAGTTTCTCGCGCTGGTTGAGCGCAATGCCTAATCTCACCCTGCTCGATCTGAGCCGTCATGAGCTCGCTCAATCCGTGGAGGAGCACGGCGAGCCGAGATTTCGTGCCCAGCAGATCTGGCAGGCCGTCTATCGCGATCTTGCCTCTTCGTATGAGGCGATCACCACGCTTCCGCTGCCCTTGCGCAAATTGTTAGCGGCAAAGCTGCCGTTGGAAGCGCTTGTACCGATTGAGTCGATCGAAAGTGCAGACGGCGACACGCGCAAGGTGTTGTTCCGGCTGGCCGACGGTGCGACGATTGAAGCGGTTCTCATGCGGTATGACCAGCGGCGAACCACCTGCCTGTCCACCCAGGTCGGCTGTTCGGTGGGCTGTTCCTTCTGTGCCACTGGCAGGGGTGGGTTTGTGCGGAATCTTACCGTGGGAGAGATCGTTGGGCAGGCACTTCACTTCGCGCGCGAACTCACGCAGCGGGGCGAGCGACTGTCAAACATCGTCTACATGGGCATGGGCGAGCCGTTTCTCAACTACGATGCGACGCTGAAGTCGATCCGAATCCTCAACGATCAGAGGGGATTTGCGCTTGGGGTGCGGGCGTTCACCGTCTCCACAGTGGGGATCGTTCCTGGGATCGAGCGATTTGCCGATGAGAACCTGCAGGTGAATCTTGCGGTCTCCCTGCATGCTGCAAGCGATACGTTGCGAGATAGACTGGTTCCGAGCAACCGACGATACCCACTTGAGAAGCTGATCCGTTCTTGTCAAGGCTACACGGAGCGGACAAACCGGCGGGTGACCTTCGAGATAGCCTTGATCGAAGGAGTGAACGATTCTATAACCCAAGCACGCGAGGTGGCGGCCTTGCTTTCTGATCTTCTGTGTCATGTTAACTTGATTCCGCTCAACCCGACCCCGGGTTGCTCGTTTCGCCCCAGTTCGCGGGAGTGCACGCAGAAGTATGCGGAACAACTGCAGCGGGCAGGGATTTCACTGACGATTCGTTTGCGCAGAGGGGTTGAGATACAGGCCGGCTGCGGCCAGCTGCGCGTCCGCTCAGACTGTGGGTGAGGGCCGAACCTCACTCATTGAGCAGGCCGCGGTAGAAGTCGAGCGCACGGTGGCCCCACTGCTCGGTCAGGTGGTTTAGCCCCTGTTTGACGAGCTGACGGGCTCGCTCGCGGCTGATATTCATGGTCCTGCCGACATCGGCGAAGGTATACGGGCAGCCGTCTTCAATGCCGTAGTGGAGTCGCATGGCAAACGCCTCGCGCGCCGGGAGATGGTCGAGTACCTGCTCTAACTCATCGTGGAACAAGAGGCGTAGGGCTTCCCTCTCTGGCGAGAGCGCCGTGTGATCCTCAATCAGCTCCTCCAGCGTCTCCTCACTCTCTCCACCGACCACCTGGTCGAGAGAGAGAATCTCGTTTACCTGGGTTTCTATCTGGCACAGGCGTTCGACCGATATCCCCAGAGCCTTGGTGATCTCCTCGTCTTCTGCCAGTCTGTTGTCGGCAAGGCTGCGCATCTGTTCCAGCCGACGCACGGCGCGGAACAGGTAGTCGGGGATGCGGATTATACGGGAATAGTCGGTAATGGCCGCAAGGATTGCTCGGCGGATCCACCATGAGGCGTACGTACCCAGTCGGTAACCGCGCTCCGCGTCAAACCGGTCGACCGCCTCGATCAGGCCGATGTTTCCCTCCTGGATCAGATCGACCAGTGGAAGTCCAACGCCCTCATACTCTTGGGCAAGCTTCACCACGAGGCGAAGATTGGACGTGATCAGCCTCTCGCGTGTCCCCTTTGTACCGTTGGCCATTTCGCGGGCGAGCGTTTGTTCTTCCTCCTGCGAGAGAATAGGGAATCGCGCGATCTCTCTGAAGTAGATTCGCAGGATATCGACGCCGTCACGCGCCGCTTTCTCCTTTGTTTGACTTTTCGCTTCCATGGCCTCTGGCATTTCCTTTCACAGGACAGACTTTACGCAAGCCGCGCATCGATGTGCAAGGGACATCGGTCAGTCGGGGAAGGCGTCGGATGAGACCTCGACCACGTCGAGTTCAACGACACGTGAGGGGATGCCGAGCGTCGATGTCAGGCTGGGGTTGGTGCGGCCGTTATCTCCGGACACGAGTTCCTTGATGTAGAGTCCGCCTTCACTTCGCAGCCAGAGATCTGCTTGATGGGAAGAAAGAAGCGTTCCTTCAGCTTGAAGGAGGCGACGTTTCCGTACCCGGTCGGCGCGGCGATGGACGACGCGCTGCGGCGTGCGTTGTCGGACCGTACCCACAAGATTCGCTACGGCCTTGGTGAGGGTGTCTGGTTGAATCTCGCTTTCAAAGGCCACGAGGGCGCGATACTCTTTGTTGGCGTTGGCTTCCTTGACGAGAGCAACCGTCTCTCGTGATACGAATTGAAGCCCGCTGATGCTCACCTTGTCTGCTGCCGCATCGTTCACCCGGCGTTTTAGGGAAGACAGATCAACACCGCGGCATTTTGGGGAGGCCACTTCAAGCACGAACGGTCGGCCCGTCCCCAACATACGTGCGTCGATATCCTCTCGCCCGGCCCCATGGAGGTGTGCTTCACTCGAATGTGCGGCTTCTAGAAACGGTGCCGCGATGAGCTCCTCCACGGACTCAGGATACTGTTTGCCGGTGAAGTTGCACGTCTCACATCCCCTCCCTCGGCACCGGCGGCACGGCCAGAAGGTCTGTGGAATTCCTCGAACGAGCTTGCAATAGCGGCCGTAGAAGTACAGGGGAAGGATGCGAAGCTCAATTGCATCCTGCGGTAGATCGATGATGAAGGCCAAGTGCGGGTGGGTGAGGTTGACCGTGCCGCGGCCGAGTTGCGCCTCAAATGCTTTACCGACCTCACGATTGAACGCGTGCTTGAGTGGCTCGGAAAGACCGGTGGAGAATCTCTCTGCCAAGACTGTCTCCATCTGGCCGAGACGTGGGGTCAGCCGTACTCCGAACAGGTAACAGTCGAACTCGATTCCTTGAGCGACAGTTGCGGCGCGGGCGGCCCACTCTCCAACGCGCTCGAACAGTCCCCCGCACATCCAGCACGTGCCGTGTTTGCCGACCACATCAAGCTTGTTCAACACAGTGCGCAGCGCTTCGCCGCGATCACGGTTGGTGAGGCCGTGGCCGACTTTGCCGAAAGCGCGGCCGAGACAGTCATCGCAAATAGGGCCGGCACGCAGGAGGCTTGCCGCTGCATCAGTGATCTCTTGGTTCTGCCACGCTTGGTCCTCGGGGTTCACGCGTCCTCACCTTGTCTGTAGCTGCGGTAGTAGATCATCTTCTGATCTTCGTGCATAAAACCGAGTGCCTGGGGAGGTGTTGGATCAGCGTAGCTCTCGCAAAACCAGCGCCTCACAGCCGGATGAAACAAGTCGAGTACGGTCGCAGCGTCGTTCATTCCTCCCATTCTCGCGAAAAACTAGGGGCTGCGCCACAACGAAGCACGGTCGGACGAGCGTTGGGTCAGGCGGTCTTCTGCGTTGCATCTGTTTCGTGATGGAAACGGATACTTCCTAGTTGACATGGGGCCAGTTATGTGATAGGGTGTGGGCGTGGCTGCTTGATAGTGGTGAACCCAACGAAGGTTGGGGACGCAAAGCTACGGGGCTTGAGGGGGGTTCCATGGCTGTCGGACTGCCGAAGGCAAGCACGAGTCGCTCGTGTCACGTTTCCGGATGGGGAGATTCGATCGACTCTCATCGGCGCCTATCACGACGCGATGTCTCTTCACTCCTTTGTGCCAGCAAGTTGCGCCTCTCCGGATCACATGCCATTCACACGCCGGACCAAGATATCTTGACCGTGGACGAAATGACACACGCGGCTCCGATGTTTCGTCAAGCGGTCGGGAAATCCGATCCTATGCCAGCCGCAAATGGCAGCACCTCTGTCGGCGGCCCACACCAGACAGGATAGCAAGCCCTCCTTGCTACACACCTCCTTCCGCGGGCTCCGGGCCCCCCAATAGGGGCCCGCGGTTGTTCTGTCTTGGGGAGGTTGGCCCGCTACTGTGGTCCCGATGTGGACTTGGTCTGGGAATACTCATGCACGGTGCATCCTCCTCACTGGCGGCAAAAGTTCGCGGGGAGGAAACAACGGATACGTCGCTCATTGCACGCTTTGGCTGCTTGGTTTAGGATAGGGCCTCAATGGGAGACTTGCGTGTTGCACCGTTAGTCATATCGTTAGTGGTATTCTGCCTTACGTACGCCGGTATCCTCACAGGAAAAATCCACCGTACGGTCGTCGCTCTTTCCGGTGCAGTTGTGATGATCGCCTTTGGTCACTGGTTTTCTTTCTTTGACGTTCATCAAGCCGTGGAGGCCATCGACTTCAACACGATCTCTCTCCTGTTAGGAATGATGATCGTTGTCGGTCTGTTTAAGGAAACCGGCTTCTTTCAGTACCTCGCGATCAAGGCGGCCAAGCTTGCACGTGGAAAGCCGTGGCTCTTGCTGGTGTACCTTGGCCTGGTGACTAGTCTTGTCTCGATGGTTCTTGACAACGTCACGACCATCATCATCATGGTGCCGGTGACCGTCTCCTTGGCGGACGTCCTTGGCATCCCATTGATGCCATTCCTAATGAGCGAGGTGCTGCTATCCAACATCGGCGGGGTGGCTACTCTCATCGGCGACCCTCCGAACATTCTGATCGGCTCTGCTGCGGGTTTCAGCTTCACGGATTTTCTCACCCACCTTGCACCGATTGTGGTCATCGCATGGTTGCTCGCTCAGGGGCTCCTGCTTTTTATCTTCCGCGGAAGTCTTGCCCAAAAGCCGGCAAACGTCGACCACTTGCTGGCGATGGATGCGCGACGTTCTATTGCTGATCCACTCACGGCGAACAGGATGCTCAAGGTCCTGGGGTTCACGATCTTTCTGTTCCTGGTTCACGATCGAATTGGCCTCGATCCGGGGTTGGTCGCTCTTTTCGGGGGGTGCTTGGGCCTTCTGTGGGTGCGGCCAAAGCTTGAGAACATCCTGAACGATGTTCACTGGGATGTCCTTCTGTTCTTTATCGCGCTGTTTATCATCGTGGGGGGACTGGAAGGGGGCGGGGTGCTCCAGCTGGCCGGACAAGGGATCACCTTGCTCTCACAGCGAGGGATGGTCCTCGCCGGGCTGGTCGTTCTTTGGGCTGGGGCTCTTGGCTCGGGGGTGATCAGTAATGTTCCATTAACAATTGCCATGCTCCCGATCTTCAAGGGCCTCGCCAGCCAGGGGATTCCGGTTGTGCCACTGTGGTGGGCCCTCGCACTGGGTGTGGGATTTGGAGGGAATCTCACGCCGATTGGAGCCGCCGCGAATGTATTGGTTACCTCCATCTCCGACAAAACTGGAGAACCCGTCACCTTCAAGCAATGGCTTGCAAGTGGTTCTACGGTCGCAATTGCGACCTGCGTCCTGGGCAGCCTTGCTCTTGTCCTCGCTATCGAGCTTGGGTGGTTCTAGAATCTTTCTTGTTCCTCGCTACTTCATGTGAGCAACCAAAGTAGGAGCAGTTGCAACCCACGAGGTCGTTCAACACTTTTAAGATCCTCTCTTTCACCTTCTTTCCTGCTCGTTTGTACTCTAGTGGATTGTTTTGTGAGCACCTGCTCGGAGGTAGTAGATGTGGTAGGTCCGAAATAATCCGCCGCCACGTTGAGATCAGCAGTGTATTGACGTCTTGGTGGGGCATAGGAACCTGTATTTCGGGATGCAATTTGCCGGTGAAGGAGCACTCGCGTGCCTGCGCTTGGAAGCGCGACTTGACATGGAATAAAAAATGTGTATAATCGATTGTCAGGCAGTCAGATAGTTAGAGCGTCATATGATATGAATCACGTATTCCCGACAAAAAGGAGGCCGTGAGTTGGAAGAAATAAGTAGGCCACCTACTGTAACTAACATAGTAGCAGAAAAGATTACAGAAGCTGTATTCTCAGGCGAAATTGGTTTAAATCAACCTCTCAGGGAAAATGTGTTGATGTTGGAATTGGCGGTCTCTCGTAGCACCGTGAGAGAGGCGCTGCTTCAGCTCCAGAACGATGGACTCGTTACCATAGTCCCGTACCGAGGTGCATATGTCAACCATTTAACAAACCAGCAGGTTCTAGAAACCTATACGCTCAGGTCCGTACTTGAGCCTTATGCCGCAGATCTTGCGATGAGGCGACAAGCATTCGACAAAGAAGTGGTTAAAGAATTGCATGGGCTCATCAGGGAAATGCGCGAGTGTCAGCTCAACAAGGATCTGTTCTGCACTATTGCGGCCGATGCAAAATTTCATCTTACCATCTGCAAAGCGAGTGGGCACGAGTTATTGGTTGATACCTTCGAGGGGTTGCTTACGAGAACTCGTCTTTGTATTTTGGGGGTTCTGCTAGCTGAATCAACGATATACTTGGATGCCGAGGATCACATTGGCATTGTCACAGCAATCGAAAAAGGCGACAGTGTCCTGCTGTCAAAGAATCTAAAAAGCCATCTTACGAAGGCAGTTCAGGATTATTATGCCTGGAGCAAAGAGGAAGAATCGGATCGTGCAGAATCAAACTGTGCTAATGATGCCACACTGCTAATGGATAGTTTTGATGAGTAGAATAATAACGTATCTACAGAAATCTCCATAGATGATAACCAAATGTTGAAAGGAGTCCTATGGAAAAAAGAGGAAGCCCTGAGTCTGCTGCAATTTGGAAAAGAGCCAACGTGGTCACTCCAGGAGGAATTAACACGGCGCATCGCCTGCTTGATCCCCCGCTGGTTTTTGAAAGGGCTTCAGGCTCTAGAATATTCGATGTCGATGGGAATGAGTATGTTGATTTTCATATGGCGTTCAGTCCAATCCTTCTTGGCCATTGCTATCCACCCATTCAGAAACAAGTGAAGGAAGCAATTGACCAATTCGACTTGTTTGGTGCGGGAACCACAGAGCTCGAGTGCAAAGCCGCGGAGAAGATTGTCGAGCATGTCCCGTCAATCGAGAAAGTCCTCTTCTGTAATTGTGGTTCGGAAGCGACGTACCACGCCGTAAGGCTGTCTCGGGCAGTAACCGGTAAGAAGAAGGTCATCAAGTTTCGAGGTTGTTATCACGGCTGGCATGACTATCTGTTGGTTCAGTGTGCACCTACAAATGAACAACTGGGGGCGCAGGACATGCCGTCAGCAGGAATGCTTGCAAGTACTTTAGATGAGACCCTCGTGTTACCATTCAATGACTTAGACGCTGTGCAAGCGATCATGAAGAACGGAGACATCGCTTGCGTGATTCTTGAACCAATTCCGCACAATGTGGGGTGCATTCTACCTAAAGAGGGATATCTATCAGGGCTTCGTGAGTTGTGCGATCGACATAACGCGCTACTGGTATTCGATGAGGTGATCACTGGGTTCCGCCACCATCTAGGAGGGTTCCAAGCAATAAGCGATGTAAATCCAGATATCACGACACTGGGGAAGGCAATGGCTAACGGATATCCGGTGGCAGCGATTGGTGGAAAGGCCGAGCTGATGGAGCGATTTACCACTGCTGGAGGAGATGTATATTTCTCTGGCACTTACAATGCCCATCCTTTAGCTATGGCTGCTGTACTGGCAACGATCGGCGTTCTAGAAAACGAACCAGTCCACGAACACATATTCGAGCTTGGTGATAGGATGAGACAGGGAATGCAGGATATCATCGATGAATTGGGGTTGGAAGCGCACGTTGCTGGATTTGGCTCCGTTTTTTTGACGTACTTCATGAAACCTCCTGTCGAAAAGTACGAGGATCTCCTTCGCAACGATGCTGAGAAGTTTGTGGAGTTTAGAAAGGAGATGATAAGAAGAGGCTTCTTCATGATGCCGACGAACCTAAAGCGTAACGTCATAAGTTACAGCCACACCGATGAAGAAATCAATATGGCACTGAGTGTGGCGCGTGACATCCTGAAATCAATACAACGAAGGTCGTGGCAGGGACGTGAGAAGTATAAAGGGTCTGGTGAAGCAAGATGATTGTGGATGTACACACCCACGCCCCCACAACCCGAGAGCGGGTAACCAAGGAAAACCATACAGGAAGGGTTGATGTAAGAGCGGGTCAACAGGTCTCTGTGAGGTTCAGTTGGGATGATCACCGAAAAGCGATGGAGAGTGTGGATAAGGCTTTCGTGATAGGATACCCGACTGCAGAGAAAGAGAGGGTTGAGAAAGACCTGGCTTATGTCTCTATGGATGAAATCGCGGCCTATGTTCGTTCCGATCCCCTGAAAATGATCGGAGTAATGTGGCTAAACCCATTACGAGAAACGGCAGTCCTTGAACTTGAATATGGCGCCAATGAGTTGGGTTTGAAAGCCGTGAAGATCGGGCCCATCTATGACGATTTCAATCCGATTGATCCCGTCGCAATTGCGTTCTATCGAAAAGTTGCAGCTATGGGACTCCCTCTTTTGATTCATCAGGCGACTACTTTTGCGGGACCGGGCCCAAGGCGTCTCAGTAACGCAAAGCCTGAGCTGGTAGAGAGCATAACCCACGCAGTACCGGAATTGAAAATCGTCATTGCGCATATGGGACACCCTTGGTACTGGGATACTGTAGTGCTTATCCGAAAAGAGCCTAGCGTTTATGCAGACATCTCAGGCCTGTTCTATCGGCCATGGCAGTTCTATAACGCGTTGGTCTTGTGCATGGAATACGGACAGCTAGATAAACTGCTTTTCGGTTCAGATTTTCCAGTGGCGACGCCCCGGGAAAGCATTGAGAAGTTGAGAAAAGTCAATGAGCTGGTTGAAGGAACAAACCTTCCGAAGATACCGCAAGACCAAATCGACGCGATTTTGTACAGAGATTCTCTTGAGATACTCGGCCTTGAGGATTGTTGAGATTCCGATTCGAAAAAAGGAGGACGGCAAAGAGATGGCTGCTGTCGGTAGCTTTGCCAGTGGTATAGTCTTATGAAACATGTGAACTTGGCTTGCGTAGGGTTTGGCTTCATGGGGCAAATGTTGGTGCGAGCAGCTGCGGGACTGCCCTATGTCACGATATGTGCGGTGAGTGACCCGTCAGAAGAAGCCGCAAAGAGAGCGGAACAGCTAGGAGTACGTGTTTATTCAGACTACGTGAATATGCTGGGCAAGGAAAGGCTCGATGGTGTGATCGTCGCGACACCAGAGCCGATGCACGTGGATCCTGTCATACATTGTGCGGATGCGGATTGCCATATCTTCCTGGAGAAGCCAATTGCAAGAGCTATGAATGAAGCTGATCAAATAATCACTGCGTGCGAAAGGCGTCGCAGGAAGCTGATGATCGGGTATATACTCCGATTTGAGCCAGCGTACTGCGCAATCAAGCGGGCGGTAGCAGAGGGAGACATTGGCCCTTTGAAGACGGCTTATGCGCGGCGGAATGCCCCAATTGGTGAAGCGAGACGCCTAAAAGGGAGAACCAACGTAATTAACTACATCGGCGTTCATGATATTGATCAGATCCTATGGTACGCTGATGGGGCAGAGGTGAAATCTGTTCTTGCAAAGGCAGTTAATGGAAGGGTTTACGAAGAATTCGCGACATGGGATTTTGTATGGATCCTGATTGAATTTGTCAACGGAAGCATTGGTGTTGTGGAGACCGGTTGGGGTCTTCAAGAAAACTCATGGGCGGATATGAAGATGAACGTGATTGGAGGCAGGGGGCAGTGCTCCCTCGATCTTCTACCAATGAATGTAATGCAGGTTGATCCAATGGGGTGGAAATTTCCAGTCACGAGACTCTGGTGTGAGGTTGCTGGAAACCTCGTAGGCGCAGTACAAACGGAAATTGCTCACTTTATCGAGTGTATAAGAATGGACCGGGAACCATGCGTCAGCGGAATCGATGGGAGAAGATCGCTGGAGGTGGCAATTGCGGCGGAGATGTCCATCCAGAAGGGCAAGTCCATCACGCTACCACTCTAGATTACGGGTTGTGCATACCCTGAACGGAGAGCAGATAGGGGATCTTTTCCCCTTGGCGGGAGGCCTTTTTCGATGAACGGATACTTTGGTCGATATTTGGACATTGACTTGGGGGAACGGGATATAACTGATTTTGAGATTCCGGAAGGCTGGCAAACGAAACATTTGGGTGGATATGGAATAGCTTTGCGTGTTTTACTTAGCAGCTTGAAGATAGGACAAGATCCCCTCGGTGAAGACAGTATACTCATCTTCGGGGTAGGTCCGTTCCAAGGCTCTCGTTTCCCAGGGGGTGGTCGACATGTAGTGCTTGGAAAATCGCCGAAGACGAATACAGTATCAGATTCCTACGCAGGGGGGTATTTTGGAGCCGAACTGGGTTGCTCCGGTTACGATGGAATCATTCTGCGGGGGAAGAGCGAAACGCCTGTATATTTGGTGATAATAGATGGGAATGTGCAGTTATCTGACGGGTCGGCGATTTGGGGAAAAGAAGTTCACGATGCAGATGGCTGGATAAAAAAACATCACGGGAATGTTAGGACGGCAATCATAGGGGTTGGGGGCGAGAACGGGGTGAGTTTTGCGTCCGTGATGCATGACTGTCGGTACGCAGCAGGACGCTCGGGTCTCGGGGCTGTGATGGGTGCAAAGAACTTGAAGGCGATTGCATTACGTGGCAAGAAGAAGAAACCCTTCTATGATTGGAAGAATTTGGATAGGCTACGACGTGACTACGCACGATGGCTCATGGAGGATCCGGCTATGCAGAGCCTGCGGGAATATGGTTCCATTGCTGGAGTAGAGAGCCTGAACGAATTGGGAATCCTGCCCACCCGGAATTTTTCACAGGGGGTATTTGCAGGCGCGGAAGCGATAGGGGGGCAGCGATTGGCAGAGAAGTTGAGTGGGCGTGAGACTTGTGCAGGATGTCCGGTTTCCTGCAAGCGCGTTGTGAGAACTGGCTTTGGCGGTGAACCCGTATTAGAAATCTATGGAGGACCTGAGTATGAAACTGCGGCGGCGTTGGGATCGCTCTGTCTTGTGGACGACTTAGACGCGGTGTGTCTTGCCAACCAGAAATGCAACGCTTACGGTCTTGACACAATCAGCACCGGGGTCGTGATTGCATTTGCCATGGAAGCAAGCGAGAAGGGGACTATCGGTGAGAAAATCAGGTGGGGTGACGCCAATGCAGTGCTGAAATTGATAGACGAAATTGCTCATCAAAGAGGACTGGGAAAAGATTTGGGACATGGAGTTAAGAAGCTTGCCGAAGACTGGAATGTCGATTTTGACGTACAGATCAAGGGGCAAGAGGTTGCGATGCATGATCCTCGTGGCAAGGTGGGGCTCGCAATCAGCTATGCCACGAGCCCTCGCGGCGGAACTCACCTGGAGGCATTTCATGACACTATGCTGGAAGGGCTGAGTCACCCAATCGTGGATTTGGATATAGCAGCGGGGAAAGACCGTTTCGATTGGGAGAGAACGCCGGAGTTGTGCAAAAAGTTCGAGGACCTGATGTCATTCACCAACTCCTTGATATTGTGTTCAAACGTGTCTTGGGGCAAGTCAACCGCCAGTCCGTACTTCTACCCATATCTACGAATCCGGGAGGCGCTGGCTGCGATTACGGGCCGTGAGATATCGGCAAAGGAAATGCTGGAGATTGGAGACCGGAACTACACTTTGAGAAAGCTCCTTGCCTCTCGTGACGGATACACACGTCGCGATGACGTCATCCCCACTCGGCTGAAGACACCATTGCCCAAAGGAAATAGCGCAGGGCGGCCGCTCCCAGATGCTGAGCTGAAAAAACGCATTGATCAATACTATGCGGAAAGGGGTTTCAATGAAATTGGGCCGACTCCTGAGAAGCTCCGATCCCTTGGCCTGGAGGAGCTCTTGGCGTATCTGCCAGCAACCCAGCTTGTGAAGCACCGAATGATATCACGTGATACGGGGTGAGTATTCGTCTTTGGTGATGTCCCAGGACGCGGAATCATATGGAGAGATTGAGAGGCAGTCCCCCCTCATGAAGTAGGGAAGTAGGACAGAGGAGGTGGTTCTGGGGTCAAGAACTGGGTGAGTATCAGAGGACAACTGAGAAACCAAAGGAGGTTAGTGTGATGTTGCAGACAAAGATCCTGAGAGTGATGGTGTTGTTAACCTCGATGTTGCTTTTGGTGGCTGTATGTGGTAATGCAGCTGAAGACGTTCAGAGCAGATTCGGCGGGACGTTGCATGTAGCCGATGGTGCGGATCTCCCTACCCTTGATTACGCCTGTACTGGTGCCTATGTAACAGAGATCATAGGGAACCACGTTTTTGAAGGGTTATTCGCCTACAACTCAAGATATGAGGCAATACCACAGCTTGCTGAGTATTATGAGTATTCAGAAGACATGAAAACGTACACCATATACTTGAGAAAGGGTGTGCTCTTTCACAATCTGAAGGAGATGACCGCTGAAGATGTGAAGGCGTCTTTTGACCGAATGCTGCAAGTGGGACACAGGAGGAAAGAGCTTTCGGATATCGAGAGTGTTGAAGTACTTGATAGCTATACCGTTCAATTCAACCTATCCAAACCCGTTACTCCGACTGTTTTTCTGGCGTTGGCGACGGTTGAGCCTACAGTCCCTATAATGCCTTCGGAAATCGTTGGGGATATTCCTCCATGCGTGCTTGAGGTTGGGGGACTCACTTTCGAGGGACTTATTGGAACAGGACCCTACAGATTCGCGGAATGGAAACGCGCGGAGTATGTCAAGCTTGAAAGGTTCGAGGAGTACGTTCCTGACAGCCGCTATCCTGCGACCGGAATGGGCGGGGAGCGCATCGCATATCTAGACGAGATATACTTCCATTATGTACCTGAAGAGGGGGCACGTCTCGCAGGCCTAAGGACCGGAGAGTACGACATCGCCGTTGACCTGCCGGGAACTGCAATAATGGAGTTGGACAGAGATCCACAAGTGTCGGCGTTAGTCATAAAGCCCCTATGGATCCAAGTTACCATGCACAATTGTACAATCCCACCGTTTGACAACGTCAAATTCCGCGAAGCGCTGCAAATAGGTATTGACGTTGATGAGATAGCGCTACTTTCCGGTTTGGATCCGAGGCTGATTAGTGTGGATCAGGGCATGTATTTCGAGGACCAAGCATGGCATAACTCCGAAGGTGCTGAGTGCTTCAACGTGGCGAATGTTGAGAGAGCCAGACAGCTAATAAAGGAAACCGGGTATGCAGGTGAGCCCATATCGATCATGACCACAGCCGACTATCCTTTCATGTACCGCGCCTCCGTTGCGTTGCACTCACAGATGGTGGAAAGGCTGGGGTTGAACGCGGAGCTGTTGCTACTTGATTGGCCGACCGTCGTCAGCTACCTTGCGGAGGAGAAATGGCCAGCGTGGAATCTGTGGCAAGTGGCCGTATCCGTCCGGTTCGATCCGATTCAATGGATGGTTGTGCTCATGTGTGGAACATCCCACCCATACTGCAATCCTGAGCTTGATGATCTCCTCAGGGAGGGCCTGAGTGCTCCAACGTTTGAGGAACGTTACGCAGTCTACTCCGAGGTCCAAAGAGTCCTCGTGACAGAGGAGTTCTATCCCCTTATGCTTGGACACCTGTATAGGCTGGATGGAATAAGCGATAGAGTGAAGGGTATCCGCGATTGGTTTGGTACACTGCTCTGGAATGTGTGGCTTGAGTAAGTAGAGAGTGTGTTCCGCCTTCCCCGCCTGGAGTCTGGAAAGTCGAAAATGCTCCGGGCGGAGGAAGGCCGTCCTAAGTAAACATACAGATTACAGATAGTGAGAACGCTGGGTGCATGGTTGAACGGGATTCTATGTATTTTTGCGAATAGCTTGTTGTTGAAGAACATGGCAAGAGTATGGACCGCATGTGCGCGTCTGTGAGATTACACAGTAGGAGAACCAAGCAGTATAAGACCGGATATAGTAGATGCGTTCCCTTTCCAATGTGGATGACAGGTAAGACAGAACCGGAGTGGGCACGAGACTTCCTGGATGCGAGCCCCGTTCCGGGGAAAGAAAGTGACTGAGCTTGAAAAAGGGACGAGAGGAGCGTCAGCTGCAGATGGGAATCGAATTCTGCTCGCCGTGTTATTCGTCGATGCGAAATGTGAAGAAACGACTCTGTCAGCGATCCGCGTTTCGTGCAAGGGGAGTCTCTTGCGAAACGTGTTAAGGGATTGCTTTTCTGCGGGAACGTCACAGGTTCCTGACTGGCGTTAGATATGAGAACGTACTTGGTGTATCGAAGTCTTGATTGTTGTCTTGCATTGTTTATCCTCATGACCTTTGCTTTTCTGATGGTGCACATTACTCCGGGAGACCCTGCCTCGCTTATGTTGGGGCCGGAACACATAAGTCCAGAGAGACTCCGCGAAATCAGGGAAAACCTTGGCCTAGAGGATCCATTATGGGTTCAGTACTATCACTGGCTTCAAGCACTGGTACGGGGCGATCTAGGTTTCTCTTATTACCAGAACAAGAAGGTTGGACCTATTATCGCTGACGGCTTACTGGTCACCTTGCCCCTCGTTGCTTCAGCAATTCTCTTTACGATCCTAATTGGCGTGCCATCAGGCATCGTGGCTGCAATAAGGCCAAATTCGCTTTCTGATAAACTCTTGGCAATTGTGACTGTAGCGGGTATATCGTTTCCTCATTTCTGGCTTGGCCTGGTTTTTATCTTTTTCTTTGGCGTGAAATTGCGTGTTCTGCCCGTGGGTGGTTCTGCTTCAATAACTAACCCTCTTGACTTTGCGAGCCACATGGTTCTCCCTGCATTTACGCTGGGTTTTAGCCAGCTTGCTTTCCTTAGTCGTGTGACTCGATCAACAATGCTCGACGTCTTATCAGAAGACTACATAACGACAGCAAGAGCGAAAGGGCTAGCAGAACAGCTTGTCATTATCAAGCACGCCTTGAAGAATGCCTCTCTGCCTATAATCACTCTCATAGGGCTTTCGATCGGAATCCTCATCGGCGGGACAATTGTTGTGGAAACAGTATTTACAATCCCGGGGTTTGGCAGGAGCTTCCTCACGAGCATACTGAGAAGGGATTATCCAGTAATCCAAGGGTGCACTCTTGTTATTGGAGCGACGTATTTGCTGGTGAACTTTATCATCGATCTATTGTACGTACGATTAGACCCGCGAGCCTCCTTTGACTAATAGGATATGGAGCAAGTTATTACCATTACGCAATTGATAATTAATGTCTAGATAGGGAGTGGCGTGTTGTACAAAAAGCCCGTAGCAATGAACACTGAAAAGACGGAAGTGGATTCCGAGAAACAACAAAACTGGAGTGAGACCTTCCTTATCTGGTACAGGGAACTCCAATTCAAAAAGGCGACCAGGCAATTCAGAGAACGTCCTCTTCGTAAGCGACGGCGAGAGATTTGCGAGAAAAAGAGAGCACAACTTAGCATGAACGGCTTCTATGACTGCACGAAAACTGGCTTGTTGGGGGAAGTCGTGGCTTCGCGTAGGACAAGGTCAAGGTCAGTGAAGGGGCGGCAAACACAACGCGGTCACTGCAATAGGATATCACGCGAGGGCATAATCCGGGCAGCTGCCTGGCTGATCAGCGTGATTCGGCTTGTCTGTGTACCTGGCTGCAGGAGAGTAATCTGTCCTATGCAGATCTGCGTTCTTGCGACCGTGTCGAACCGCTACCAGCAGACGGGAGCTGTCTCATGAAGGTGCTACACTTCTTTGCAAAGGATTACGTCGCGTTTGGCTGTGCGCTATATTTGCTGACGCTTGTTCTTATCGCGCTCTTCGCACCTCTGATTGCACCATATTCTCCAACTGCTGTTGGGGTGGATAGGTTATTCAAGCCCCCATCCTGGGAACATCTATTCGGTACGGACAATTTTGGCAGAGACATCTTAAGCAGAGTCATATATGGGCTAAGAGTCACCTTAAGACTTAGCTTTGCAACAACCGCTCTTTGCGGCGTTTTCGGGATCGTTTTGGCTGGGGTCTCGTATTTCTCCGCCATTGCAGATAGGATGGTGACGCGGGGCATGGATATCCTGATGGCCTTGCCGGTGATAGTCCTCGCGTTGGTGCTCATGGCAATACTTGGAAGGGGCGAAAAAAACATGATCATCGCACTTGTTGTTATCTACGCGCCCCGAGTGGGTAGAATGGTGCGGAGTCAAATGCTAACAACACGAAACGCAGTCTTCGTGGAAGCAGCCAGGGCTCTGGGTGCAAATAACTTCAGAATTTATCTTTTCCATATTGTACCGGGTTGTTTGTCCGTATGCCTAGTACAATTAGCATTTGTGTTTGTTTACGCCGTTCTCGTATCGGCGGCTCTCAGCTTCCTCGGGCTAGGTACGGCACCGCCGATAGCTACCCTCGGGAACATTATCAGTGAAGGCAGGACGTATATCACTTTTGCCCCGTGGATTTCTTTGATTCCGGGGATCGCGATTGCCTCAATCATCTTAGCACTAACCATCATTGGAGACAAGGTACGTGACGCCGCAGACCCGAGATTCCATGTCCATGGGTAAAGAGGTTTGGGGTTAAGTGAGTTACGAAAAACGTGTTGCAGCAAGCAGCTGTGACATATGAGAGGAGCTTTGTGTGCAAAATAGAAAAAGCGGCAGTAGACATACCGGAGGTAAGTGTTGATCGAGACTTCTAGGACATGTTTTGCTGCTAAAAAGGAGGCACCGTGAAGATAACCAATTTGACGGCTTATCCTGTAAAAGTCCCTTTGGTCCCGATTGGCAAAGGCGGGATTAGTCCATACAGGGCAAGCGTAAATCCAGTTGGGGTCGAATACACGCGAAAGACACTTGTAAGAATTGAAACCGACGACGGCATTGATGGTTGGGGAGAATATCATAGCATATTCCCTTCTGAAGTGATGAGGAATTTGTTAGAGATGGAAGTCGGTCCGAAGATAAAGGGTATGGATCCATTTAGCACTCAGAAGCTACTGGATACCTGTCGATTCAATGTGTCTGCCCAGCTTATTAGCAGTGCGTATTTGGCTTCCGGGGTCGATGTAGCTTGTTGGGACATAATTGGGAAGGCACTTGAAAAGCCTATTTATTTGTTGCTGGGGGGAAAAGTACGCGAGTCGATTGAGATAGCGTATTGCCTTGGAATACTAGATCACAGTACAACACGTGATAAGATAGAGCAAATAATAAGCGAAGGTTATAGACACTTGAAAGTCAAAGTGGGCCTCGATATGGAGTTTGATATCGAGAGGCTTTGTATGATTAGGGAGCGAGTAGGACACGAGGTATCAATTCGGGTGGATGCCAACCAAGCTTTCTCCCCAGTGGGGGCTCTGCAATTTCTTAAAAGAGTTGAGGATCTTAACTTGGAGTACATTGAGGAACCTATTAGAATAGCTAGCTTCTCTATGTTAGCATCGCTGCGCAGAAGAACGAAAACACCCATCGGAATAAATGAAGAGTGCTATGTGCCGCACAGTCTTTTCCAAGCAATCAAGGAGGATGCCATTGACATAGCGATATTTGATTTGGGGGTAGCTGAAGGAATTAGTGGCTTGAAGAGAATTGACGGTCTGGGGCAAGAAGCGAACTTACCTTTTGCGCATCACTGCTCATTCGATCTGGGAATAACCACAGCTGCCATAATACATGGAGTTAGCTCTGCTCCAGGCTTCAGGTATCCTATGGACAGTACCTATTATGCGCAAGATGGTGATGTATTGGAAACGCCTCTCGAAATCAGGAGTGGCGAATTCCATACTCCTAAGGGATCAGGACTAGGAATAAATGTGGATAGAGAGAAGGTGAAGGCGCTTGCTGACAAGTAATCGTTCTGTGAAAGTTGGAGATAGCGCGGGAACGAAGAACTAGTTGCTCAGATGTACGGGGGTCGTGATTGAACTTGTAGCTGCATCGAGGAGTCATGGTGGAACGGGTATGGATGTTCGGTAGTACCGGCCCAGAAGTACGTGTGGATATCGGATCGCGTGAGGTTGAAAGGAGATTAGATGACTGAGAGGATCCTGATGGAAAAGCTTCGGAGCAGAATCTCGAGATTTCCAAGACTAAACCTGGCCAACTTGCCGACGTGGCTTCACGAGGCACCCCGACTCAGCAGCGAGCTGAACGGTCCGAGGATATTCTTCAAACGGGATGATCTGACAGGCCTCGCTTTCGGAGGGAATAAGACAAGAATGTTCGAATTTGATCTCGCCGAGGCTCTTGATCGAGGGGCGGACACAATTGTGGCGGGGTCGTCAGTCCAATCGAACTACTTACGCCAGCTAGCAGCTGCCTGCAATAGACTCGGTTTAGAGGCGTATTTCATTGCGAGCAAAGTTCGGGGAGACCAAGATCTTGAAGTTGAGGGAAATCTTTTTCTGGACCTACTCTTGGGAGCGCATGTCAAGATCGTTGATGAGGATTTTCCTACGCAAGGAAAACTGAAGTTGAGGGATGCTCTTGCTAAAGAGCTGCGGGCAAAAGGACGGGAGGTCTATATCCCCTGGTGGGATACACAATATCTTAACACCATAGGATATGTTCAGTGCGCGGTTGAATTGGGCGAACAATTTGAAACCCTGAATGTGCTGCCTGACTACGTCTATCTCGCGTCTGCTAATGCGACCCAAGCTGGCTTGGTGTTGGGGTTCAAGTACCTTGAGATTAGCACTTGTGTAGTTGGCTTCAATCCAGAGCACTGGTGCGTTGATGCACGGCCTGGGGTTGCCGAATTTGCCAACGAGGCTGCAGACCGATTGGGCTTGACGGCGCATGTAAGTGTTGATGAAGTGATCAATAGCTCGGAGTACATAGGCAAAGCCTATGGAATACCTTCCGAAGGGTGTCTGGAAGCAATTAGGCTCGTGGCGCGCACGGAAGGCATTCTGCTTGATCCCGTTTACTCTGGCAAAGCAATGGCTGGTCTCATTGACCATGTCCGCAAAGGGAAGGTAAAGAAAGGCGATGTAGTTGTATTTCTACACACAGGGGGGAATCCAGCCCTTTTTGCGTATCGCCACGACTTCAGCAACATAACTGATAATCTTGCGAAATCAAGCCGGTTACTGCGATAAAGGGTAACCATGATGTATGATGTTTTACTAAAGGGTGGCAGAGTTGTCGATCCTAGTCAGGGCATAAACAGGGTCAAAGATGTGGCTGTGAGGGATGGAAAGGTTGTGGCTTTGGCTGATCGCATTCGCGGGGAAGCGCTGCAGACAATTCATGTAGCGGGCAAACTCGTGTTTCCTGGCTTGATAGATCTTCATACGCATGTCTACTGGAAAGGAACTAGTGTTAGTGTCAATGCTGATAGTCTCGCGGCAAGAACTGGAGTGACGACGTTTGTGGATGCCGGGAGTTCTGGTGCTGGAAATTTCCTGGGTTTCAGAGACTACGTTATTGCACGCTCGCGGGTTCGAATTCTTGCATTCCTAAACATCGGCTTCGCTGGGATCTTTGGATTTGTTGTGGACAGGCGTGCTCCGACTAACACGGTGATCATAGGTGAGCTATGTGACACTCGGCTGGGGAACGCTGGAGAGGCGGTGAGGATTGGGAAGGAATATCCGGAGGTTGTTGTCGGAATCAAGGTCCGCCCTGGAAATGACGGCGGTTGCGGCGCCGGCGGCGTGGAACCGATCTCTGCGGCAAAGAAAGCCGCTAAGGAATTAGGTAAGCCGCTGATGGTTCACATAGGCGGGGCTCCGCCTGCTGTCGATGCTGTCCTCCCTATGCTAGAGGCTGGGGATATCATAACCCATGTTTTCCGAGGGAATCCGAATAGCTTGCTTGATGAGGGGGGCAAAATCCTGTCGGCTTTGGTTGAGGCGCGGAAGAGGGGAGTGATATTTGATCTAGGCCATGGGTCTAGCAGTTTCTCTTTTGAGACTGCGCAGAAAATGCTGGACCAAGGTTTTCTGCCAGACGTGATTAGTAGCGATGTGCATGTTCTTTCGATTAATGGACCAGCCCATGATCTTCCCACCACGATGTCGAAGATGCTGTGCCTGGGCATGGATATGGATGCAGTGATTATGGCTTGCACGAAGAATCCGGCCAGAGCAATTTCTCGCGGCGATGAATTGGGGACTTTGCGAGAAGGGACTGTGGGTGATATCAGCATACTAGAGTTAAGGACGGGCAAGTTCAGGTTTGTGGACGGTTTCGGAAACAGGATAGACGGCAAGAGGAAGTTCATTCCATTCTTGACGATATCAGGAGGGGAGGTGTTAGCGAGTGGGCAAGGTAGAAGGGAAAATAGCAGCGATAGGATCAAGGCTCCCTGAGTACAGGGGCGTTAGGGCTGGCGCAGTAGATAGGGCGAAGAGGGTCGGGAATTTAGTACTTGTTTCAGGGCATGGTCCTGACAATGGATATGGGGAAATGGCTTTCAAAGGGAAGGTGGGGAAGGACTTAACCGTCGAACAAGGGTACGAAGCGGCAAGGCTCTGTGCTCTTAGCTGCCTAGGATCAGTCAAAACAGTCATTGATTCCTTGGATGAAGTTGAGATAGTGAGCGTTCGAGGGTTTGTGAATTGCGTGCAAGACTTTTCTGACCACGCGAAGGTATTGAATGGCGCTTCAGACTTACTCCTAAAGGCGTTTGGGAAACTCGGAAGACACGTCAGAACAGCCGTAGGCGCTTCGTCTCTCCCGGGGAATATTGCGGTGGAAGTACAGATGGTGGTAATGGTTATTGCCGAGTAAATACGTAATTGGGATCCACAAAACAAATGCAGAAAAAAAGAGGAGAGAAGTGCTAGTACAGGACGGAGCTATAAGAGAAAGGAAGAAAGCGAATAGAAAAATACAAGATATCGATAGATTACGAGATCGATACTACTGAGAAATGGAGGGTAAATGGGCAAGGACATAATCCGACCACATATCACCAGAGAAACGTTCATTAGCCCGTGGTCATATGAAACGAAAAAGAAGATGCCGCTTCCAGAGAAAGTGACCATCTACGATGTCACGCTTCGAGACGGTGAGCAATACCCAGGATTGGTCTTCACCAAAGAAGACAAGATACGACTGGCTGAGGCATTGGACGATTTGGGCATCCAGCGGTTGGAAGCGGGTATGCCCGCTGTGTCCCAGGACGACTTCGAGGCCGTGCGTGAGATCGCAAAACGCGTCAAGGCTGACGTAGCCGTCTTCTGTCGAGGCATGCGTAGCGATGTCGACCTAGCTGTCGACGCAGGAGCCTGGGGAGTGATTGTTGAGCTGCCTTCCAATCAGACACTGATTGAAGAGGGCTACAACTGGACCAAGGGAGACGTCGCCGCTAAGGCGATTGACACCTGCAACTACGCCAAGAAGAAAGGGCTTCATACCACCTTCTTCCTGATTGATTCCAGTGGAGCCGAGCCAGCCTTTCTGAAATCGATTATCCAGGAAGTCACCGCTAAGACGGACATCGACTCACTCACAGCGGTGGATACATTTGGACGGCTTCACCCTGCTGGAGCAGCGCTTTTTGTGCGCAAAATGAAGGAGTGGGCAGGTGTCCCGATTGAGATACATGTACACAATGATCTCGGTCTCGGAGTAGCGAATTCCCTGGCTGCCGTGGAAGCGGGCGCTGAGGTAGTACACACCAACATGCTTGGTCTCGGTGAGCGCTCAGGGGGGGTCCCCACTGAGGAGATGGCTGTAGCACTTGAATTCTTGTATGGCATCGACACAGGACTCAATCTTACGAAGCTCTACGAAGTGGCGAGATTGTTCCAAGAGGTATCGGGTGTGAAGATGCCCGGACACAAGCCGGTCATAGGAAAGAACGCTTTCTCCTACGAAGCCGGTATCGCAGCGATGTTCTCGTACCGGCTATTCAAGAAGGGCCTCCCACTTGGGGTGATGCCCTACCTTCCAGAACTGGTTGGCAACGAATTCGGGATTGTAATGGGAAAGAAGGCGGGGAAATACAACGTGCTGTGGCACCTGGATCAGATTGGGCGTACCGCATCGGATGACGTCGTTCGGGAGATGGTGAATCGTATCAAAGCGAAATCGATCAAAGAGCGGCGGATGATTACAGACGAGGAGTTCATGCACATATACGAGTCTGTAACGAGCAACCCGAAGTTGTGAGGTGATTCGAAAGTGGAGTCTATGTTCCACGAGTGGGGCCCACTGATCGAGCGGTATGGGTTCAGGCTTCCTCACCATGGATTGGCGAAGACGGCCAAGGAGGCCTCTCAGATTGCTCAAGAGATCGGTTTCCCTGTCGTGCTGAAGATCGCCTCACCGGACATTATCCACAAGATTGACGTGGGAGGTGTCGAATTGGATGTCGCCTCTCCAGATCAGGCCGAAGCGGCCTATGAGCGCATTATGACTTCGGTCAGATCAAAGGCTCCAAGAGCTCTAATTGAGGGGATTCGGGTCGAAAAGATGTGCGCGAAGGGCTACGAGATCTTTGTGGGACTGGAGCACAATGCGCAGTTTGGCCCGATCATCGTCTTTGGATCTGGGGGTATCTTTGCAGAGGTCTTGCAGGATGTAGCCTTCCGCGTCCTCCCGATTGACAAGAGAGAGGCAGAGCAGATGATTCAGGAAATCTCTGGCTACAAGGTGCTGCAAGGATACAGGGGCCTGCCCGGCGTAGCTGATCAACTGCTGGTTGACCTGCTCCTACGCGCCAACAGTCTGGCAATGGATCATGCAGATCGTCTAATCGCGATCGACTTGAACCCAATTCTTGTAGTTGGAGAAGAGCACTGGGTTCTCGATGCAAAAGTGGAGATGAGAAAGAGTGCGAGGGCTTCCTCGGAATCCCTCCCTGATACGGAGCATCTGGATTTGTTTTTCAATGCTCGGTCGGTCGCAGTAGTTGGAGCGTCGGGAAATCCCGCGAAGATTGGACACAGCATAGTCGATAGCTTGCTACACCAGGGGTACCGAGGGGCAATCTACCCCATCAATCCGAAGCAGGGACAAGTCATGGGATTGGCCGCTTATCGGGCTGTGAGTGAGGTGCCGGGGCCAATCGATTTGGCGGTCGTGGCGATTCCACTATCTGGCGTGCCCGAAGTCATCGGGGACTGCGCACACAAGGGTGTTCACAACATGGTCATCGTTTCGGGAGGAGGCAAGGAGTTGGGGGAGGAGGGGTTGAGGCTTGAGCGCGAAATAGCCGAGGCTGCAGACAAGAACGGCGTTCGCATCGTAGGGCCAAACTGCATCGGAGTCTTCAACGGAAAGAACCGCCTCGATACCTTCTTTCAGACCGGCGAGCGCATGGTGCGACCAAAGGCCGGAAAGATCGCTGTGCTCACGCAGTCGGGAACAGTAGGAACAACACTTCTGGAATACGCAGCCGGACTTGGGGTCAGCAAGTTCGTCAGCTACGGGAATCGACTAGACGTCGATGAAGCAGACTTACTCGCCTATCTGGGCGAGGATCCCGAAACAGAAGTTGTGGCCTGTTATATTGAAGGGCTGAACGACGGCAGGAAGTTTCTCCGCGGTGCTCAGAACGTAACGTGTCGAAAGCCCCTCGTGGTATACAAATCCGGCCGGACACCACAGGCCGCCAAGGCGTCGATCTCGCACACCGGCTTCTTCGGAGGAACATACGGGCCTTGGCAAGGAGCGTTCGCCCAGGCGGGGGTGATTGCGGTAGACAGTCTTGAAGCCCTCTTTGCTGCTGTCAAATCCCTTGTCATGCAGCGACCAGCTCGGGGAAACAGGGTGGCCATGATCAGCAATGGCGCAGGACCGATGGTCCAAGCGATGGATCTTTTCGACTATTACGGTCTGCAATTGGGACAGCTGACGGAAGGGACACTCAATCGCATGAGACAGGACTATCCGCCCTATTTTGTTGTGCAGAATCCCGTCGATGTCACTGGCTCTGGGAGTGCCGGTGACTACGCTCTTGGCATCGAAGCCCTTCTCGATGATGGTAACATCGATGTTGTGATGCCCTGGTTTGTGTTCCAAGACCCGGCCCTAGGTATGGAGATCGTCGAGGTCCTTTCGGATCTGTGCAGAAGGCACGAAAAGCCGATCGTCTGTGGGTCGATGGGCGGGCCCTACACAGAGCAGATGTCGGCACGAATCGAGGCGGAAGGAATCCCTGTGTTCCACTCAGTTTCCGATTGGGTCGTGGGTGCCTGGTCCTTGTGCGAGAATGGCCAGCGGCGTTTCGGGAGAGAACGAGGAAAGAACAACTAATGAAACGACTGTTGGTGTTGGTTAAGCAGGTCCCTGCTACAGAGAACGTCAAGATGGACGAAGAGACGGGCACGATGATACGGACCGGTATTGAGGCCGTGATCAACCCACTCGATCTCTACGCGGTGGAGGAAGCGATCCGGATCAAGGAACAAAACAACGGAGATGTACAAGTGAGCGTCGCCTCGATGGGCCCACCCACGGCCGCCGAAGCAATTCGAGAAGCCATCGCGATGGGTTGCGACGAGGGCTTTCTGATCTGTGGTCGTGAGTTCGCCGGTGCAGACACGTGGGCAACTGCGTACGCGTTGAGCAAAGCTGTTTCTTACCTCGATACGTTCGATCTCATTCTCTGCGGGGAGCGAGCGACCGATGGAGAGACGGGGCAAGTTGGTCCGATGGTAGGGACGATGCTCGGTCTTCCCGTCCTTACATATGTAAGTCGAATCGAGTCCAACAATAGGGACAGTTTGGTCGCGCACCGGGCGATCGAAGGCGGCTATGAGGTAGTCCAATGCCCCCTGCCTGCGCTGGTGAGCGTGGTCAAGGAAATCAACGAGCCGCGTCTGCCAACCTTGATGGGCAAAATGACTGCCCGGCGAACGGAGATTCCTGTGCTCACTGCCGAGAAGATCGGAGCGGATTGTACCTGTCTTGGGCTGAGTGGATCACCCACGCGGGTGGTTAAGGTCTTCTACCCGACACTGACGCGCGCCGGGGAGGTCATATCCACAGAGACCGCATCGTTGGAGGATTGCGTCGATCGACTCATACAGTTCCTACAATCCGCCGAGATCATTTAGGGGGTAAAGCATCGTTATGGACTGTGGTGTTTGGGTGTTGGGGGAAGAGCGAAACGGCACGATTCACTCGGTTTCCTACGAACTACTGGCCTGGGGGCGGGGCCTGGCAGACAAGCTGGGAGAAGAGCTAACGTGCGTCATCCTGGGACAGTCCGTGCTCGACCAGGCGCAAGAACTTATCTATTGTGGGGCGGACAAAGTCTTAGTGGTTAACCACGCGGATCTCGGCATCTTCCGTGTGGATCCGTACGCTCGTATTCTAGAGGCTCTGATCGCGCAGTATCGCCCGGAGATTCTGCTTGCTTCCGCAACAACCATGGGACGAACCGTGATGCCGGTCTTGGCCGCAAGGATTCACACAGGACTCACTGCGGACTGTACAGGGCTGGACATAGATGCAGAAGAGCGCTTGTTATTGCAGACCCGTCCTGCCATTGGTGGAAACGTGATGGCGACCATTAAGACACCCAAGCATCGACCCCAGATGGCGACGGTGCGACCCAAATCGAAGCGGCCTCTTCCGCGTGATCCTGCACGGCAAGGAGAGATCGTTGAGGAACGGTTTGACGAGAGTCTTTTGACCTCTCGAGTGGTTCGCACAGGGTTTGAGCCGGACACGACAAGCGATGCACCTATTCAGGACGCCGATATCGTTGTCGCTGGCGGTAAGGGATTCAAGAATGCAAAGGGTTTCGCCCAGGCCTTTGAGATTGCCAAAAGAGTTGGCGGAGCAGTTGGAGCTTCACGGACTGCAGTGGATCAGGGGTGGGTGCCTTACTCGCATCAGGTTGGCCTTAGTGGCAAGTCGGTCACGCCGAAGCTCTACATGGCGCTGGGGATCTCCGGTTCTCCAAACCACCTCGCGGGCATGTCCTCGGCAGAGGTAGTCGTGGCGGTCAACAAAGATCTAGAAGCGAACATCTTCAAGGTTGCGGACTTTGGAATCGTAGGGGACCTTGGCGAGATCATCCCGGTTCTTCTGGAACGCTTGGATCGGCCGAGTATGCAACTGCCTAAGGAAGGTTCGCTCAAATGACCAAGTACGAAAGAGTAACCCGGGATGTGGTGGAGCAACTACAACGGATCGTCGGTGAGCGAAACGTTATCTGGGACGATTGCGACCAGCTCGAGCCCTACGGGAAGGACGAGGCAGGGGCGCTGTATGCAGCACTGCCTGAGGTGGTCGTGAAGCCAACTAATACCCAACAGGTCAGTGATATTGCGAAATTGGCAAACCGCGAGAAGATACCGGTGACACCACGGGGAGCAGGGAGTGGTCTTGCTGGTGGGGCGATTCCGCTTCACGGAGGAATTGTGCTGTCGTGTGAGAAAATGAATCGCATACTCGAAATCGACACGGTGAACCTGGTGGCCGTTGTAGAACCTGGTGTGGTCACAAACGACCTCTGCCGACTGGTTGCTGAGAAAGGGCTGTTCTACGCAGGCTATCCGATGAGCGTGGAATCAAGTTTCGTTGGCGGAAACGTCGCCTGTAACGCCGGTGGAGCCAAGGTGGTCAAGTATGGTGCGACAGCCGCGCATGTACTTGGCCTTGAAGTCGTTCTTCCGTCCGGAGAGATCATCCAGATGGGCGGCAAGCGTCGCAAGGACTCAAGTGGCTACAGCCTTCTTCGCTTTTTCATCGGCTCAGAAGGAACACTCGGTGTATTCACCAAGATCTACCTGAACCTGATTCCGGAGCCCGGTCGGGTAGCCGACCTCTTGGTTCCATTCAGAACGGTTAAAGACGCAATCTACGCGGTGCCCAAGGTAATGATGGCCAGTAAGGAGCTTCCTGTTGCGGTCGAATTCATCGACCGACTATCAGTCGCTCATTGTTCAACCTACGCAAATTCGACGCTTCCGTATCAAGATGAGGCGGGTGCGTACTTGATCTTGCAGCTCGAGGGGCGAACGAAGGAGGATCTGCAGGATGTCTACGAGATGGGCGGCAATGCGTGCCTGGAAAGCGGTGCGTTGGAGGTCTTTGTTGCCGACAACAAGTTTGCCTCCGAAAGAATTTGGACCATGCGCCGCAATTGGCTGGAAGCCCTCAAAGCAGTCGACCCGTATGTGAGCACCGGAGACTTCGTTGTTCCTCTGTCAGAGATTCCGCTCATGATGGAAAAGGTCAACGAACTCTCAGAGCAATATGGTGTTGATATTCCTTGCGCGGGGCATGCAGCGGACGGAAACATCCACCCTGCACCGCTGAAGCCCGCAGACGTGTCCCCCGACCGTTGGAAGAGCATGGTGGAAGAGATTCTAGAGTGCATAGCACTGGAGGCCGCTAAGCTTGGCGGAGCCGTCAGCGGTGAGCACGGAATCGGGTTTGTGAAGAAAGAGATCCTATCCAAAACGAAAGCCAGCGAGGTTGAGGTAATGCGCAAAATCAAATCCGTCCTGGACCCGAACATGATCATGAACCCAGGGAAATTGTTCTAACGGAGCCTCCAGCAGCCACTGTAAAAAGACCGCAAAAGGAGAAGAAGAAATGGTGGGGGCACAGAAAGAAATTGTCGTTGAGAAAAAGAAACACATTGGGTGGATTACTCTCAATCGTCCCGAGGACAAAAACACTTTCACGGCGAGCTTTGCGAAAGAATTGAATTCAGCCCTGTGCGAGCTCGACAATGCGCGTGATATTTGGGTTCTCGTACTTCGAGGGGCTGGAGAGCATTTCTCCGTTGGCATTGACGTGAAGGAACTAAAAGCGAGAAAGCATCAAGAATATCGTGAGTTGATCTGCTCAATGAATGAACACTACCACATAATTGCACGGATGAAGAAACCGATTATCTCATCGGTAAGAGGCTATGCGCTGGCAAATGGTGCTGGCCTTGCCCTTTCTTGCGACTTCACGGTCGCGTCGGAGGACGCAAAATTCGGTACTACTGCGATAAATCTGGGCCTGAGTTGTTTGGGGCCGGCTGTACCGCTTGCACGGCTAGTTGGTCCTAAGAAAACACTCGAATTAATTCTGACAGGGAAGATAATCTCGGCAGCCGATGCGGAGAAACTAGGATTAGTAAACATGGTCGTACCTGACAAGGAACTAGAGGAAGCCACACTTAGACTTGCTGATGATCTGACTTCTAAGAGTCCCTTAGCCGTACAAGCAGGGAAGACAGGGGTCTACCAGATGATAGATCTTCCTTATCACCAATCTCTTGACTATTCTGGCGAGCTTTTCGCGTCTCTGTGTTCTACGGGAGACGCCCAAGAGGGGATAAGTGCATTTTTGGAGAAGCGAAACCCTATCTGGAAGGGAGAATAGCCCTTGGGAACTTTGAGTTCCGAATCAACTGAGAAAAGGAGCTGAAGCTTAAAGAAGTCGCCCTGGAAGTGTGATCTGGTCTACAAGACAATCTCTTCCCGTTTCAGTAGAAGCATTAGTTACCTTGAAACCCAGTCCTGCAAGCGGTTGGTACAATTGCAACAAAGGATTGGCTCTTTTTTTCCGGAGCGTGCTTCTAGCATTAAAATGAATCTGTGGGTGGTTCGATGAGTCTTCGATTATCGTCCTGGCTTGACCTAATCAACACGTTTCAGTTTGGAGTTCCAGCGATCAGCGCGGTCTATGCTGTCCGCGGCAGCCGATGTGCCTTGATCGACACCGGAACCTCCCGCACTGCGACCAGACTGAAGGAACAGCTTCGATCGATCACCCCACATATTGTCTTGTTGACCCACATCCACCTCGACCACGCAGGAGGCGTGGTGGCACTCGCCGAGGCGTATCCCGAGGCCACGGTATACGTTCACGAACGCGGGGTGCGACACCTGGTGGATCCGACTCGGCTCAATACGGGAGCCCGTGCCGCAGCGGGGCAGTTGGCTGATCTCTACGGCGAAATGGAGGCGCTATCTTCGGAGCGGATCGAGATCCTCCACGATGGGGACAAGATCGATCTAGGGCAAGGGAAACTCATCGAAGCCATTGCCACGCCGGGCCACGCGCCTCACCACCTCTGCTTCTTCGAGAGATCCAATCGGGCGCTCTTCTGCGGTGACGCAGTGGGCATGTGGCGTTTCGGCGAACACATCCCGGCAACCGTGTCCCCGAGCTTCGCTTTGCAGACAAGCTGCCGTGATCTGGACCGACTCAAGACCTATCATCCGAAGACCCTTTGCTTTCCCCATTTTGGTCAATCCGACCACGCGATGAAGGTACTCGATCAGTACGGATCGATCCTGCGGGAGTGGGTCGAGGCGATTCGGACGCGTCGTCACGATGACCGATCTGACGCGCTCCAAACTGATGAAGATGTTGTCGATGCCGTGCTCAGCCAGCCGCGATTCAGGGTGCTCAGCGAGCCGCTTCGATGGGAGGTGGCGATGTTTGTACGCGGCGTCCTGCACTATTTGGACCGTGATGTCGGATGATCGCACGGGTTCTCCTTCCACTTCCGAGTGACCAAACATTCGACTTTCTCGTCCCGCTTGAATTGGAGAAAATAATTGCGATAGGGAAAAGGGTTCGGATTTGCTTTCAGGAATCGGAGCGTTGGGGCATCGTGGCGGACCTTGCACAGGAAAGCGACCATCCCGGCCCGTTGGAGCCGATTGTCGAGGTCATTGCGGCTCCCACGTTCACTCCAGGCGGGCTAACCTTCTGTGCAGATATCGCCAGGCATTACCTCGCACCGCTTGGACCGGTTGTCAACCGGATGCTCCCCCACAGAGTGAGCGGTCGGGCCGACCGGTTCTTCGCACTGGCCAAGGGATTGGAAGAGGTCGTTTCCCACTTGGCGTCCTTGTCACGCCGGGCACGCCGGCAGGCAATGGTGCTTCGCTTTCTCCTTGCCGAAACAGGTCCCTGTTCCGAAGCAGACATGCGCCAGCAATTGGGGTCGGTTCGGCAGGTGCTCGATCGGTTGATGGAGCAAGGTTGGGTTCGACAGGTCGAGCCGTCCGATCTTACCCCGAGTAGAGCCCAGCGCGAACAGCCTGCCTGGGTGGATCAACTCGCCGAGCGGATACCAGATGAGAAAGAGAGCCTCCTGTTCGCTCGAAGACGGTGGGAGGTGTATGTTCGCCTGATCGAGACCACCCTCACCGACTCGAAGAACGTCCTCGTTCTCGCCCCGGAGATCCTCATCGGCTCGCAGCTTCACAGCGTCTTGCGCGACGCGTTTGGTGGTGGGGTTGACCTCTATCACAGCAGCCTGCCTGAAGGCGAGCGAGGCGATGTGTGGGAACGCGCGCGAAGCGGGAACGCTCGCGTGATCGTCGGCACACGCTCCGCCCTGTTTCTTCCATTAACAGAACTCGGTCTTGTGATCCTCGATGAGGAGCAGGACTGGTCCTACAAGCAGGAGGAGATGCTTCCCTACTACCACGCACGCACCGTGGCACGCAAACGGCTCGAACAAGGTTTGCTCGTGTGGGGGTCCTCCGCACCATCGCTTGAGGCTTTCTATGAGGCTCAACGCGGTGGCCTCGCGCTGGTCCGTCCCGAGGAGCCCGAGACAGCATGTACTGCGCGCATCGTGGACATGGGCAAGGAGGGCGGGATTCTGAGTGAGTCGCTCGTGGAGGCAATTGATCAGACCGTGAGTCGGGGAAAGCAGGTCCTGGTCGGAGTCAATCGTCGAGGATACTTCCAGGCCGTGTTGTGTAAGGCGTGTGGCCGACCGGTTCGCTGTCCGAACTGTGGTGTGAATGTGACGTATCACGTACAGCGCGCCGTGCTTGTGTGCCGCGTGTGTGGCAAAACCCATGAGCTCATGCGTTGCTCCAACTGCGGGGCCCGAGCGCTGCGGTTTGTCGGAGTGGGAAGCGAGCGAGTGGAGCACGAGTTGCTGGAGCGGTTCCCCGGTGTGCGGGTTGTGCGGATCGACACGGATACTCTCCAAACCTATCTCAGCAACGGTATTGCTGAGGACGCGGGCATTCTAGTGGCAACCCCGATGTTGGCCAAGGGGCCGCCGCTTCCTTCACTGGGGCTTGTGGCAGCGGTGGACGTTGACGCGCTCCTTGCGATTCCCAACTTCCGCTCTGCAGAGCGGACCTATCAGTATCTTACCGGACTCATCGGGCGGCTGGAAGTTGGAGATGCCATCATTCAAACCCGCTATCCAGATCACTACGCGTTGCGTGCGGCAGCAAGAGGGCACTACGACCAATTTGCCGAGCAGGAACTCCAGGAGCGACAGGAGCTGTATTATCCGCCCTTCTCCCATTTGGCGCGCCTGCTACTCACCACTCGCTCTGCGGCGAAGCGGCGCAAGGATCTGGCGCAGCTTGAGGCAGACTTGCACCGCTTTGAGGTAGAGGTTCTCGGCCCCGTGCGCCATCCGTTTCGGCGCGGGTGTGAGACCCTGCTCGTCAAGGGGCCCGACTTCGACGCCGTTCGCACTGCCTGTGCCGCGGTTCGCGAACAACAAACCGGTCTGGAGATCGATCTGGATCCGTTTTGGATCTAGGTCAAGTGAATCTCCACGACGTCCTTGTCCTGGAGCGTGTGATCGGAGGGAGCCTTCTGGCCGTCGAATTTTCCCGATCCCCACAGGCGAACGTACTTCAGCTTGTCCACAAACTCGCGATGCACCGTCTTCACGGCGTCAAGCACGGTGCTGCCAATCGGCAGCGTATAAGGCTCGGTCAGATCGGGAGGCTTGCCGGGCAGCTTCGTGTACACACGGATGATGCGAAGCGCCGTGAACACCTCCCTGCGCAGCGCGTCGAGCCCCGCCTGCGTCGTCGCCGATGTGGACAGAATCGGAAAGACGCTCAACAACGCATCGGCAGGAGTACGGTGATCGCTGAGATCCCCCTTGGTGAGGACGATTCGATACGGCACCGCCTTGATACGGAAATCCTCCGGCTCGAATGAGTACTCGGTGAGCTGAATGTGTCGCTCGCTGAGCAGGGTGTGGATCTCCGCTACCGAATCCGGTAGCTCTTCCGGTCCGCTGCCGTCGAGGGCGAGGAGGGCAAGATCGCTTTCACGAATGAGATTGTACACCCACGGTTCGGCGTACTCCGGAGTGACCGGCGGAAGATCGATCAGCTGAATTGGTACGTCCTCGAAGGTCATCATTCCGGGAACCGGAAGGACGGTCGAGTAGGGATAATCACCGATCTGGGGCTGAGCGTTCGTCAGCGCGGCGAGCAGACTCGACTTGCCGCTGTTCGGAGGGCCGACGAGGGCGACCTGTCCTGCTCCCGCACGCTCGATGTGGTCCGGCCCGCTGCTCCTGCCGCGTTTCTTTCGAGACTGGGCGTCGCGCAGCCTAGCAATCCGTCGCTTGATGTCGGCCTGCATCTTGTCCGTTCCCTTGTGCTTGGGGATGGTGGTAAGCATCTCTTCAAGTGCGGAGAGCTTCTCCTCCGGGCTCTGGGCGGCCCGGAACCGCTCGCGCGCCTTGAGGAAGTCTGCGGTGAGATTTGCCGGCATCGACGTTGCCTCCTTCGCTTCCAGGGTAATCGCAAGCGTGTAGCCGCGCAACAGGGAATCGGCTTTTGCGAGGCTACTCGTTGTGGGGAATCTCGATCGTGCTTTTCCCGATGAACTCGCGAATTACGCAATCACCTGGAATCAGACTCAGGTCGTCCACCTGAGAAAGAGTCAATCCTTCTACGGCATCGAGGAGGTGCTCGATGCGCTGGTAGCGGATGCGCGCATCGAGTAGGGACCCGTACTGGTCGAGGTCACCCTCCTTGGGCCAGATGCTCTCCTCTCCGGTGAAGAAGGGCTTCAAAGCAGGCAGATCGAACGGCATGCCCCCGTTGATGGTGTAATCAGCAAGCCCTTTGAGGGGAATGATGCTGAACAGCTCACCGGCCCGTACGTAGTGCCAATGAAGCAACGTCGCCAACGGCGGGTGATTGCGATGCTTCACATCCCGCAGCATGCGGCGCAACAGGCGCACGTCGTCAAACCGCGTCAAGCGTCGGCCGGTCCAATCGCCTTCGTAGAGAGGAGCCATCACCTCGATCTCGTACAGCGGATTCATCGCCTCGATGTACAGGCGAAACATTGCCCTGGGGTCGATTCCTTCGGTCATCGGCGGATAGAAACCGTGTAGGCAGTCAAGGAGCAGGATCTGGTCTGGTTCTCGGTTGACCCGCTTGGTTCCGACGCGTCGCCCCTCCTTGAAACTGTAGATCGGCTTGTCCACGGTTTCACCGTCAAGGAGTGCGCGCAGGTGCGTGTTCAGAAGCTGAATGTCGATTGCCTCGGGGGTCTCGTAGTTGCGGTCGTTGATCCAATCGGTCGGATGCTCAATCAGCGGCCAGAAGTAGTCATCGAGATTAAGCATCAGAAAACGAAGTCCCTGTTCTTCAAGCCGCTGTGTCAGCTTGACCGTCGATGTGGTCTTGCCCGACGAAGACGGCCCACTGATCCAAATCATCTGAATCGGGTCACCAGCCTCAATCCGCGCAATCGCCTTAGCCGCTGCCTCATCCAACGAGACCTCATATCGGGTGATGGCCGCATCGATCAGCGGCTTGAGCTTGTCCTGGCGCACGAGTTCGTTCAACCCCTCAACGGTATCGCAGCCCTGTTCCTTGTTCCAGGAAAGGAGCTGCTCCATGTACACGGATGGATAGCCGTTTCGGACGAATTGTTCGTCGGTGATCGCGTGCTCGCGTACCCAGTGATGTCCCCAACGGAAACAGGCGTAGGCTTCCGAGATCCTGGGAAAACCGTAACTGGATAGAACATGGAGGACCGTATCCTGAACCTCCTCGATGGTGGGTGGAAAGTTGGACACCAAGTGATGGGGCTCGGCGTTCAAAGTAATCACGACAAGATCGGACAGGCACTCCGCGATTCCCTCGTCGGTTTTCCCTGCGGCGAAGACCCGGTCGTTCACACCCTCCAGGTAGTCCTGCTCGAACCCGCCGACCGACTCCGCAGCACGCCGAATGGCGCGGACGATTCGCTCCTGATCGAAGGTGACCAGAGCGTGATTGCGCTTCATCACCTTGCCGATTTTGTTGACAACAGCCATAGTAACGTGATTATAGCCCGGCAAGGAGAGGAAAAGAAGGTGGGTTGGGTCAGTTGGACGATTCCCAGCGTGTTGGTAGGCTAGGTTCGAGGAGGTGATGATGCTCAAGATCGGTGAGGCAGCGCCGGCGTTCACACTGGTGGACGATTACGGCAAGACCGTGAATCTACTGGATTTTCGTGGTAGCAGAGTCGTTCTCTATTTCTACCCCAAGGCCAACACCCCCGGCTGTACCAGGCAGGCGTGTGCCATTCGCGACGTCTTCCCAAAGATCGAGGACAACGATGTGATCGTAATCGGGATCAGTCCTGACAAGCCAGCAGCGCTGGTTAAATTCCGCGAGAAGTACAACCTACCTTTTGTCCTGCTTTCGGATCCCGATCACAAGGTCGCAGAGGCATACAGTGCGTGGGGCGAAAAGAAGATGATGGGAAAGACCTTCTACGGCATTCTTCGTAGCCACTTCGCCATCGACGAACAAGGCCGGCTGACGGAGTTCACGCACAAGGTCAAGCCTGAAAAGACGGCAGATTTGGCGATTAAGCTGGTTCGCTTACGAAGCTCACCTTAGGCGTTCTGGCGTTGTGCCTGATCAAGAAGCTGGACAATGATCGCTTGTACCTCGAATAGGTCAGCTGTCTTGTGGTAGAAGATATCCTCAGGCAAGAGAGGTTGTATCCACTCTTTCGTCCCCACGAGGACGACGTCCGTGATTCCGGCGCGGTGGGCGGCGAGGAGATCAAGATGCGTATCCCCGATGACGATCGCTTGGTCGGGCGTCACTTCCAGCTGTTTGAGCGCCGCAAGAAACGCCTCGGGATTCGGCTTGAACACGCCATCATCGCGGGTCAGGACAGTATCAAACGCAAGGTCATGTCGGCTAAGAACGGCTTGGACGCTTTTGCGCGAGTTGTTGGAGACCAGCGCGCACTTGATTTGCCGAGCCTTTAGAAACGACAGCAATTCATGGGTCCCAGGGATCAGTGCTCCGTTGGCCACCCCCAGAGCTTCGTGCTTTTCCAGGATCTTTCGCCCTCGATCCTGCTCCGTTGGTGGCATCTCCTTTAGGTGATGTAGGATTGGCCGGTCATCCAGGGGCAAGCCGATCTCGTGGCGCAATCGTGGCCAGTCAATCGGCGCATCCCAGATCGTTCCATCCATATCGAACAATGCCGCACGAATTGCCATGGGGGATGAAGTGTAACCGAAAACGCGGTGAGGGTAGAATCGGTGCTGTAACCGAGGTTTGGGAAGATGGAGAAAGGCATCAGAATGCACCTGGGCAAAAGCTGCTTGGCCTTCTGGATCATTGTTGTCGTCGGAGTAGCCTGTTGCACCAGCCTTGCGGAGGATGTCCCCGACTACCGGCAGGCCATGCGTAGCTTCGTCTGCGCGATCAGCAAAACGGCCAAAGGCGTCGATCTTGACTTCATCGTCATTCCCCAGAATGGCGAGGCGTTGCTGACAAAAACTGGCCAGCTTGACGAACCGTTGGTGCAGGACTATCTGGAGGCAATCGATGGAATCGGTCGGGAAGAGCTGTTCTACGGCTATGCTGCCGACAACAAACCTACTCCTGAAGCTGTACAGGCACCGATTTGTCCTTCCTTGATCTTGCAGAGGATAACGGACTTGAGGTGCTGGTTACCGATTACTGTTGGAGCCGGCAGTACGTTGATGCCTCTTTTTCAGGAAGCGCTGAGCGCGGCTACGTTTCTTTCGCCGCCGATCATCGGGAGTTGGACAGCATCCCAAGCTATCCCAAACGGCCGACCGACGAGAATGCCGCGTATGTCTATTCCCTTTCTGAGGTGCAGAACTTCCTCTAACTGATCAATCCGAGTGCATTTCCCGATCGCGCTTCGTTCCTAGCTGCCATACGAGAGACGGACTACGACCTTCTCATCATCGACGCCTTCTTCGAAGAGGAAGCGCTCACGCCCGCCGAGATCGCCTCTCTGAAGACCAAACAGAACGGCGGCACGCGCCTGGTGATCGCCTACCTGAGCATCGGCGAGGCCGAGGAGTATCGCTACTACTGGCAGCCGGAATGGTTGCAGAATCTGCTGGCGTGGCTTCTTGAGGAGAATCTGGATTGGCCGGGAAACCACAAAATCCACTACTGGGACCCGGAGTGGCAAGCGATCATCTGCGGGAATCGCGATTCCTATCTGGCAAAGATCCTGGCTGCCGGATTCGATGGTGTGTACCTTGACCTCATCGACGCCTTCGAGTATTTCGAACAGTAGCCCCTCTTGTCTTCAGCATCCTGAAGTTGTAGTCTTGGTTAGGGAGTGATCTTAAAGGTGAAATATCTAGTAACGCTGCGGGAAGCCGAAGAGGGTGGCTACACTGTAGAAGTTCCGGCCCTTCCTGGCTGTATCTCCCAAGGGGATAGCTATGAAGAGGCGCTGGCCAACATCCGTGAGGCTATCGTGGCCTACCTCGCGGAACTAGAAGATGGCCTGAATCCCGACCAGCAAGTGCTCATCACCGAAGTTGTGGTAGAACTCCCTTCTACTACTAAAGAGAAAATTCCTCATGGCTAGAAAGCTTCCGCTTGTCTCTGGGCGAGACGCGGTAATAGCATTCGAGAGGACAGGATGGGTAACTAAGCGCCATCAAGGAAGTCACATCATCTTAACGAAGTCTGGTGTGCGATACAATTTATCTGTACCGGATCATCCGCAACTTAAAAGAGGCACGCTACGCAGTCTCGTCCAAAAATCTGGGTTAACGGTTGAAGAGTTTGTCCAACTCCTCTAGAAACCCATGTACACCGAGATAATCGGCACCGTGACCGCGCCGATGGGAACGCCCAATAGCCCGCCCCAGAATGCGCCAGCGATGAAGCTCATCCCCACGGCTTGGGGATAATTGAACCGCCCCCAGTAACCCTCTGGCACATCGAGGATAGGGATGGCAATGGCAAACGTGAGGGAGAAGCTGACTCCACCCACGAAGGCGGTTCCGGCAGCCCCCAATCCGGCACCGAGGATTGGAGAGAACCAGAGCGACGGTTCCTGTGCCAGGGTGACCTCAGCGATCCACCGACCCACCAGTGCCCCCGTAGCAGTCGCCGCGGCCGCAGCAGGAATGCTGATAAGGAGCAGGTCAGACCAAGGCGTCCCTTCCGGGCTCGGATTCAAGAACGGCCCGATGCCCAAGCCAAGGGCTGCTCCGAACAGCGTCATTCCCGTCCGGACGATCTCCTCTTTCTCGGGAGGAAAGTCGTTTGCGAGGACAGGCAAACAAGCGATGAGCGTCGCCAGCAGAAGGCAGATGACAAAACGTAGAAACTTCATGGCACCGCTATCGTAAGAAGAAAGAAGGAATCTTGTCAAGCTGTCTGATGCCACTCTCGGCTTTCTCGGCAGCCGTAGTTGGTAAAGGTCCATCGTAGAACCCTTGGACTCCAATGCTTCTTGAACCTACGGCGTGCTATCATCAGAATGGTGGTCTATGCCCTACGATCGACGCGAGCAGTTGAGACAGGAGTACGTCCGCCGGATCAACCGGGTGCTGGACTACGTGCGAGAGAATCTCGCCGGCGATCTGCGCTTGGAGACGTTGGCGCGGGTGGCGAACTTCTCCCCGTATCATTTTCATCGCGTGTTTCACGGGATGACCGGCGAGACTTTGAATACGTTCATCCGACGGGTTCGTGTCGAAACGGCGGCAGCGAAACTTCTCTACCAACCGAAGCTCTCGATCACCCGCGTGGCGGTGGATTGTGGCTATTCCTCTCCGTCGAGCTTTGCGCGCGAGTTCCGTGAGGCGTTCGGGGTGAGCGCGTCGCAGTTTCGGGATGGCGGCTTTGCCTCACAGCGCAAGATCCGTCAAGCGGATGGCAAGATCGGCGAAGACGTATCCGCTTTGTCCTCCTATGATGAAGACACAATCCAACAACTGCACAGGAGGTACGCGATGGTAGAGATGAAAGTAGACGTCAAAGAAATGCCGGAGATGCACGTGGCCTACATTCGCCACATCGGCCCGTACAACCAGATCGGTGGCGCGTTTGGCAAGCTGATGCAGTGGGCCGGTCCGCGGGGCCTGCTCAACTTCCCCGAGACGAAGATGCTTGGTGTTTACCGCGACAACCCGGAGATCACCGAGGAATCAAAACTCCAGTCCAGCGCGTGCATCACCGTGCCCGAAGACACCAAGGTCGAAGGAGAGGTGGGGACGATGAGCATTCCCGGTGGGCTGTTCGTGGTGGGGCACGTGGAGATCAACCAGGATCAATTCGGCGAGGCGTGGGACAAGCTGATGGGCGAGTGGCTGCCGGAGAGCGGCTACCAACCCGACGATCGGCCGTGCTACGAACTCTACCTTAACGACCCCAAGCAGCATCTGGAAGGCAAATTCATCGTTGACATCTGCGAGCCGGTCAAGCCGATGTAGGCAGCACACTGCGTAGCAAGCAACGCCGGGGCACGACGAAGTGGTGTGCACCGTTTTCAAAAAAGCCCTCCGTTGGATACCAGCCAGCTTGCTGGGGGGAGGAAAACGGGGATTCGCCGGAGGCGAATCAGCTTGTTGTTCTTACTAGCCATCTGTGCTCTCACAAGGATAACCCCTCAACGTCGGAGACGAGCTCCGACGCTCGTAT
>CAZMOL010000005.1:0-14600 GCA_964568045.1 uncultured Thermotogae bacterium
AGACGCATTCCTCGGTAGCTCAATTGGTAGAGCGCTCGGCTGTTAACCGAATGGTTGGAGGTTCGAGTCCTCCCCGAGGAGCCATCTTCAGAATCCCCCCTCCAAAGGCGATGTCAACCAGATTTCGACATTTCGAGACTCTAGCTATCCTTCTTGTGTTGGAACACCTTGAGGACATCATCAGTCTTCGACGCATACTCTTTCGGCAAGACCTAAGGCGGCTTTGTAGGCAGTTCCAGGTTCTACAGATCATCGGCCACTTCCCGAATTCGTTTCCAGGCTTGAGCAACGTGGCGTGACTCTGTATGGGTTTGGCCGACGCAAAACCGAAGTGTGAGCCGGTCGTCCAGACGAGTGTGCGTCAGATACAGGGAACCACTCTCGTTGAGGCGATCCAGCAGTCTTTGGTTGATTGCGTCTCCACCGCGGTGGCGGAAGCAGACTAGGTTCAAGGGGGCCGGAGCGGCAAGCTCAAACTGCTCATCTGCTTCGACCCACGCGGCAAAGGCCTGCGCCAGTTCTACGTGGCGTCGCACATGGTAGCGCAAGCCTTCTACTCCGTAGTGGCGAATGACAAACCACAGCTTCAGGGCTCGAAAGCGCCTCCCCAGTGAAATCTGCCAGTCCCGATAGTCGATGACGGCACCCGACTCAGTGGCCCTGTTGCGCAGATATTCAGGCAAGATGCTGAGGGTCTTGATCAAGGCTGCGCGATCGGCCACGTAGAAACAGTCGCAGTCAAGATTGGTGAACATCCACTTGTGGGGATTGAAGCAATAGCTGTCTGCCAGCTCCGTTCCATCGTGGAGGTAGCGGTGCTCCGGGCACAAAGCGGCCGTACCGGACATCGCAGCGTCCACGTGAAACCACAGACCTTGCTCGCGGCAGATCCGACCGATCTCCAAAAGAGGATCGATGGCGTTGGAAGATGTGGCACCGACGGTCGCACAGACGAAGCAAGGCGTCAGGCCAGCTCCCCGGTCTTGCTGAATTTGCTGAGCCAGCTTGTCCGGAAGCATGGCAAACCGTCCGTCCACTGCGACAAGTCGAAGATTCTCCCGGCCGAGTCCAGCAATCTTGACCGCTTTCTCGATGGACGAGTGAGCTTGAGAGGAGGCATAGGCGACAAGACGTCCATCGCACCCACGCTCATTGCTCGCATAGCCGGTGGCGCGCTCGCGTGCTGCCAACAGAGCACAAAGGGAAGCACTGGAAGCGCTGTCCTGGATGACTCCTCCACCGGTCTGCGTGGACTTGAATCTCTCCGGCAAACCCAGCATATCTACAAGCCAGTCCAACACGTGGGTCTCCAACTCGGTGCACGCAGGACTTGTCGCCCACAGCATCCCCTGGACCCCAAGCCCAGCCGATAACAGCTCGCCAAGAATGGCTGGCCCAGACGTGTTTGCAGGAAAATAGGCGAAGAAATTGGGCGACTGCCAGTGGGTCAGCCCCGGCAGAATAAGCTCGTCAACGTCTCTGAGAATCCTGTCAAAGGCTTCTCCGTGAAGGGGAGGCCCCGGAGGTAGTGCAGCGCGGGTCTGTCCCGGCGTTGCCTGTGACAATACAGGTAGCGATTCAACACGTTGGCGGTAATCGGCTATCCAATCCACCACGGCTCGTCCACATCGCCGAAACTCCTCCGGGCTCATGTGGAAGCATTTCTCGTCTGCCATTCTTCCTCCTTGTTTTTGCAATTGGGCGATTAGAATTTCTCCTGGCAGGCTTGCAGTATAGAGATGCGGAGGATCATCTCCAAAGCATGTGGGTAGAGACACCAGATTCTGTCTGATGCACTGTGAGCTCCCTGAATCCCTGACTGCACGTAGAGCAAGCCACAGAGGACCACTTTATGAAGTAGCAATAGCGTCGGTCTATAATTGCAGCAGAATGTGCCGCACCTGATAGTGCCGGTATCAGGCAGGCAAATCCTGGGAAGGAGGTATCAGGTAACGATGAAGATTCTAAGCGTGGAGGTCTACAAAGCCGATATCCCTTTGGTGGCGCCGTTCCGGATCGCCCTTGGGGAGACAACAGTTGCCAATAATGTATTGATCAAGATCAACACGGATGAGGGACTGTACGGCGTGGGGGAGGCTAGTCCGTTCCCCCCTATCGTCGGCGAAACGCAGGCCATGGACCTAGCAGCTGCTAAAGATTTAGGGGGACTGTTGCTCGGAAAAGACCCATTGGACATCGAGAATCGTCTGCGGGGACTTCACAGCTACCTTGCGCACAATGCCACGGTGAGATCCGCGTTCGACATGGCGCTTTATGACCTGCTGGGCAAGGCAGCCGAACTACCCTTGTACAGCGTTCTCGCGGGGGGGAAGCGAACCATCCTTACAGACCGCACCGTGGGTATCGCGTCAGCCGAAGAGATGGCACAACAGGCGCTTGCCTTCAAGGAGCGTGGTTTTCCGGCAGTCAAAGTGAAGCTGGGTACAACGCCATACGAGGATATCGAGCGTGTCCGACGCATTCGCGAGGCGCTGGGACAGGAGATTCCGTTGCGGATCGATGCCAACCAAGGCTGGGATTGCGTCTCGGCACTGCGGGTTCTCAAGAGTATTGAAGGCCAGAATATCCAGTACTGCGAACAACCCGTGGCAGCATGGGACTTCGCGTCCTTGCGGAAGGTGAGTGCCAACACAACGATTCCCATCATGGCCGATGAATCCCTGTTTGACGAACACGATGCCTTCAGATTGCTGTCAATGGAAGCCTGTGACTACCTGAACATCAAGCTTGCCAAAGCGGGTGGCATTCACACAGCACTCAAGATCGATGCAATCGCTGAAGCGGCCGGTGTCGGTTGCATGATGGGGTGTATGACTGAAACGCGTCTCGGCCTAACTGCTGCCGCCCACGTGGTCTCAGCGCGTCCCAATATCGAGTTCGCAGACCTTGACAGCGCCGACATGTTATCAGCCGATCCGGTCATTGGCGGTTTGATCTACGAAGACGGGGGAACAGTGATCCTCCCCGATACGCCAGGACACGGAGCCGACATTGATCCGGCATTTCTTAAGGATCTGGAATCATATGTTGTAGACTAGTCGGCGTTTGCGGACCCATTCAATCGGTTTGAGGAGGGCGCGGAAGGCCTATTTCCCCTACCTGGGACCAGCTTTTCTGTAGCGTTCGCGGAACACTCCGCTCACTCCGACAAGCACCAAAACCATTCCTCCAAGGCTCCACAGGGTGATCGGCTCTCTGAGGATTAGCCAGCCGAGAACGACCGCGATCACCGGATTGACGTAGGCGTAGGTCACTGCGATGTTCGTCGGTAGAACCCTCAATGCCTGCACATAGGCAGTGAACCCGAGCAGTGAACCAAGGATCAGCAAGAACGCCCATGCTCCCCAGGCTTCCAGAGTTGGGCTAGGGAGGGGTTCGCGGAAAAGAAGCACCAACACAACAAACCCTATTCCACCGAATAATTGCTGGTATCCTGCACTCACCAAAAGGCCCACCTTGACCGGTTTTCGTTGCTGTAGCAACGATCCGGACGCCCAACAGATCGGTGCTATGAGTAATGCGATGACAGCGGACCAATCTGCCCGAGTGCCCACTTTGAGCACGGGAGCCGTCAGAAGCCCGAGACCTGCAAAGCCAATTGCTAAAGAGACAACCAGGAGTCCCGTGGGAGCCCGCCGATCAAGGAAGGACGCAATCACTGCTGTCCAAATGGGGATCGCTCCCATCAACAACGCCGCGTATCCTGAGTGAGCGTGCTGTTCGGCCCACATCACCAGGCCGTTCGTGCCGGTCCACAACAATCCCCCAGAAACTACTAAGACGGCAAGCTCCCTTTTTGTTAACCGGATTCGTTGTCCCCTGCACGCGGACCACAACAGAAGCAGGCCTCCAGCGGCAACAATTCGCATCGCTCCCATGACGAACGGGGTGAATCCTGATCCTTCTCGCACTGCCACCCGGATGGCCAAATACGTACTTCCCCACACAAGATAAACGATGAGCAGATTAGCTAGCCCACCCCAAGGGATATCAGATCCGCGCTGATGAGGTCCTTCTTCGCTCGTCTGTATCTTCACGAAACCGGTCCTCCTCCTTCTTCGGAATCGATTTAATTTCGATAGCGAAGCAAATCTGAGACCAGGCTGTTGGCTCCAATCGCTCAGTATCAACAGACTTTGCCAAATGATCAAGCAATTCGCTGGACCGTGGCTCGTAGATAGGCCAATTGGAAGATTGCTTTATTTGCTCGCTGTCAACAGGTGCCCCCCTCATGAAGCAAGTACTTTGCACCCTACTCCTCCCTTCTGGGAAGTGGTCGTAGCGGTTCTTATTCGCGGTTATAACCGCAACTCCCAGCGTTTATTGCGTCAATTTCAGTAGTTTCAGGTTGGTACTTCTTCGCTGGTCGACGAGAGGCTCTCGCGCGAAGTGGATTCTCGTTTTCGCGCACCTTTTCCACCCTGGCCGCTGCCATTACATAGAGCGTCGCAGAGGCTGTTCCCATCAACGGATTGCCTGACACACCGTATGACAGTGGTAACCCACCAATTGATCGCCGTAGTCACTGCCGCAACCGGTTGGGGTCTTGTCCCCGCTGTCTATGAAGGCCAAAACCTCCCGCTTCGTACGACAAGGCGCGGCTTATGTATCGCTACGATCACCGCGGTTACAAGGTTCTTCTTGGGATGGATCCTCTGTCTTTCTGGTCTTACGCTTGCTCCGGCAACATTCTTGCACCCAATCATGGCTCGATGACCCGTTTGCTTTTCTCTTCAGTGTCCTCCTCTTACGCGAGCGCCCCTCTGCCCGTGCAATCACTGGAACGTTTTTAGCGTTTGGCAGTGTCTCTCTCGTATCGATCCGGGATAAGATCTCTTCTTTAAGTCCGCTGATTCCTAAAGCCCCTTTTCTCCAAAGGGTAAAGCTCAACGCAGGCCACTTTTATCGACGTGGAGGTGCGCCTTGCTCAAATGTCAAAGCAAGGTGGCGGACCCGTGGCAACCACAAGCTGCTCACAAAAGCAACGAACAGAAGCCCTGCCGTAAGCGCAAATAACACAAGATAAGAGGTCCGTTCAAGCAACCACCCGCCGACTGCAGGCCACACCACGATCATCCCACTTACCGTGTTAAACAGGCCGATGTATGTCCCTCGCTGTCCTGTTGGTGCAAGCTCGACGGCGTAGTTCGAAAAACCAATAAAGTTGGCATTGAGGAAAACACCGATCGCCAAAAAGATCCAAGCATAAATAACACTGCCCATGGTTCCATTCGCAAAACCGGTCAACCGAAAGCCGAGCGCGACCAAAGGAGCTGTCAGACTTATCGCAGTAGCCACTTGGATCACCCGGTGGTTTCCAACGCGTTCGCTGAGCACCCCGAAGCCCAAGCCAGCAAGGATACCACCCACTGTTTGGACCGCGGTGAATAGACCGAGGGTCGCCGCCGACAGTCCCAGCTCCTTGAGCCCAAACAGGACGTACAATCCGAGCGCCAGCCCATCAAAACCAGCTAACAAGCGGACAATGAGCAGTCGCCTAAAGGCGCAATTGTTCCTTAGAATGTCCCCCAGTTGCGGCAAATAATGACGCCAAGGGACCCTTTTCTCCTCCACCGGTTCCTCAGGCTCAACGATAAACATCCACGAAATCAGGGAAAGCAGTAGAGAAGAGCCGCTCAAGGCGAATATCACCGCGTAGTTGAAAGGAAAAGATGGGCCGTTTTCGGCGAACAACCTGGCAATGAGGTAACCAGCACCGACGGAAAGAATCCCTCGCAGCGCGGCACTGAGGCCCAACAGTCGCCCTCGTTTCGGAATTGGAACTGCTTTGCCGAAGACGTCCCACCACACAACGCTGTCCAATGCCAGGTTTATGTAGAAGAGACAATGCAAAAGGAAGAAAAGGGCCAACCCCAGTGTGGGTAAGCGGCTAAGGCCAAGCCCAAGGGCAATCGCGTACAAGAGATATGCTGGGCGCCCTGCCAGACCAGCTCTGGTTAGCCACGGTTTCTTTCGGCGTTTGTTCGTAAGGAGATTGGCAAAGAACAACTGAGGCAGCCTCCATGCTCCCTCGCTGAGACTGACGATCAATCCGACGAAGACTGCGCTGTCAGTCATGTGACTGACAAAATCCGGGAGGACTATCGTTGTACTGGCGAAGACAAGGCCCACTCCAAATAGGGACGCCTCTCCCAAGAACGCTAGGAAATTCCGCCTGTAATGGGAGAGGATATTTGATTGCCTCAATTCGCTCTCACGTTCAGTTTCAATCGTGGGGTCATGCGAAGCTTCCCCTCTGTTGGTTGTTGGTTTCTGCAATAGACTCCATCAAAAACCGTTCGATAGGATACACCAGGAAAAGAATAGATCAACAGACAAAGAAGCTTTCTGACAAGATCGGCAACCTAGAATGAGGTAGCTACAGAAAGGAACTACCCACACAAGAGTATCCCGCCAGGAAGGATTGCCTTCTACACACCGCAAGCCTAGAGACTCATCGCACAGCAACAATCTAGGCTGGCATCCGGAAGAGACCCTTCGCGAGACCCTACGTCGTCAGAAAAGACAAGCCGGGCTGGTGAAGCATGACTTCGCACCATGACCCCACCAAGGGTCAGACAGGTAAATGCACTTCGCTTCCTATCCAGGCGATTTCGCCTGGACGAAGAGCCAATCTGATCTTCCTAGCAGCACCCGCCGCATCCGCACCACCAACCGGCGAAGGCGAAGATCCAAAATGCCCAGAAGAAGGACAGAAGCAGCCAAGTCGATAAAGGCATCGTTCACCTCCTTTCCAAATCAACATACCCTCAGTTACCGAAAAAGTTTCACAAACTTGTGCAAAGCTCCTGGAGTCCTCTTGGAGCAATGTCCGCCTCTCCTCATCCCATCTGCTTGGATGACAAGACAACGGCCCTTGCACTACTTCACTCCTGCCCGGTATAGTCGGTTACGGAATGACGGTTGATTACCGAATTGACATTGACACGCTCTTCCTTCACCACCCGTTCGTCAAGGAGATCCTCGATCGGTTGACTGAAGCGGGTCATGAGGCAGTCCTCATTGGAGGAGTTGTACGCGATGGGCTTCTTGCCCAACTTGGTCCGAGGGTCACTTATCCACCCGAAGAAGTGGACATCGCGACCTCTGCTCTTCCTGATGAGGTTCACGAACTGTTCCCCAACCATCGAATCGTCGGTGTGGGAGAGGATTTTGGAGTTCTGATCATCGTAGCCCCTGATGGGGCCGAGGTGGAAGTGGCAACCTTTCGCGTGGAAGGGGAATACGACGGACGTTGGCCTGGAACGGTGGAACTCGTACGTGATCTGAAAGGTGACGTCACACGCCGAGATCTCACAATTAACGGCTTGGCTGCTGCAAATGATGGCACGGTAATCGACCTCGTGGGAGGAATCGAGGATCTGAAAGCAGGTCGCATTAGGGCAATCGGTGACCCTCGAGTCCGCTTTGCCGAGGACTACTTGCGGATGCTGCGAGCGGTTCGCTTTGCCTGCCAGATTAACGGGAAGATTGATCGTGAGACGGCAGAAGCAATTCGAGCTAACGCCAGGAAGATCCGGATCATCTCCTGGGAGCGGATCCGCGAGGAGCTCTTTCGTCTACTCAAGACCGGTCAAGCAGCTCGAGGGATAACACTCCTTGATGAATTTGGCCTGTTGGGGTCCATTCTGCCCGAGGTAACGGCAATGAAAGGTGTTCCCCAACCAGAGATCTACCATCCCGAAGGCGATGTCTATGTCCATACCCTTGCCGCGATGCAAGTGGCCGATGGGTTTATTCGCGGACCGTTGGTGAAGTTGGCCGTATTACTACACGATGTCGGCAAGCCATATGCTTTGGAACGGAGTGGCGGCGCGAATATGGGTGGCCATTGCGCTGTCGGAGCCCGCATTGCCAAAACCATTGGCCAAAGGCTCCGTCTCAGCCGCCAGGAAGTCTCACGGCTCTGCTTTCTCATCAAGAATCACATGCGGATCGCCAACTTCCCAGAGATGGGCCGTGGAAAGCAAGTCCGCTTACTCAGCGAGGAGGAGCCCCTCAACGCAAGCGTACTACATAAGCGCTACCCCCGGTTTTTCGGACTGTTGCAGGTCCTCGTGGCGGACTGCGAAGCCAGTGCTCACCGCTCCTCAGGTTGGAGCCCGATCCTAAGGGAGACTCTACGCGTTATCGCGCACATCGACCAGGTCTGCGGCCTAGAGCGCGCGCGGAGATTCATTAATGGGCATGCTCTGTTGGAGATGGGAATGCAGCCGGGACCTGAGCTCGGCAAGATCCTCGAGATCATTCACGACCGCATCCTCGCAGGCGAGATCACAACCCAAGAGGAAGCCCTCGTTGAGGCGCGCGCCCTTCTCTCCCATCCGGATCAGGAGGGGAACTAGTACATCGCCTGATGGGACAACCGGCCTGGGAGAGCGTAAGTCCCTCTGATAGGCTCATCCTGCAAAATATCAATGGAAGGAGATGGGCAAAGCTGCGATCATCACTTCACAACAGAGAAGCCTGTGGGACAAATGATCCGACCTCGATGACTCCCTGTAAGGCATCTCTGCACACACTGAATCGCTTGCCTACGCTCACCACATGGGAGCCTCTCTTCAAATCAGCAATGATCTAGCACTTGACCTTGAACAGATAATCGGTCAATGCATCGCTATTCTCGGTATTCGTGGTTCGGGGAAGTCGAACACTGCCGGCGTAATCTTCGAGGAACTCCTCAAACACAACTACCCGCTGTCCATAGTCGATGTCGACGGCGAATACTTCGGGCTAAAAGAGAAGTTCGAGGTGTTGGTGGTCGGACACGGCGAAGGGGTGGAGATCGAGGTTGATGTGGATTGCGCTGAAGAGATTGCTGAGATCAGCATGGAGAAGAACGTGCCGATAGTGCTTGACTTGAGCGGTTTTCTCTCCGAGGAGCGCGTTGAATTTCTTAAGGCGTATCTCAATGCATTGTGGAGCCTGGCTGCGAAGCTCCGTCGTCCCTACATCATAGGCATCGAGGAGGCTCACGAGTTCATCCCCCAGAGTATCCGCACTGAACTGAAGGAACTGATTGCGCGCGTAGCCCTGCGTGGACGCAAGCGCGGCCTCGGCGCCATAATCATTTCCCAACGCAGCGCCAAGGTGGAAAAGGATGTCCTCAGCCAAGCGGGAATACTCTTCCTACATCGAGTGGTCCATGAGGCAGACATGCGGGTCTATGGGGAACTTCTGCCTTGGCGCAAGAGTGAGGTGAAAGAGGTGATCACCACACTGGAAACTGGGGATTGTGTGTTCATCAATGGTGAAAGGATCCTTCCCATCTATGTACGAGAAAGAGAAACCTTCCACGCTGGGTTCACCCCCTCTCTGGAGGTCGTCGTCACGCCCCAGCTAAAACAGGTGAGTCAGTCAATCATAGAAGCAATCGAACACGCAAAAAACGGGAAGAGCAAGAAATCGCGTGCTCGTGCACTGGAAGAAAGGATCCATCATCTGGAGAGGCTTGTTGCAGAAAAGGAAGGAAAGATTGGCGAGTTGGAGGATGTGGCCCGTACCCTCGGGTACATCAAAGTGGAGGTTCCCTCACCGGGTCTTCAGGATAAGCGGAACTTCCCCCAGGCCGTGGTCCACTCGGTGCCCACGACGGGGTTGTCAGTTGGACTTGCGAATTCATTCGATCGCTCTCCAGCCTCTTTGGACTCCAGCGTCCCACAGGAACTCAATGTGGGGCGTGTGATTGATATCGAAGGCCGCGAAAGCTCAACAACGTCTGACCGGTTGCCAACAGCGGTGAACCGCCAAATCGATCGGCTTGTTTTGCGCATAGCGAGGAAAGATGTCATGCATCGACGCATGCTCGGCTTCCTGGCTTCACATGCCCCAACGTCCTACTCGGTCGACCAAATCGCGGTGTGGACTGACTGTGCCAAGGGAGTGATTGCGAGCGACCCGCCCCGTGACCTCCTTGATATGGGGATGATTGTCTGCGAGCGTCGGTCTGGTGTTCTCCACTACCGCAGCAACCTCAAAGCGTTTGTCACTCGTGAGTTTGTGCTCTATCAGCCCGACGTAACAGCGCAGGAGTTACACCTAATCATCAACCAGCTCATTTCTCGACTGTCCGCCTTGGCGGGCAGCACACACAACAAATGATACATTATATAAGCATACAAGCTGTGTCGGACTGTTGACCAATTCCCCCTTTTTCGCTACAATTATTTCAGAGAGGAGGGGGCATGAAGGTAAAAATCGCAGAGCGGCATACCACTCAGAGCGATGCGCTGCGTGCATATGTTATCGAAAAGACAGAAGTTCTTGAACGCTATTTCGACCGCATAATCAGTGTTGACGTTATCCTCTCGGTGGAAAAAGAACGTCAGATCGCCGATTTCCACGCTCACCTCACCAATCGAAAGATCATCAAGGCGCACGAAGAATCTCCAGACATGTACACCTCGATCGACAAGGCAATCGACCGTTTGAAACGCCAACTCGTCAAATACAAGGATCACCTAAGAGAAACCAGGCATCGTGGAATAGGGGAATCATCTAGGACGGCGCCCGTCGCTGGGAAGGTCGATCACAAGGAGATCCTGCGAACAGATATTCACTTTCATAAGCCGATGACACCAGAAGAAGCTGCCTTGCAGTTGGACGCAGTTGAAAAGGGGTTCTTGGTCTTCATAAATTCCGAGACGGATCAAGTCAGCATTATCTACCACCGGCGGAATGGTCACTATGGCCTGATCGAACCGAGGCGTTGATTATGGCAATAATGAAGGAACGTTCATGGTAAGAGTGCTTGCTCTGTTCTCTGGAAGCTTGGCTAGTCGGGTGGCAACCCGCTTGGTCGAACGCTCCCCCGTGATAGACGAGATCTTCCTCCTGCACTTCCGCTCTCCGTTCTTCGATGAGTACGATACCATTCGAGAACTCGTGAAAAGGGAATGGCTGGGAGTGAGCTTTCGGACCCAATCCCTGAAGAAAGACTATCAACGCTTGGCCAACATTCCTCCCGGTGGGTGCTTCTCGCTCAAGCGCAGTTGCTTGAGCTGCCGTACGCTAATGCTGTCTCGCGCCATTCGCTACATGGAACGAATTGAGGCTGACTTCCTCGTTACGGGTGAGCTCGTCGGCAAAAACGAGCTCACCGAAAAGGAAATGGAGCGCATCACTGAAGATCTGGGCATCGAAGGGGTCGTCCTACGGCCCCTCTCGGCAGGGCTTCTTCCTCCTACTCGGCCGGAACTCGAAGGATGGATCGACCGAGAGATTCTCGGAGACTTAAGGGCAAAGGACTGTGACCGGTTGATCGAGCTGGCTAAGAGACTTGGGATTTCCGCCGCCGATCCGATGGGCTGTAACATGCGCTGCAAACTCACTTTCCCTGGATTCGGAAAGCGACTAGAGTACCTGCTCGAGGAAGAGGGATTCACCATGAATGCTCTCAAACTCCTTGATTTCAAGCTCTATTACAAGAGGCCTCCCGACGTGAAGATCGTCCTGGCTACAGATGAGGAAGGAAAACGCACTTTGCAGAATTACTTCCTTCCCCAAGATCTGCGGGTCTATCTTCCCACCCACCGTGGGCCGATGACTCTCGTGCGGACCAATTGGACGAGGAAGTCGGCAGTCGAGATTCAACAGATAATCGAACTTGCCGGCCGGATAACGGTTACCCACAGTGAGGCGGCACACCTTACCAGCGTGCTGGTAAGCTATCGCTTTGAAAACGATGACGAGACCTCCCAGTTGAGTGTTCTTCCCTTCAATTCCGTTGAGGAAATTGCTGAGTACTGTCTCGTCTGTGCGCTTCCTTCTCCAGTTGTTTCAAGGGGGCTTCCTCCGCCTTGATAAATTGATCCGTCACGATATACTTCGGTGAGGAAGACCTCGATCATTGAGGGGGTGAGGATAATCCCGAAGGGCCAATAGGGGGACTTCCAAGATGAGTCTGAAGTAGCGTGCGTGATTCCCAGAAGGGAGAAGGGGGAGGTGTGTCTTTTTATCACGAACATGAACAATGCAGTTCGATGTCTATTTTGCTGCAGCGAAGCGGCACTCTTGTCAGATGTTCACAATACCGGAAGAGGTAAGCAACACGGCGGCTTCCCGTCACAGACGTAGTTTGCAGAGGAAGTGGATATCGCGTTACCGATTGCAGAAGCAAGCATTAACAGACTAAGGAAAGTGGTGATACGACAACGTTGACTTCAACAGCGGAGGAGTGAGTGGTTGATCTCTTCTGTTCCCTTACGATCAAAGTGTGGGGCATCATGCCGCGTTCCCGTAGAGCAACGGGACATTTCTATTTGCTCAATAGGAATTGTGCTTATGATTTATTGCAGCGATCTATCTTAATGAGGGGTGAATCGATTGATCTCTGGCGATGACATCAAGCGGGTGAAGCTACAATTTGCCTCTCCGTCGGTAATGGTTGGCTGGTCACACGGGGAAGTTACCGAATCCGAGACAATCAACTACCGAACCCACCGGGCCGAACGAGGCGGTCTATACGCGGAAGAGATCTTTGGCCCAGAGAACGACTACGAATGTGCCTGCGGGAAGTACAAGGGAAAGAAATACGAAGGGATCACCTGCGAGAAATGCCACGTCCTTGTCACCGACTCTTCGGTGCGTCGAGTGAACATGGCGCATATATCTCTCGCCAGCCCAGTAGTTCACTTCTGGTACCTAAAAGGGGTCTCCAGCCTCTTAAGCCGCCTCTTGGGCATGAAGAAAAAAGAACTTCAGCGGATTGCCTACTATGAGACCGAACCGATCGAACAGGCACTGTGTATCGTAACCTCCTCGGAGTGCAAGGAAGTTCGGCCAGGTGAGACGCTTTACGCCTCGGAATATGAAATCTTGGCGAGTGCATTCCCCTTCACCGTCGAACTCGCATACTATGTGGAGGAAGCCCCACCCGTCGTTGCCGAAGAAAAGGGTCGTATCACGGTCGAGGAACGACGGCTAACCAACGGAGAGAAGGTCCAGGCGGTGGTAGTCGGTTCCCAGGAATACCCGATCGTTGGCGATGCCGATCTGACAGTGGATGACGGCGATGAAGTGAAAGCAGGAGCGACAATTGCTGAGAGACCGGTAGGGGAGATTTGCTCCAAAACCGCATTCGAGATGCTAACCGACCGTTATGGCCCAGAGATCAAGGGGGAGGCACTCGAACGCGAGTTTCTGGATAGTCTGATCTTCCTCGTAGCTCGGGTAAAGGATTCGGCGATTCCGCTCAATCTTGGAGACCGCTTAAATTTCCTGGAGAAGAGAGCCTACGAACGAATCTATCCAAGTGGGTTCGTGGCATTGACCGGCGCAGCAGGGATCAAGGGATTGCTTGAGGCCCTCGACTTGGACAAACTCCACCAAGCCTTGAGTGATGAGCTCCAACGTGAAACTGCTGTCGGGAACCAACGACGACTGATTAAAAGACTGGAGGTGGTCGATCAGCTACGGGCCTCGGGGAATAACTCCCAAGATATGATTCTCGACGTGATTCCGGTCCTTCCACCAGCACTTCGTCCAATGATTCAACTCGAGGGGGGGAAATTCGCTACCACGGATTTAAACGATCTCTACCGGCGGATTATTAACCGGAACAACCGACTGAAGAAGCTCATCGACATGGGAGCACCTGAGGTTATCCTGCGCAATGAGCGGCGAATGCTGCAAGAGGCAGTCGACGCCTTGATTCACAACGAAAAACGAGAAAACCCGATTCGTGGTCGCGACAACCGACCACTGAAGTCGCTTTCGGAGCGAATTCATGGAAAACATGGACGGTTGCGGCGCAACCTCCTAGGCCGGCGTGTTGATTACTCAGGACGAGCGGTGATCGTGGTTGATCCAAAGCTCAAGCTGAGCCAGTGTGGTCTTCCCAAGAAAATGGCTCTTGAGCTGTTCAAACCGTTTATCCTCCATCATCTTGAGTCAACAACTTTTTCCGACTTCGACGAGATCAAGAACAAGGCTCTTCGCGGTGAGATGCCCGTAGTATGGGACATCCTGGAAGAACTCGTCAAGGATCATCCGGTCCTCCTGAACCGCGCGCCTACTCTCCATCGTCTTTCGATGCAAGCGTTCGAGCCCATCCTCGTCGACGGAGAGGCCATCCACATTCACCCCCTGGTCTGTCCACCGTACAACGCCGACTTCGACGGAGACCAGATGGCCGTCCACCTTCCGCTCTCCAAAGAGGCGATCGCCGAAGCGCGAGAACTGATGGCCGCACCCCGTAACATCCTGTCTCCGGCAAACGGAGAGCCTCTCAGTCTCCCCACCCAGGATCCTGTCTTCGCCTACTACTATCTGACCCTGATGGACCCAGAAAGCAAGGGAGCCGGTCGGTGCTTCCGAGATATCCTTGAAGCACGCCGGGCTGAAGAAGAGGGCCTCCTCGAGCTTCATAGTCCGGTCAAGATTCGGATTGATGGGAACCTCGTGGAAACAACCCTCGGTCGGGCGGAGTTGAACTTAATCCTTCCGCAGGAAATTCGAGATTACCACCGGGTCATGGATCGCCGCGCCATCAAACGCCTCATCATGGACTGCTTTCACCGTTTCGGTTGGGAACAGACGGCGGAAGTGCTCGACAATCT
>CAZMOL010000005.1:14700-40312 GCA_964568045.1 uncultured Thermotogae bacterium
CGCCTACATCGATTCAATCCAGTTTACGGAATCGTCACCTCGGGGGCGCGAGGTGGTCCAGACCAGGTCAAGCAGCTGTGCGGGATGCGGGGGCCGATGACCGGACCATCTGGAGAGATCATCGAGATGCCGGTAATCTCAAACTTCCGTGAGGGGTTGGACATCATGGAGTACTTCATCTCCACTCACGGCGGTCGCAAGGGAGCAGCGGATACCGCGTTGAAAACTGCAGACTCTGGCTATCTCACTCGCCGACTTGTGGACGCCTCCTCGGACACAATTATTCGAATAACAGACTGCGGGACCACCCAAGGAGTAGAGATCAATCCTTTTAGATTCTCCAAGACGGAGATCATGGAATCGATTGAGGACAGAATCTACGGTCGCGTCACCAGTCGGCCGATCGCCGATCCCAGCACCGGCGAGGTGATCGTGGAGGCGAATCAGTGGATCACACGCGAGATGGCCGCACAAATCGGCAAAATGGAAGTTGACCTGCCCATTGGCAGTAAGAAAAAGCAGGAGCGCCTCGTGGGGACAGTGAGCGTGGAGGACGTCCGCGATCCCAATAGTGGTCGCGTTATCATCCAAATGGATGAGATAATCACCCCTCGCTTGATCGCAGCGTTGCGAGCTGCAAAGATCTCGCGCGCCAAAGTCAGACCCCAAATCATGATTCGCTCACCGATGGTCTGTGAGGTCAGTAACGGAATCTGCCAATACTGCTATGGCTTGGACATGAGTAACCATCGGCCGGTTGAGCTGGGAACGGCAGTCGGAGTGATCGCCGCCCAGTCAGTCGGTGAGCCAGGCACCCAATTGACCATGCGAACCTTTCACACCGGTGGCGTTGCTGGAGTTGACATTACCCAGGGTCTCCCTCGTGCCGAGGAGTTGTTTGAGGCACGAAAAACCGTGAAGAGCGCGCAAGCGGAGATATCCCCACTTGACGGACACGTAAGTGCAATCACATTCGGTACCAGCGGCAATCAGGTTGAAATCACCGGCGAACGAAGATCTGCCCAAATTCCGTCTCCCCTCGAGTGTGCCACGGTGGGTGAGGAGGTCGACATCACAGATCTCATTGATGCCAAAAGCCCCTGCACTGGTGAAGTGTATCTGTTGAGTAATGGCGAGCCTCGAGAAATGCTAGTCATCGACACCGCCTCTGGGGATCGTTCCTATCTCCTCCCTCCTGGAGCAGTTCCACAGGTAAGAGATGGAACCACGGTTGCCGCCGGAGAGGCCCTCACTGAGCGATTCAACATTCAGCCAATCGTAGCGGACAGAAGAGGGACCCTCCGCTTCCCCGAAGGCAAGGAACGGTCGTTCCAGATAGTGGGACGCGACGAGAGCATCCAGACGTACGAAATCCCCTACGGCGCTCGCATGATGGTTGAACCTGGAGCCACTGTGAAGGAAGGCGACCATCTAACATCTAAGTCCAAGCCAATCGTCATTGCAGCCGAGGCGGAGGGAAGAGTGCTGCTGCTTCCCGAGAGAATTCTCGTCTACAACCCACAGGGCCGCGCGTTGCGATTCCGCCTCACCCCAGACGTAGTGCCATTAAAGGGCAACGGCGAACCAGTGCGCGAAAGCGAGAAGTTGGTCAAGTTGGAGATCCCTCAAACCACGATTCTGGTCGAGGACATCGAAGACAAAGACGGGATCGCGATAGTTCACTTCCATCCGAAGAGTACTGTAGAGATCAATCAAGCAGCGACTGTGCGGACCGGTGACAAAGTAAAGGAAGGGGACCTACTGACCAAAGGGGTGGTTGCGCCCCATACCCTGCTAGAAGCAGCTGGAGTGCAGAAAGCACGTGAGTACCTGCTCTCTGAGATCCACAAAGTGTATAAGGCTCAAGGTGTGGATATCAATGATAAACACCTTGAAGTAATTATTCGCGAGATCTTGAATAATGTCCGCATCGTTGATCGTGGAGACTCACGCTTCCTCCTGAGCGATCTGGTTTCACTCGAGGAGTTCCAGGATGAGGTGAGAAGACTCATGCGCTGGAATCAGGAGGCAGAACAGACCTGCAGCGAGGCAATCGGGGGAAAAATCGCCGAGGACATCGTGGCTCAAGGCCGCTTGCTCGCTGCTGCTGATGATTCCCTTACTGAAGATGTGATGGCCGCAGCACAACGGGCGAACCTCAGCCTGATCCGCGTACAGCGGGGCGAAGAGGCCGTAGAGATTCCACTGGAAAAGAAACGCCTTCCTATTGGTGAACGCGAACTACTGCGTATCTCTAAAGCGGCCTTGCAGACCAAAGGATGGCTCTCTGCTGCATCGTTCCAGAGGACAACCAAAGTGCTCGCCGAGGCGGCCTTGCGGGGAGAGATCGACGAGTTGGATGGACTAAAGCCAAGCATCATCGTGGGAAAGAAGATACCAGCTGGCACTGGCTTTCCCAACATACCCGAAGTCCTACTAAGCGAGCCCGGTGAGCACAGCGAACAGGACCCAGAACAAGCTTGACAGATCCTACGTGTGATTCTATAATTCCCCACGGTTTGGAGTGATAAAATGCCTACAATCAATCAACTCATCCGACTAGGGAGAAAGACAAAAGCGAAGAAGAGCAAGGCACCGGCATTGGCTTCGTGTCCACAGCGCCGCGGTGTTTGCACCCGCGTGTACACGCGCACTCCGAAAAAACCAAATTCGGCACTGCGCAAGGTAGCGCGTGTACGCCTTAGCAATGGGAAGGAAGTCACTGCGTACATCGGCGGGGAAGGTCATAACCTTCAGGAGCACTCTATGGTCCTAGTGCGCGGTGGACGCGTGAAGGATTTGCCGGGAGTGCGGTACCACATCGTCCGCGGCACGCTGGATACAGAAGGGGTTGAAGACCGCCGGCAAGGGCGCTCGAAGTACGGATCCAAGAGGGGTAGCTAGCGATGCAGTTATCAGGCCGTGATGTCAAACCGGACATCAAGCACAACAGCAAACTCCTCTCCAAACTGATCAACTACGTGATGCTGGACGGTAAAAAGTCAGTGGCAGAGCGTATCATCTATGCATCATTGGAGGAAATCGATAAACGTAGCGACGCCTCCTCCCTCGAAGTCTTCAGCAGTGCAATCGCCAACTGCTCCCCTCGCCTTGAAGTCCGCACCCGGCGTGTAGGTGGTGCGAACTACCAGGTTCCCTACGAGGTCCCACCTGCCCGTCAAACCACATTAGCTCTCCGCTGGATCGTTCGGGCCGCGCGGGAGCGAAGTGAGAATACGATGACCACCCGCCTTGCCATGGAGATCATGGAAGCAGCACGCAAGGAAGGAAAAGCTTACAACAAGCGGCTCGACGTCCACCGCATGGCTGAAGCAAACCGAGCTTTCGCCCACTACCGCTGGTAGTACGAGGCAGATCCTTAGTTTTCCCGTGACAAAGACGAAGAAGGGGACACTGTGGCTTCTGACTATCCCTCTAAGATAGGGAAAATTCGCAACATTGGCATCATGGCTCATATCGATGCCGGCAAGACCACCACCACGGAGCGAATGCTCTACTACACTGGCCGCACACACAAGATGGGCGAAGTGCACGAGGGTGACACCGAGATGGATTGGATGACCCAGGAACGGGAGCGCGGCATTACCATCACGTCCGCAGCAACGACCTGTCCGTGGCGTAAGCATCTAATCAATATCATCGATACCCCCGGTCATGTTGATTTCACCGCTGAGGTCGAACGCTCACTACGCGTTCTCGACGGCGGGGTCGTAATCTTTTCTGGGGTAGAAATGGTCGAATCACAATCCGAAGCAGTATGGCGGCAGGCCGACCGTTATCGGATACCGCGAGTAGCGTTTGTGAACAAACTTGATCGCAACGAATCAAGCTTCGCTCAGACCTTGACTATGATTGAGGAACGGTTGGCGGTACGCGTCGTGCCACTGCAACTCCCCTACCGAGATGAGAATCGCCGCCTAGTCGGAATGGTGGACCTCCTGGAACGCCGCTTAATCGTCTGGGAGACAGAAAGTAGAGGGGAGACGTACGAGCTTCTCCCTGTGCCCGATCCCGTTAGGGAAGACGTCGAACATTATCGAGAAATGGCAATCGAAAGGGTGGCCGAGTTCGACGATCAGGTAATGGAAGCCTACCTTGAAGGCGGAGAAGTCAATCGAGCGGCGTTCCAAGCAGGTCTAAGGCGGGGGTGCATCGAACAAGCCGCCGTGCCTGTTCTAGGTGGGGCGGCCTTTCAGAACCAGGGAATCCAACCACTCCTTGACGCGATCGTTCACTTTCTGCCTTCGCCGATCGACATACCACCAATACGGGGGATTGACAGCGAGGAGATCCGCTTGGCGAAGATCGAGCAACCCTTTTCCGCCCTCGCGTTCAAGGTCGTCACTGACCGCTATACCGGTCGATTGGTCTTCGTCCGTGTCTATTCGGGGAGGGCCAAGGTCGGTGAGTATCTTCTCAACTCATCAACGGGACAAAACGTGCGACTCACCAAGATTTTCCGTATGCACGCCAATCAGCGCACCCCGTTGGACGAAGCCCAGGTTGGTGATATTGTGGCCGTTGTCGGCTCACGAGATATTGCAACAGGCGACACGCTCTGCGAAAAGTCTGCGCCGATTCTCTTGGAGAAAATCGAGTTCCCCGAGCCAGTAGTGTTTGCTGCCGTCGAACCCCGCACTGAGGCTGAACAGGAGCCTCTCTCAAAGGGACTGGCGAAACTCGCAACGGAGGATCCAACCTTTCGTATCCGTGTGGACAAGACGACAAACCAGACAATCATCTCGGGAATGGGAGAACTCCACTTGGAAGTCCTAATACGGAGGCTTCGCGAGGAACATGGAGTAACGGCCCACGTTGGAAAGCCGCAAGTAGCCTACCGCGAGACACTGCGCGAGCCAATCGAAATTGAGGAGAAATTCATCAAACAGACAGGTGGACGCGGTCAATACGGGCATGTTGTGGTCCGGTTTGAGCCCCTCGCTCGCGAGGACGGGTTTCGATTCACAAACACCCTCAAAGATGATGAGATTCCGAGACAATACCGCGCAGCAGTCGAGGTTTGGCTTAGAGAGGCGTTGACAAACGGCCCTCTTGCCGGTTATCCTTTGGTGGATGTGGGAGCCACCTTGGTCGGTGGTTCTTTTCACCCAGTTGATTCGTCGGAGTTGGCCTTCCAAGCGGCTGCGGCAGCAGTACTCCGTAAGGCTTATGAGAAGGGTAGGTTTGACCTTCTTGAGCCGATTTTGGAGGGGGAGGTGATCACTCCGGCGGAATATGTGGGTGAGGTAATGGAGGACCTGGCACGCAGGCGCGGGGAGGTTGGCGAGCTGCGGGTACAGGATTCGATACAGATTGTGTTTGTCGCTGTTCCGCTGGCAGAGACATTCGGCTATGCCACGCGGCTGCGCTCGTTAACACAAGGGCGGGCCACCTATACGTTGCGAGTGGCTCGTTACGAAGTGGTCCCGGAAGGACTGAAGGAAGAGATCATAAGAAGTCGAGGTTACTGACCATGGCGAGAGAAAAGATCAGAATCAAGCTGCGAGGCTATGACCATGAGCTGGTTGACTCCTCAATCAGGAAGATCGTAGAGTCAGCACAAGAGACTCGGGCCAAGATCTCCGGTCCCATTCCACTCCCAACGGAAAGGCGTATCTACACCGTCCTACGCTCTCCCCACATCGACAAACGGTCGATGGAACACTTCGAACGACGAATCCACACTCGACTGCTCGATATCAAGGAGCCAACATCGGAGACCATCACTGCCCTGATGGATATCGAGCTTCCTACCGGAATCGACATCGAGATCAAACTGTAGGATGGACGGAGGTTAGGCGCATGGCTTTGGGAATCTTGGCACAGAAGATTGGCATGACGCAGATGTTTGTCGAGGATCGCGCTGTTGGGGCAACGGTGTTCGAGGCTCATCCTTGCACGGTGGTGCAAATCAAGACTGTAGAAACAGACGGATACAACGCACTCCAACTCGGCTACCAAGAGCTTGCGGAGCGAAAGGCAACGCACCCCCTGCAGGGGCATTACAAGAAAGCCGGAATCTCCCCGCATCGGCATCTGTTTGAGGCCCGGGTAGACGATCCCACAGCTTATCAGATCGGCGACAAAGTCAGTGTAAGCATTTTTTCCGAGGGGGAGAAGATCGACGCCAGCGGGATCTCGCGCGGGTTGGGGTTTCAGGGAGTAGTCAAACGATGGAATTTCGCTGGGGGGCCGAAATCGCACGGCTCCCATTTTCATAGACGTCCCGGATCCGTGGGGAATTGTGTTGAGCCGGGACGCGTGATCAAAGGGAAGAAGCTTCCGGGTCAAGCGGGAAGGTGTCGCATCACCGTAAAAGGTTTGAAGGTCTTACGTGTCGATCCAGAGAAGAACCTGCTAATCCTCAAAGGAGCGACCCCGGGGCCGCGAGGGTCCATCCTACAACTGAGGAAGGGTCATGGTTGAAGCGAAGTTATATGCCTCTGATGAAGCTGTAGGGCCCCAGGATTTCGAACTGGAAGAGGGGATCTTCGGTGCAACAGTCAATGCCGACCTGTTGTATAGAACCGTACGCGCGCAGCTTTTAAATCGACGTCAGGGGACGAGCTCGACCAAATCGCGCAGCGAGGTGCGCGGCGGCGGCCGGAAGCCTTGGCGGCAGAAAGGAACGGGCCGTGCTCGTGCAGGGTCACGCCGTTCGCCTCTTTGGGTTGGAGGTGGTGTTACCTTCGGCCCGAAACCGCGTACCTATCATGTCAAACTGACGAAGAAGATGCGCCGTCAGGCGCTTATCTCTGCGCTCTCCGACCGCGCCAACGAAGGAAGAATCGTCCTAGTCGATCGGATGATGTTTGAGGAGCCAAGGACCAAAGCTGCTCTTGCTTTGCTGGATCGCCTAGAGATGAGCACCTCGACTCTGGTAGTCGTCGGAGCCGACGAGTATAATCGACCAGTTCGAAAGTCCTTTTCCAACCTCGCCCAGACCAAGTGCCTGGCCTGTAGCGGGCTCAATGTATACGATGTCCTGCGACATGAAGGACTCATATTGACTCTGGAAGCACTGGAGGAATTGAAGGACAGGTTCTCGTAATGACGAAACTGAAACTAAGGCATGCTGAGGATATTGTTCTTGCTCCGATCCTGACTGAGGAAACGTGGGAGAATCAACAGGAGAACAAGTACGCGTTTCGCGTAGCTCTCGGTGCCAACAAGATCGAGATCAAGAAAGCGGTTGAGGAGCTGTTCAAAGTGAAGGTCGAAAAAGTGTGGACAGCCAATAGGAAAGGAAAGCCCCGTCGCGAGCGCCTTAATCAGATGCACGGTCGAACGCCTCGCTGGCGAAAGGCCATCGTACGTCTGGCCCCAAGTGACCGAATCGATGTGATGGGAGGATAAGCAGGCATGGCTCTGAAAACATTTAAGCCAACATCGCCGGGGCAGCGTCATACGAGCCTTCCTGATTACAGTGAACTGTCTTTGGTCTCTCCAGAGAAAAGTCTTCTTCGACCGTTGCGCAAGACCGGTGGCAGAAATTTCCAAGGGAGAACTACCGTTCGGTGGCGCGGTGGCGGGCACAAGCGCCGTTATCGGCTCATCGATTTCGCCCGTGACAAGGACGGGATCCCAGCCCGCGTCGTCTCGCGGGAGTACGACCCAAACCGATCAGCGTGGATCACACTTCTCCACTACGCCGATGGCGAGAAGCGGTATATCCTCTCCCCGGTCTCACTAGAGACCGGCAGAGTGGTCGAGGCGGGGGAACAGGCTGAGGTTCAAGTCGGAAACACCATGCCATTACGACGGATCCCGCTGGGTGCTGAGATTCACAATTTGGAGTTACGCGTCGGTAGTGGGGGCAAGGTAGCCCGCTCTGCAGGGACATCAGCAAAGTTGATTGGCAAGGAGGGCGATCGGGCGCACGTACGTTTGCCTTCTGGCGAAGTGCGAATCTTCAACACAGCGTGCCGAGCCACAATCGGTGTCGTGTCCAACCCCGATCACAAGAATGTCAAGCACGGAAAGGCAGGACGGATTCGCCACCTGGGACACAGGCCCAAGGTGCGGGGGGTAGCAATGAACCCGGTCGATCATCCGCACGGCGGTGGGGAGGGACGTGCACGTGTGGGCCGGCCGCAAGTCTCGCCAACCGGGAAGCTGGCAAAGGGTGGACGGACAAGAAAGAAGCGAAAACGTAGCGACGCCCTGATTGTACGTAGAGCTGGCAAGGGAAGACGGTAAGGAGAGCGTATGCCCAGGTCAACGAAGAAAGGACCATACGTCAAGGAAAGCCTCCTCAACAAAATCCGGCGGGCAAAAAGAGGGGAGCTCGAAGAGATTATCACGTGGTCGCGGAGTTCCATGATTACGCCGGAGATGGTCGGACTAACAATTAAAGTTCATAACGGCAAAGTGCACGTACCTGTGTACATTATAGAAAACATGGTGGGCCACAAGTTGGGTGAGTTCGCACCAACGCGAACCTTCCGTGCACACGGTGGAACGAAGAAGAAACGGGCACCCGGCCTGACCTAGGGAGGGATACTATGGAAGCACGGGCAGTGACAAGGTTTGTCCGCGTGTCTCCGCGCAAGGCAAGACTTGTGATCGACGGCATCCGCGGCAAGGACGTAAATGAGGCCCTCCGTATCGTTTCCCTGTCCAATAAGAAGGCGGCGCGGCCAATTCGCAAGACATTGGAATCGGCGATCGCCAATGCAGAGAACACCTACGATATCAACATAGATCGACTATTTGTCCAGCGTGCCGTTGTGGATATGGGGCGCTCGTATCGACGTTTGAAACCACGAGCAATGGGGCGGGCAGATATCATTCGCCGTCCGTCGAGCCATGTCACTATCATATTAGGTGAGAAGAAAGAGGAATAATGGGACAGAAGATCCATCCAATTGGCTTTCGAGTCGGGGTCACTCATAAATGGATCTCCAACTGGTACAACCCCAAACTCGCTCCAGAGTATATCGCCGAAGACAAGCACATTCGCGACCTAATCGCCAAGCGCTACCGCGGAGCGGCTGTCGCTGAGGTTAATATCGAGCGGTCTAAGGAAGACCGTGTGTCTATCGTCATCCGCTCGGCGCGACCCGGGATCATCATCGGCCGTGGAGGCAGCGAAATCGGGCAACTGCAAGTGGCTGTAGAGCGGCTTACTGGGCGAAAGGCAAAGATCTCGATCGCAGAAATCGAGCGCCCGGACTTGGAAGCCACGCTCATAAGCCAGGATGTGGCCAGGCAGATCGAAAGTCGCATTGCACCCGCCCGCGCCATGAAGGAAGTGATGCGTCGCGTGATGGCTGCAAGGGCACAAGGCGTGAAGATCAAAGTCAGCGGCCGTCTCGGCGGCTCTGAGATCGCCCGATCCATCACGATGAGGGAGGGTCGAGTTCCCCTGCAGACAATTCGTGCTGATATCGATTATGGCTTCACTGAGGCAAGAACGAAGTACGGCAACATTGGGGTTAAGGCGTGGGTTTTCCGCGGCGAGCATACCGCTGGCGGCACAGAGGAATAAGGTAGGATTAAATGGCCTTATTGTTTCCTAAGCGAACAAAGTACAGGAAGTCTCATCGCGGCCGAATGAAGGGAAAGGCCCTGCGGGGGAATGATATTGCCTTTGGCGAGTATGGAATCCAAGGCCTTGCACCGGCGTGGATCACTGGACAACAGATCGAAGCCTGCAGGACCACTATCGCCCGTCAAACTCACCGCGATTCCAAGATCTGGATTCGCATCTTTCCCAGCAAGTCAATCACCAAACACCCTGCTGAAGCACGCATGGGTAAGGGGAAAGGCACGGTGGATCACTGGGTAGCGGTGGTGAAGCCTGGTCGAATCCTGTTTGAGATTGCGGGGATCAGTGAAGCGGAGGCAAAGAGGGTCCACGAACTCGTTAGCCACAAGCTTCCCATCCCTACCCGGTTGAAGAGCAAGGTTCTACTGGGAGGCGAGACATGAAGGCCGAGGAGTTGCGCGAGTTGACCGTAGAGGAGCTCGAGCAGAAGGAGCGAGAGTTCAAAAGGAAGCTGTTCAACCTGCGTTTCCAAAAGGCGACTGGAGAGCTGGATAATACGGCTGAGCTATGCAAGACGCGCAAAGATATCGCGCGGGTTATGACGATTGCCAGAGCGAAGATGCAGGAGGAACAAGGATGAGGAAAGTGAAAACTGGACGCGTGGTAAGCGACCGTATGCAGCAGACTATTGTGGTAAGGGTGGAAGAACGACACCTGCACCCTCGCTATCGCAAGCATGTTCGAAAACACGCGAAGTTCTACGCGCACGACCCCGCCGAAGCGGCTGGGCTGGGGGACCTCGTGAAGATCGAGGAGTCTCGACCCTACAGCCTGACCAAGCGCTGGAGACTGGCTGAGATCATCGAAAAAGCAGAGGCCTGATTGTGATCCAGATGCAAACGATGCTAAAGGTGGCGGACAATTCTGGTGCAAGACAGGTCCGCTGCATTAATGTCCTAGGACCGTCGAACCGGCGACGTGGCGAAATAGGGGATGTAGTGGTCGGCTCGGTGCGCAAACGCCTACCTACCAGCGACATAGAGAAGGGTCAGATCGTACGAGGAGTCATCGTCCGCACCCGTAGTGCCTATCGTCGAAAGGATGGAACCTATATCCGATTTGACGATAACGCAATCGTGCTCATCAATAATCAGGGGGAACCTATCGGGACGCGGGTGTTTGGGCCAGTAGCACGCGAGTTGCGGGACAAGAGAATGATGCGGATCATCTCCCTCGCTCCCGAAGTCTTATAAAGGAGAGCATGATGAGGACTGTGCGTAAGGGGGATCGGGTGAAGGTGATCGCAGGAAACGATCGCGGAAAGGTCGGCAAAGTACTAGTCGTCTATCCCGAGCGAAGTCGGCTGGTTGTAGAAAACGTACACATGATCACAAAACATCAACGGCCAACCCAAACCCTGCGCGAACCGGGGATCATCAAGCGTGAAGGAACGATACACATTTCAAATGTGTTGCCACTTTGTCCAGAGTGCGGCCTACCAACACGCGTCGGTTTTGCGGTGGTGGAGGGCGAAAAGATACGTCGTTGTAAACAGTGTGGCGAGGTATTCCGATAGAGATGCTGTTGCGTGAGAGGTTTGCGAAAGAGATTGTCCCTCGGTTGATAAAAGAACTCCACCTGGCCAATGTCATGCAGGTTCCGCGTGTGGAGAAGGTCGTGATCAATATGGGTGTCTCTGATAAAGATAATCCCAAGGTGCTCGAGGGGGCAATGAAGAACATGACAACGATTGCCGGACAGAAACCAATTGTGACAAAAGCAACGCGGTCGATCTCTGATTTTCATCTTGCGGCTGGAGATCCAATTGGATGCAAGGTGACACTGCGTCGCAACCAGGCACACGAGTTCTTGAACAAGTTGTTTAACGCGGTCTTACCCGGAATCCGCGATTTCCGTGGTCTATCGGCCTCGTCATTCGACGGCCGGGGCAACTACACGCTGGGAATCAGTGAGCAACTCGTCTTCCCAGAGATTTCCTACAACGACACCGTGACGATCCAAGGGATGGACATAACGATCGTAACCACTGCCACAACCGATCAAGAGGGTTACGCGCTTCTCAAGGATCTTGGACTTCCATTCAAGGACTAGGGGGAGAGGTCATGGCCAAGAAAGCATTAATTCTGAAGAGCAAAAAGCCTCCAAAGTTTTCCACCCGGGCGTACAGCAGATGCAGTTTATGCGGACGTCCACACGGGTATTTTCGTGATTTCGGGATCTGCCGACTTTGCTTTCGCAAGCTAGCGCACCGAGGGGAGATCCCTGGCGTAAAGAAAGCAAGCTGGTAGGGAGGAACGATGACGATAGAACACCCCATAGCTGACATGTTGACGCGTATTCGAAACGCTAATGCAAAGTTCCATCCCGATGTGTCAATGCCGCATTCCAAAGTAAAGGAGACGATCTCGCGCATCCTGGAAGCGGAGGGCTTCATTTCGAGCTACGAGGTCATCCAGCGTAAGCCGCAGTCCACACTGCGCCTCCGGCTAAAATACAGAGGAGAAAGAAGCAAAGCCAAGCGCACCATAACTGGAATCAAACTGGTGAGTAAACCGAGCCGCCGGATGTATGCAAGCAAGGAGGAGATACCGAGACCGGTTGGGGGACTCGGTATTTGTATCGTTTCTACTTCACAAGGGATCTTGTCTGGGCGTGAAGCCCAAGAACGCGGAATCGGCGGGGAGGTTCTCTGTGAGATATGGTAGGGTGGCAAGCGATGTCTAAGGTGGGAAAAGTGCCAGTGAAGATCCCTGATGGTGTGAAGGTCGAGGTAGGCCCAGCACTACTTGCGGTGGAGGGCAAATACGGTCGACTTGTGCAGGGTTATCGTCCCGACCGGGTGGAGATCGTTGTTGCGGACGGCGTGGCAACGGTGAGTCGACGGCGCGAGGACAAACAGAGCCGCGCCTTTCATGGCCTCTACCGGAGTCTGTTGGCCAATATGGTTCACGGGGTCTCTCAACGCTGGGAGAAGGTGCTATTGGTGAAGGGGCTTGGATATCGCGCCAGGCTTCAAGGAGAGACTCTTATCCTTGACCTCGGTTACTCTCAACCGGTGGAGTATGTGCTTCCAGAAGGGGTGGAAGTTGAGGTCCCCAATCCGGGAGAGATCATCATCCGTGGGGCAGACAAGCAACAGGTCGGACAGGTTGCTGCCAAGATCCGGTCTTTCCGCAAGCCTGAGCCATATAAGGGAAAGGGCATCCGGTACAAGGATGAAGAGGTATTGCATAAGGCCGGGAAGCTAGGCGCCCAGGGCCCTGGCATGGGAGCGTGAGAACGGTGTCAACAACCAACAGAAAGGTGGAACGGCTCAGGCGCCATCGCCGGCTTCGTAGAACGATCTCCGGCACTGGATCACGCCCCCGACTGTGCATCACAAAGAGCCTACATCATGTGTACGCACAGATAGTCGACGACGAGGCAGGCACAACCCTTGTCTCGGCGGCAACTTTGGACCGTGAGCTACGGGAGACAATCACCGGGTGTAACATACACTCCTCGGAAAGAGTAGGGGAACTTCTTGCCAAGAGGGCACTGGAACACGGCATTGAAACGGTCGTCTTCGATCGAGGTGGCTACCCTTATCATGGTGTGGTTGCCGCCCTGGCCGAAGCTTGTCGCAAGGGAGGGTTAAGATTTTGATCACCACCGACGAGTTCGAAAATGAGATCATCGATATCAGAAGGGTCAGTAAGGTCACAAAGGGTGGTCGGAATCTGAAGTTTCGGGTCACAATTGTTGTTGGAGATCGCAAGGGACGAGTTGGAGTTGGATTGGGAAACACAACCGAGATCCCGCGTGCCATTCATCAAGCGATTCACGACGCCAAGAAACACCTGATCGACGTCCGCCTGGATGGACGAACCATCCCTCACGAGGTGATCGGGAAGTTCAAAGCAGGCAAGGTGTTGCTGAAACCGGCTCACCCTGGAACGGGAGTTATCGCGAGTGTCACGGTGGGAGCGGTCTGCCGACTCGTAGGGATAGGCGACATCCTGACCAAATCACTGGGAACGACCAACCCACTAACCCTATCGCGAGCAGCGATCAACGGCTTGACCCAACTGCGTAGCCGTAGCGAGGTCGAAGAGCTGAGGGGAAGCAAGACCGAATCAAAGGCAGAGGTCACGAATGAAGCTTGAAGAACTTCGGCCGAGTAAAGGAAGTCACCACAAGCGCAAACGTGTTGGACGCGGATATGGTTCTGGTCGTGGTGGCCACGAGAGCGGTCGCGGAACTAAGGGTCAGAACTCACGTAGTGGTGGAGGGGTGCGCCCCGGCTTCGAGGGTGGCCAAACTCCTATCTGGATGCGTTTTCCCAAGCGAGGCTTTCACAACACCCCGAGAGTGGAATACGCTTGCGTCAACCTGGATACACTCGAAAGTCGCTTCCTGCCTCAGGCTGAGGTGACACTAGAATGCCTTCGGGAGATGTGCATCATTAAGGGACGAGAAGATAAGTTGAAAATCCTCGGGAGAGGCGCGTTAACGAAACCCCTAACGGTGCGAGCACACCGCTTCACACGTGAAGCCAGGCGCAAGATTGAGCAGGCCGGTGGACGGACCGAGGCGGTGTAGCGATGTGGGAGAAGTTCGCCTCTTTATTTCGGATTCCCGAACTTCGAAAGCGAATTCTATTTACCCTGGGTGCTATTATCGTTTTCCGTTTGGGAACGCACATCGCCGTTCCCGGCGTCAACGCAGAGGCACTGAAGGACTTCTTTGCCAGCCAGGGTGGAGGGATCTTCGATTTCCTCAATATGTTTACCGGTGGGGCTCTGCAGCGTTTCTCACTGTTCGCACTGGGGGTCACCCCCTACATCAACGCCTCGATTATCTTCAGCCTGCTCACCGCTGTTATTCCGAAGTTGAAGGAGATGCAGCAGCAGGGTCGTGAGGGGCGGAGAAAGATCACCACGTACACGCGGTGGGCAACCCTTGGACTTGCGGTCATTCAGGCTGCGACAATGAGCATGCTGATCATCAACTGGGGCCTGGCGAGCGGCGGGCTGTGGTTCTACCTGACCTCGATCATCGCGCTAACGACGGGAACGATCTTCCTCATGTGGTTGGGTGAGCGGATCACGGAAAATGGCATCGGAAACGGTGTTAGTATGATCATCATGATCAGCATCCTGTCTCGATTTCCCGCGCAGCTGCAGTCGACGTACATTGAGATCTCAGCCGGAACGGTGAGCCCGTTTTGGGGGGTTGCGTTCTTCGCCATCCTTATAGTGGTGATAGCCGGAGTAGTCATGATTCAGCAAGGACAGCGAAAGATCGTGATCCAGTACTCCAAGCGGACGTCCGGGCGCCGCATCTACGGAGGGCACACCACTCACCTGCCGATCCGCGTCAATCAAGGCGGCGTCATTCCGATCATTTTTGCCATGGCAATACTCACCATGCCAATGACCTTCACTCAGTGGCTCCCTGCCCTCGCCTGGTTGCAGCCATACGTTGCCAATGGAAGCCTACCATACATGATTGCTTACGTTCTTCTCATCTTGTTTTTCACCTATTTCTACAGCTCGATTGTCTTCGACCCCCAGGATGTGGCGAAGAACGTGCGCGAGGCGGGTGGCTTCATTCCCGGCGTGCGCCCTGGCAAGCCAACGGCCGATTACATCTCGGGAGTGCTGAACCGGATCCTCCTCATCGGTGCCCTCTTTCTAGCTGCAGTCGCTATACTTCCCTATATCTTTTCGGCGATCAGTGGCATACGCGGGATGTTTCTCATCGGAGGCACCTCACTGTTGATCGTAGTGGGGGTTGGAATCGATACCTTGATGCAGATCGAAGCACACCTCGTGATGCGGCACTACGAGAGCTTAACCAAAGCCGGAGGCCTGTTGGGAAGGAGAGGGTGATGAGTTGGCGAAGAATCGCGCTCCTTGGCCCCCCCGGTGCAGGCAAGGGAACACAAGCAAAGCTACTTGCGCAGAAGACCGGCCTTATTCACCTCTCTACCGGAGACATTTTGCGGGAGGAAGTGGCGCGTAGTACCGCCCTCGGTCAAGCCGCAAAGGGACGGATGGATAAAGGAGATCTGGTTCCCGACGATCTCATCGTCGACATGGTCCGCGAACGTATTACCAGAGCGGATGGATTCATCCTTGACGGCTTTCCACGAACGGTTGTACAGGCCGAGGCACTGGCTGAGATCACCGCGCTCGACGGCACAATCAATGTAGCACTCTCGCGAGAAGAAGTAATCCACCGACTCTCCTCCCGTCGTGTTTGCCAAGATTGTGGGAAGATCTATAACCTCCTGTTCAATCCGCCGGAGATGGATATGCGCTGTGACGCCTGCGGAAGTCTGCTCTTCCTGCGAAACGACGATCTACCTGATGTGATCAAGAAACGATACGACGTGTACGCCCAAGAGACCGCTCCCCTGATCGAATACTACAGCAAGCAAGGGTTGTTGTATGAAGTCGATGGGGAAAGGCCCTCCAGCGAAGTACTGAGCCACATTCTTGACTTAATCGCCGAATGATTCAACTGAAAACCCCGTCCGAGATCGCCATCTTACGTGAAAACGGGAGGATTCTTGCTTCCATTATCCACACGGTTTGTCAAGACGTTGCCCCAGGACGCAGTACCGCCTCTCTGGATCAGCTCGCCGAGCGGCTGATTTGCGAAGCTGGCGCCAAACCAGCGTTCAAAGGCTACCAGGGGTATCCAGCAACGCTTTGCACCTCGATCAATCATGAAGTTGTGCACGGGATTCCCTCGGAGAAACGATGCTTGCAGGAAGGGGACATCCTCTCGATCGATGTGGGGCTTTTGCGCGAAGGCCTGTACGCGGACATGGCGGTGACAGTACCAGTCGGGGAGGTAGATGACGCGGCACAACAACTCCTGCGAATCACCGAGCAGGCCTTGTGGCTTGGGATTGAACAGGTTACAATTGGAAACCGCTTGTCCGACATCTCGCACGCGATCGGCTCCTACGTGGAACGCGAGGGACTGAGCGTGGTCAAAGAGTATGTGGGGCACGGCATAGGTAAGGAGCTACACGAGGACCCGCAGATCCCGAACTATGGTCCACCGGGCCAGGGCCTGCGATTGCGGGCGGGAATGGTTTTTGCCATCGAGCCCATGGTGAAAACGGATTCTGAGCCGACAAAGCTACTCGATGATGATTGGACCGTGGTGACGTCAACTGGTGGACTTGCCGCGCATTATGAGCACACGGTTGTCCTAACACAGACGGGAGTGGATGTCCTGACACAGGGAGGTGAGTAAGCACGAGTGGCGAAATCGGATAATCTCGGTCAAAAGAAAACGGATGTAATTCGTCAGAGAGGTGAGGTCATCGAGAGTCTACCAAGCTCCATGTTCCGGGTGAGACTGGCTAATGGCCATGTGGTTCTCTGTCACATATCCGGGCGAATCCGAAAGCACTATATCCGCATCTTGACGGGAGACCGCGTGATCGTGGAATTTTCGCCGTATGACTTGACCAAGGGAAGAATTGTGTATCGGGAAAGTTAGCCACCGTGCTGCACAACAATGAAGGTACGTAGTTCTGTGAAGAAGATTTGTCCAAAGTGCAAGGTAATCCGCCGAGCAGGACGCCTAATGATCATCTGCCGAAATCCTAAGCACAAGCAGAGGCAGGGTTAAAGGGAGAGAATGTATGGCGAGAATAGCCGGGGTTAACCTACCCAATGAGAAACGAATTGAGATAGGATTGACCTACATATACGGTATAGGCCGATCACGTGCCGCGGAAATCCTCGAACAAACGGGGGTTTCGTCGGACGTGCGCGTAAGGGATTTAACCGAGAAGGAAGTCGCTACCCTAAGGCGGGAAGTAGAGCAGCATCTTGTTGAAGGAGATCTGCGACGTCGAGTCTACGCAAGTATTCAGAGATTGAAGGATATCAACGCATATCGTGGGATCCGCCACAAGCGACGACTCCCATCTCGGGGCCAGCGAACGCGGTCAAATGCGCGAACGTGGAAGGGACCGCGTCCCGCCAAGGCCGGGAAAAAGAGGTAGGAATGGCGAAAAAAATAAAGCTAGAGCAGGCTCAGGTACATATCCATGCCACGTTCAACAACACCATCATCACGGTAACTGATCTAGGAGGCAACCCGATTGCATGGAAGAGCCCGGGGGTAGTTGGATACAAAGGCTCCCGAAAAGGAACCCCTTATGCGGCCCAGATAGCAGCCGAGTCCATCGTCCGCGAGATGAAGGACTTCGGGATTCGCTCCGTCGCAGTGACGGTGAAAGGAACCGGGTCAGGTAGACAGTCAGTGGTTCAGACCATAAAGGGATCAGGAATACGCGTTGAAGATGTCAAGAACGTAACCCCAATCTCCCACAGCAGTAGTAGGGCCCGACGATAATGGGAAGAGATACAGGAGCCAAGTGCAGAAAATGCCGGAGAGAAGGGGAGAAACTTTTCCTCAAAGGAGAGCGATGCTACACGAAAAGCTGCGCAGTCACGCGCCACAACGCTCCTCCAGGGGAACAACCAAAGAGGCGTCGTCGACGGAGGAGTCACTACCTCCTCCACCTCCGTGAGAAACAGAAAGCGCGTCGGATATACGGCGTTAGAGAAGCACAATTCCGCAACTACATGGCACAGGCGAAACGCCGCAAAGGGGTTACTGGCACGGCTCTGCTAATCCTGCTCGAACGACGGTTCGATAACGCCCTCTATAGGGCTGGCTTTGCCTCCTCACGTGCACAGGCTCGCCAATTGATTACGCACGGACACTTCCAGATTGACAACCAGGGAACGAACGTGCCTTCTGTACTATTGCGTGAGGGGGATATCGTAGCAGTGAAGGAAAATCGCCGTGATCGGGTGAAGAAAATTTTGGAGACAAATCAGGACCGCGAGATACCGACCTGGCTGGAAAAGAACTTGGAGGCGATGCAGTTCCAGGTAATCGCGCCTCCCAACCTGGAAGAAACTGGGCAGACTATCGATACGAATCTGATCGTCGAGTTCTATTCCCGGTAGGAGGTAGCCATGGATGAGCTGGTTTTCCCAGCCAGGATTCAGGTCAAAGAACTTACCGAAACGCAGGGTAAGATCGTTATCGAGCCACTCGAACGTGGGTTCGCCACAACTTTGGGCAACAGCCTTCGTCGAGTGCTCCTCTCTGCAATCCCAGGGGCAGCGGTTGTCCGTGTAAATTTCGCCGGGAAATACCACGAGTATGACACAATCGTGGGGGTTGAGGAGGATGTGCTGGAGATCATCCTCAATTTCAAAGACATAGCTTTGCGCCTTCAGGGAGACGAGCTGAAGAGACTCACTATCGAGAAAGATGGAGCGTGTGAGGTAACTGCTGCCGACATCACACTGCCCCCAGGCGTGGAGACAATCAATCCCGACCTGCACATCGCTACGCTCAACAAGAAAGGTTCGCTGGAGGTGGAGTTGGAAGTGGAGACAGGGTACGGGTATCGTCCAGCAGAGATGAACAAGCTGGAGAACTCACCCCTATCGGTCATCCCGATTGACTCCGACTTCTCTCCCGTCCGTCAGGTGAATTTCGTAGTCGAAGAGACCCGAGTGGGAGGTAGAACCGGATACGAACGATTGATCCTCGAGTTAACCACCGACGGCGGGATCAAGCCAGAGGAGGCGCTCTCTGAAGCCTCACGAATCCTGCAACGCCACCTTGACCTGTTCCGCGACTTCGCTGAGCATCCCTTTGGACTCGCAGCGGAGGAAGGCGAAGAAGAAGAGGAAAGCCTCCTAGCAATCCCATTAAGCGAGTTGAAAATTGACCAGCGTGCCTGCAATCTCCTGCAGGAAGCGGAGATTATGACATTAGGAGAACTCCTCGCCCGACCGCGGGAGGAGCTTCTGGACATCCACGGCTTTGGAATGAAGACTCTGACGAAGGTGGAGGATCGACTCCGCGAACTGGACTACGCCCTCAAGGGAGAAGGTGAGATCCAAGTTGAGGCATAGACGCAAGGTCGACAAACTTGGCATGAAGAAAAGCCACCGTAATAGCGTTTTGGCGAACATAACGAAGGGACTGATCTTATGCAGCAAAGTCGACACAACGTTTGAGCGCGCCAAGGCTGGCCAGAGTTATGCCGAGAAGATCATCTCGCTGGCGCGACGCGGGGACCTCCACGCACGACGGATTGCCTTTGCACGACTTCAGGACAAAGTAGTTGTCGATAAGCTGTTTACCGAAATCGGGCCACGGTACAAGGATCGCGCTGGAGGCTACACACGAGTAGTGAAACTCGGTCCGCGCAAAGGGGATGGCGCCGAGCAGGGCCGGTTGATGCTTGTGTGATCTTTCTTACAAGAGATTCCCTCTGCCACGTGTATTATCTTCAAAAAATCGGTCGTATTCAAAGAAGCTTCTATGCACGGGTGCCGTTACTGTAGCGCTTCTCCAAACACTCCAGCATGTCGGTAGTCATGGAGGCCAGATCGAAGCTCGGTCGCCAGCCCCACTGTTCACGCGCTGCGCTATCGTCAAGCGTTCGCGGCCAGGAATCGGCTATCTTCTGTCGAGAATCCGGCTTGTACTCACACACAAACCCGGGAACATGCCTCTTGATCTCAGCAGCAAGCTCTCCCGCAGAGAAGCTCATCCCTGCTACGTTGAAGTCGCAGTGATGACGCAATCGAGAGAAATCGGCTTCCATCAAGTCGATCGTTGCCTTGATGCAATCGGGCATATACATCATCGGTAGCACTGTATCTTCGCGCACAAAACAGGTGTAGCGCTTCTGTTTGATCGCCGCATAAAAGATCTCCACTGCATAGTCGGTGGTTCCGCCACCGGGAAGGGTTTCACTGGAGATGATGCCGGGGTAGCGAAGGCCTCGCACATCTAAGCCGTAGCGCCGAACGTAGTAGTCGCCGAGGAGTTCACCCGCCACCTTGGTGACCCCATACATCGTAGTGGGGCGAAGGATCGTCTTTTGCGGCGCGCGCTCACAGGGAGTATCCGGACCGAACACAGCGATTGAGCTGGGGACGAAAACCCGTTTCAGTTCACGCTCCCTTGCGACCTCAAGGATGTTGTACAGGCCACCCAGGTTGACGTTCCAGGCAAGCTGTGGTTTCTCCTCTCCTATAGCAGAGAGAATTGCCGCCATGTGGTAGATTGTATCAATGGCATACTGGTCCACTACCCGTCCGATTCGCGCGCGATCAGTGACGTCGACCCGCTCAAACGGTCCAGACTCTCGTAGCTTTGCACTGGGTTCTGTTCGATGTCCGGCAGCAACAACGTTTTCGTTTCCGTACCGTTTTCGAAGCTCCATGGTCAGCTCAGACCCGATCTGGCCAACAGCACCTGTAACGAGAATCTGCTTCGTTGTTTTTGGCACTGATCTTCCCCCTATCCTTGTATTCGAAGTCAACCCGGCAATGATCTCCGTCTTTTCTGCTCATTGTAGCTAAAGAGGTCACTCGCAAACAAATGTCTCTTGGGTACTGAGTTTGACGGAGGAAGCGAAGTCGGGTATGGTAGACAACCGAGGTGATCTATGTGAGTCCTAATCGGCATCCAACGGCGTACTTGGGTGAAGAGTATCAACGTTTGGTCCGTGAGGATCTAACTTGGGAACCCAAGGAGCTCCAAAGCAGCAGCGGCCCGAGCTGCACAATCGAGGGCAAAGAGGTCGTGATGCTCGCCGCCAACAACTACCTCAATCTGTCCACCCATCCAAAGGTGGTCAGTGCCATGATCGAGGCGACCAAAACGTACGGTGCAGGCGCCGGGAGTGACCGATCCATCGCCGGCGACATGACGCTGCACGAGGAATTGGACCGCCGCCTTGCCCAGTTCAAACGGGCTCCGGCTTCCCTCACCTACCAAACCGGGTTCATGGTCAACGAGGGGCTCATTTCTCAACTGGCCGGCCGGGGAGATCTGTTCGTCTCCGATGAGCTCAATCACGGTTCGATCATTGATGGCGTGCGTCTCACCCATGCGGACCGGGCCGTCTACAAGCATAAAAACATGGACGACCTAGCGCGGGTCATGAAACAGGCCGAAACGCACGACCCGCCATACAATCACATTTGGATCCTCACTGATGGGGTATTCAGCATGGACGGGGATCTCGCGCCGCTCACTGACATCGCGAAGATCGCGCAGGAGCACGGGGCAGGGGTCTATGTGGATGATGCACACGGTGAAGGCGTGCTCGGGGAAGGCGGACGGGGAATCGTGAGCCACTTCGGGCTGACCCACAAGCAGGTCCATGCAGAGATGGGGACCTTCTCCAAGGCGTTCGGGGTTGTCGGTGGTCACGTCTCCGGCAGCAAGGAGCTGCGGAGCTTCGCGTTGAACAAATCAAGGACCTGGCTTCTGAGTGGGGCGCTGCCGCCGGGAGTCGCCGCGGCATGCATTGCGGCAATCGATGTACTTGAAACCGAACCCCAGTGGTTGGAAAACCTGTGGTCCAACCGAGACTACTTCCTCAAAGCAGCTCAGGATCTCGGGTTCGATACCGGCAACAGCGAAACTCCGATTGTGCCGATCATGTGCGGCCAGAGTAAAACAGCAAAAGAGCTCGCCGATTTCGTCTGGCAAGAAGGTATCTATGTCCTGCCGATCGTCTTTCCGATGGTGGCGCGCGACAAGGCGCGCATTCGAGTGCAATTATCCTCCAAGCACACCAAGGACCAGTTGGATCAAGCGATCGAGGCATTCAAGAACGGCGGAGAGAAGCTCCACCTGATCTAGTCTAATCAACGAGGTGACACAGCATGAAAGAAGCCATCAAAACGAACGAAGCCCCGGCAGCAGTAGGTCCGTATTCGCAAGGGATTCGGGTAGGTCAGTTCGTCTTCTCATCGGGGCAGATTCCGGCCACTCCTTCCGGTGAACTGGTCACAGAAGACATCGCCGAAGCGACGCGGCAAAGTCTGAAGAACGTCCGCGCCGTACTTCAGGCAGCCGGTGCGAAGATGACCGGCGTCGTCAAGGTGACAATCTTCCTCACCGACATGGGTGATTTTGCCGCAGTGAATTCGGTCTATGAGGAGTTCTTCCCCGCCCCGCCCCCAGCCCGCTCCTGTGTCCAAGTAGCGGCCTTACCCAAGGGCGTGCCGATCGAGATAGAGGCAATCGCGTATACCACATAAACTCGCAGGTTGGGTGGATCCACCCTAGACAAGAGCCTTCCGATCCACATGGACATCGAAGCACAAGCGAGTGATGCACGCCGAGATCCGAAAAACGGTGTGACACAGCTTTCCGTACGGTCAAATCGCTGAATGGCCAAAGAGCGAGCTGTCTTGCAGCTGCATCCCTCGTGAGAATCTAGTCGGCCCGGCGTTTCCGCCAGAGAGTATACAGCCGATCCAGGGCCGTGGCGTAGCGCGCATCGAGGACAACAGGATCGGTTGATTCGGGTTCGTTGTGCATCGTGACGTAGGGAATTCGAACCCCGTTTGCGGTGACAAACCCGTCCGGTCCCGAGGCGAGTGTCTCCCAGTCGTCAGTCCCGTACGTGCGTTCCATCTCCTCGCGAGGGACGGAGTGTGTGAGGATCCCATCCTTTTTTGCCACATTGTAGCGCGCGAGATTGCGGCGCCACGATTCCTCAAACGAAACCGACACGTAGAGGATGGCAGCGCGGGAAAGCACCCGCGGTGATAGGTATTGAAAGGCTTCGGCATAACCGTGCTGCTCACCACGGGAGAATTCGATGATGAGACTTCGGTGAGAAAGATTGCTCGCTTCGGCGAGCAACCGCTCAACGTGCGCATTGATCTTCCCGATCAGGAACAGCCATACCTCCTCGTCGGTAATCGCGTAATTCCCTGCTTCTGGTCGTGAATAGAGGCGCGACCGGCCAAGATTCTCCCACAGATCGTCCTCCTCAAATTTCTCCCACAGAAAGCGAAAATCATCAATGACGCAAAACGGCGCAATGTGGTATCGCTTTGACCGCTGAATGCGAGGGCACCTCTGCATGAAGTCTATGAATTCACTCTTCCCGCTAGCCGGCCGGCCGAGCAGAAGGAGCACATCAAAGGTGTCCTCAAGGACTGCTTGATCGCTTGCGTAGGGTAGCTCTAGAATCGTCTCAACTTCATCGAGGAATGTCGACGGCCGCCGGTCAGCGTCTACCGCTATAACAGTAGTCTTGTTGGCCGTATGCCAGTTATGCAGGTGTGAGAGCATGCGCTCGAGCGTTGAGCCATCAAGCTCGAATTGGGGCGTCCGCCGCACTTGCTGTCGCCTCAACGAAACCGCAATCGGAATCTCCAGTCGCAGGTAGACATCAGGAATCGGGAGGATATTCCCGATGGTTGAATAGGCGTCAATGAACAGACGATCTTCGAGCGCTTGTGCATAGGCAAGATGAACCCCCAAATGAGATTCCTCCAAGCAAAGCTTTCCCGTCCCGATCGCCTCTTCAACTGCTGCACGACGTTTGGGGGCTTCAGCAAGGAGTGCCTGTGCAAGCCGTTCACGATCGGAGCATAGGTCGATCTTCTCTCGTATCGAAACCTCCTTGACGAGCTCAGAGAGGACCGTAACGCGCTCCGGGAAAAACCGGGAAAGGAGTTCCAGGGTCTCGCTCTTCCCCGCCGCGGGCAATCCCTCCAGGATCACATGACGCATCACGCCTCCTTCCACGCAGACAAATTCTATCTGAGATGGAAGTCTTTTCCTATCGAACTTCAGTATTGTTCTCACTGGTCTGAGCGGTTGATCGTATGCGTGTAGGAAGAATTAGCTCGGCACTTCGACTTTTGCCCGCATGACGATATAATGGCTGCTTTAAGAAAGGAGCCTGCGGAATTGAAAAAGCTCATTATTGTTGAGTCACCGACCAAGGCTAGAACCATTGGCCAGTATCTGGGAGGACAATATCAGGTCCTCTCCTCGCAGGGGCACGTCCGCGACCTGCCGCGAAACGACCTCGGTGTGGACCTGGAAAACGGATTTACTCCAAAGTTTGAAACGAAAAGAGGGAAGCCTGTCAACGTGTTGAGGGAGGCGGTCAAACAGGCAGAGAGAGTGTACCTGGCCACCGATCACGATCGCGAGGGAGAAGCCATCGCATATGATCTCTACACCATCCTAAAACGCGTCGTCAAGGAAGATGACGCCTTTTCCCGACCTGTGTTCAATGAGATTACCAAGCCGGTGATCTTAGAGGCCCTGGCAAATCCTTCCCAAATTGATTTGCAGAAAGTTGAGGCGCAACGGACTCGACGAATCCTCGATCGTCTCGTCGGGTACCAAGTGAGCCCCCTTCTTTCCCGTGTTCTTGCCGGGAGTCGGTTCGAAGGGCTCTCCGCGGGACGGGTCCAGTCAGTCGCGCTGCGCTTCCTGAGCGACCGGGAAACAGAGATCGCACACTTTGTTCCCAAGGAGTACTGGGAGATCGACGCCCATGTGAGGGACGGCGAGCCTTTCGTGGCCTCCCTCACCAAGAAGGACGACGCAAAATTGCTGATTCAGCATTGCTCGGAGGCAGACGCCATCGTCGAGGCACTGCACAGGGAGAAGGTGATTGTCAGCTCACTCACCGAACAGGAGCGCCGGCGGCAGCCACCACCACCGTTCATCACAAGCTCACTGCAGCAGACGGCCTCCTCCGCCCTCGGGTTTTCCCCTAAACGTACAATGCGAACCGCTCAGGAGCTGTACGAAGGGGTCAGTCTCCCCGAGGGAACGGTGGGATTGATCACGTACATGCGAACAGATTCGGTACGGGTCTCCGAGGAAGCCATCACGTCAGCGAGAAGTGCGATTCAACAACGGTACGGAAAGAACTACTTGATCTCGAAGGCACGCCACTACAAGAACAAGAAGCGCTCCCAAGACGCGCACGAGGCAATCCGCCCAACAGACCTCGACAACACTCCGGAAAAAGTGGCAGCCCATCTCACTCCGGATCAACGCAAGCTGTACCCGCTCATCTACCACCGGTTCTTGGCCACTCAGATGACCCCCGCAGTCTACCGCCAGCAGAAGGTGGTCCTCTCCGCTGGTCCGTTCACTCTGGAGGCAGGCGGTAGTACGCTCACATTTGACGGGTTTCTCACCCTCTTCCCCCAGCAACGCCCGGAGGAGAAGGAAATCCCCTCGTGGCTCAAG
>CAZMOL010000006.1:0-34293 GCA_964568045.1 uncultured Thermotogae bacterium
GGCTGATTCGTCGGACCGACCTGGACGGGGCGAATCTCTGTGTCCGTACTACCATCATCATCGGCGACAGTCAGGACCACCGTGTAAGTCCCCGGCCCACTGTACCAGTGCCAGTCACTGACTCCAGAGCCGCTCTTCCCGTCTCCGAAGTCCCAACTGTAGGAGAGGATACTCCCGTCCGGATCGGTGGATGTCGAAGCGTCAAAATGGACCCAAGTTGAGAACCCTGGAGAAACGATGAAGGACGCAATTGGCGGTTGGTTGACAGGGACAATCGATTCCAGCCTTGCATTGATTGTTCGCGTACGGCCTGCAATAACGTACACCCCACTGCGCCAATCTCGATACCCATTCATACTGACAACAACCTCGCGGTAGTTCGGTGGAACGGATACATAGAGAGTCCGGGGCGTGTACCCTACATAGTCACCATCAACCGTAATCCACGCCCCACTGGGGATCGAATTGACAATTATGGTCCCATAAGAAGGAGCAGATCCAGAAACAACTTCGAAGCTGTTCCAATCTTGCGCCCAGGTTTGCTCGGGGACAACCCCCAATACTTGTGCCTGGTACTGTGATTTGAAGCTTTCCGGATCCAACCCCAACGGTGCAAATGGCGTGGTAGACTGAAACTGAGAAGGTACGCTCAGAGGCCGCGTGCTGGCAATGGCCTGAATGTATTCGGTTCCAGGGGGTCCGGAAACGGTGAACTGGTAGGCCGCTGAATCAGGGAGAGTGTGCTCGCCAGCGCTTACGCGGTTGTTCCGCGACCAGGCGTTCGGAAAGAGAGGTATCACCTTCCCCACGGGATCAAAGTCATAAATGTAGACGTAAGCATCCTCATTCACTTCAAAGTGAACTTTGACCTTTTCACCAACGGTATAGGCTCCCCTATCCACCCATATACGTATTGACAGATCGCTCACATCGGGCGGCTGTATTATGATTCCAAGCGGCGCGACCGGCTGGGCCAGGCTGATGAAAGATGCCAAGGCAACCAGCACCGACAGGGTCATCCCCGTGCAAAGCCTTTTCGCTTTCATTTCGTCCCTCCTCATTCACTCAAACGTCTTGTCCGTTCCGATAGCTACTCTAGCACTTTTAAGACTACACGCGTCAAGTCTGCCGGCCCGATCCGGGCTAAGACAAGCTCGACGTCCTCAACGGGAATAACCACTCCTTTTAGATTCGATAGACGTAGATGCACGACTTCTTTGAGGAGATACCCATCCAACGGGCTCCCTCCCCCCTCCAGATACTCTCCCAGAGCATCGGCGATGTGAACGACCAAGAGGTCAAACCGTTCCGGAAGGAGGGATGAAGAAGCAGCTTGTCCCTCTGTAGCGACAAAAATCCCTTTTGAATAGAGAAGGTCCCGCACCTCGACAAGGAGGCGTGCGCGTATGGACACTTGCTGACCAATCTGAGTAAGAGGCACTCCACGACTCAACCCTTCCAGAGTCTTGTCTACAAGTGTTTTCCCCGGAAGGCCATCCATCAGGGCGGAAGCGAGCGTAAGCAGAATCGCCTCTATTTCAGCGGGGCTCCCCTCCGCAGCGGTTAGGCGCGTCACCAATCCCAACGTTTCCTCCGGGAGCAGATGCCCTTGGACGAATGCGGTCTCGAATGCTTCTAGGATCTTTTCACCTTGCGATAAGGGAAGTGCCTGCAAGGCCTGCTCCACATCGGCAGCCGTGGTCTCGGCAAGAATCACTCCACCGTAGCCAAGAAGAAGGACCACTCCTAGAACCCCAACAGAGCAAGTCTTCCAAAAACGTGCCTTCATGCTCCGTCACCCGCCCGTCCCACGTAGCGAACGGAGCTATAGTCACCAAAGCTACGGACGTACTCATCAGCAAGTGGATCTTGCCCCCACCAGCGGCCGTCAACAACAAAAGCGTACTCATAGCGGCCAGGAGAAAGTGGAATGCTTGCGGTCCAGATTCCATCGCCATCATCATCGGAAAGCGATGTTGCCTCCCAATCGTTGAAGTTACCGACCACGGTAACGCTCTGCGCACCAGGAGCAGGCATGAGGAACAGGACCGCATTTCCACTCTCCGCCGCAGCGCTCATTGTCACCGTCTTGTTTGGCCCTCCTCCGAGGAAAGGAGCACGCCCAACGAGGAATGTCCCTACGAGGAGGAAAATCACAGCCGTGGCTCCGATCACGGCAAGCTGGCCGAGCCTCGCGCCACGCGTAGGTGCACAGAGCTGCTTCAGTGTCTCCACCAAACCCTTCTTGGGAAGCCGCCCCTCAAGTTCTGCCACAATACGCTCTTCCAACCCTTCGAGATGGGGCGCTTCGACAGAGACTTCGTGCCGTAATACGTCCTTCAATGCCTCTTCTAGATTATCCCCTCTCATGATGAATCACTCCATTCTCCTCAATTGCTTGCTTGAGCATCGCTTTCCCCCGATGGAGACGAGTTTTTACCGTACCTTCGGGAAGAGAAAGAACCTCGGAGATCTCTTGGTAGGTGAGGTCGTTATAATAGCGTAAGACAATCGGAGCCCGGTAGGTGTCAGGTAGGCGATTGAGCCCTCTTCGGATACGTGCCCAACGGTCCTCGCGGCCCACCACCACTGCTGGATCACTGCCTCCGCTTACCTCATCGGGTGGGGGGAGGACCGGATGATACCGGCGGTGGCGAAGGCGGTTGCGGCAAAGATTGGAGGCGATAGTAAAAAGCCACGTAGAGAATCGCTTCTCCAGTCGGTAACGCCGAAGATTCTCATAAGCGCGGATGAATGTATCGTGGGTAAGATCCTCAGCATCGGCCCGATTACGCAAGAACCCCAAGCACAGGCCGAACACCGCCTGCTTATAACGAGTAACGATCTCTCCCCACGCCTCCGTCTCCCCGTCCAATGACAATCTCAATAGGCTCACCTCATCTCGAACACGATACACGCCTTTGGAGGCCTCCTCGCTCATAATATACACCCTTTTCGGGGGAGAAGTTTCCTTCCCGACATTGATCACCTCAAACTGTGACGAACCCTCCCACCCCCCTGGGCCGTCGTCCCTGGAAAAGAAACGCATCCTAGCGCTAGACTCAAGAAACAAAGGAATGCTCGATCAGGAATATATGTTCAAGGAAAGCCTGTAAGGAGGTCAAGGAAATGTCCTCACCGAGGAAGATTACCGGAAAGAGCCCGCCAAGACCTGTTGCCGCAGTCTGGCTAACCATCGCCTTGATGCTGTGCCTCATGGTAGGACTTGCTGCCTGTCGTGGTTTCTTCGGGCAGGCTCCGATAGCCCTGCTGACTTATGCACTACCCGGAGATGGGGATCAGGAAGCGCCCGTTACGGTTACCTTCGATATCAGCGGGTCGACCGATCCGGACGGGACGGTCGCGAGCTACGAGCTTGGCTACGGCGATGGATCGACCAAGACCGGGACGGCGGTGCCCACCGCTGAATTCACCCATGAGTACACGGAAGGAGGGACCTACACGGTAACCCTCACAGTGACTGACAATGATGGTCGGATCGGTAAGGATACGAAGATCATCGTCATCGGCGCAGCGATGATCACCTTCGCCAGTAAGCGAAATTCGAGTTATTACGGCATCTACCGGATGCAGGTAGACAACATCGGTAGCGAGACAGAGGTTCGCAACACCGCGCACGAGGAGTTGTTCCCCGACTTGGTACGAGGGACGCGGGACAAGATTGCCTATGCGGCAGAAGGCTCAGACTGGAATATCTTTACGATGGGGGTGGATGGAGGGGCATTGGCCCAGCTAACCCAGACCCCGTCCAACGAGATTCAGCCGAGTTGGTCGTACCTTGGAACCAAGATCGCCTACGCCTCCAACGAAGCGCAGACCCCCTCTATCACAACGTGGGAGATCTGGACGATGACCGCCGCTGGAGGAAGCCAGACAGCGCTGATTACGCAGACCCCATCCTGGGCCCCGGCCTATTCGCCGGTGAGCGACAAGATTGTCTTTGTCTCCGAAAAGAATAACTCAAGTACCGGAAGCGCCCTCTGGTTCTGGAATGGAATCACAGCCGCGCAGCTTTGGCCCGCCAGTAGCACTGCTCATGCTCACCGTTATGGAGATGCCTCCCCAAGCGGTTTCCTCACCACTCCTGGGGTTTCTCTTGCCACCGACCTTGACCTCCCCACCAATGCCGGGATCTCCAAGCCGGCTTGGTCACTAGATGGGACAAAGATCGCCTTTTCCAGCAACAAGGGAGGAAAGAGCGACATCTACGTCATAGACATCTCGACTACTGGAACTGCGAGCAATGAGCTCACCCTGGAGGCGTACGTCAACAGCCTCATCACGGGCTCAGTTACGTCAGGACAGATCACCGATACAACTAAGGATGAATTCTGTCCTTACTGGCTGGAGGATGAATCCGGGCTTGCCTTTGTCAGGCTGGATGGCACTACTTACAAGATTTGCAAAGTCTCCTTCTCCGACGGCAGCATCACCACACTCACTTCCACCGGAACAGGAAACGCCACCCCAGCAGCCATTAGAAAGTAAAACCAACCGGGGGCGGGATCTTCCCGCCCCCTATCCTTGTCCATAGTGTCTCTTTCCTATTCTCCACGCCAAAGTGAAAAGCCCTCCAATGCCCAACACTAAGTAAAGAAGGCCATTCCCCCATCGGGTGTAAAGTGATTGGTCCTGCTGTCGGGCAACCTCTGCAAGAAGGATCCCTTCCCCAACTACTTCCCTCAGGATCCGGCCGCGAGGGTCAACGACCCCTGATATGCCCCAGTTCGCCGCCTGGATCAGTGTGCGTCGAGTCTCCACCGCTCGAAAGACAGCAGCAGCGAAGTGCGCTCGAAGCTCGGAACTGCCGGCGAACCAGGCGTCGTTTGTCACGGTGACCAGCAGCGCGGCGCCGTTTCTCACCAACGCTCGCGCCGCGGTGGGAAAAGTCGCTTCAAAACAGATTGGTGTTCCGATTCCGCCAACCGGAACATATCCCTCTCCGCGCGCAAGATCTTGAGACAGGAAGGAATTGGCAAATTGCCCCAGGCCAATCCGTTCCAGTAGACCTCGGCCCGGAATGTATTCCCCAAATGGAACCGGATGAACCATGTCGTACATTCCTACGGTCGTTCCATCGGGAGAAAGCAGTATTACGCTGTTGTAGATCTTGCCATTCCGATAATCACCGGTCCCGAAAAGGACGTACGCATCAGCTCCCTCAGCAAGGGCCCTGAATTGAGGAAGGAGGCGCTCATCACGCAAAATGTAGCCGGGGAGGATCGATTCGGGAAAGACAATGAGATCAGGGTTTGTCCTTGCTGCTTGTTCACCCAACGCGATGTACTGCTCCAGAAGTGGAAGGAGATTGCGTCCGTCGAGTTTTTTCTCCTGGGGCACCGCTGAAGAGACCACGGCTACAGCGAGCGTCTCCCCTTCTTGTGGACCACAGCCGATTGAGAACGAGGCAAGAAGCCCCACTATTCCGCCTGCAACGAGAAGATAGACCGCGCTCTTGCGCATTGCAAGATAGAGCGACGCATTCACACAGACGATCGCCGCAGTAATCGCCCACGGGCCAGCAACCGCCGCAATTTGGATCAACGGCGGAAAGCGGTACAAGCTCAGATAGAGGGCCGAAAAGCCTATTCCCAGTGGACCGTATGCCCGTAGAATCTCCAAAAGCGTGAAGCAAAGCGGTGCCAGAACAAGCAGCACTCCATCGAAACCTCTTTTCCCTCGAACCCAGGCCATGAGAAAACAAAACAGCCCGAAGTAGGCCGCCAGGTAGGTGACAAGAATCAGGTATCCGGGGACAACGAGCCAACTGAACCGGTAGAGGGTAAGCAACCACCGAAGATCAACGGCAAAAAACACAACCCCGGCCAGAAACCCTGCCAGGAATCCTCTCCCTTCCTCGATAGCTGCAAAGAGAGGTACAAGTGCTACGAACACTAAGGGGCCGATCCCCAGGCCGGGCATCGACAGGGCAACTGCCGCGCCAGCAACAAGTGCAAGCAGCGCTTTCTTTTCACGAAAATGGCTCATATACTCTCTATCATATCGACACCCGGGAGAAAGTCATGCATCCAATTCTGGTGAAAATCGGACCGATAACGATTCATTACTACGGCTTGATGTATGTAATTGCTATTACTATGGGGCTGATCCTGATTATCAAGGAAGTACGGCGGAAGAGAATTCCTCTCTCCTCCGAGGATCTGTTCGACCTACTGCTGTGGACAATCCCGTCGGCCATTCTGGGAGCGCGAATCTACTACGTTGCCTTCCAATGGGGTTACTACAGCCGGCATCCACTGGACATAATCAAGGTGTGGCAAGGCGGGTTGGCCATTCACGGTGGAGTGATCGTCGGGGCAATGGCTGTCTACCTGTTCTGTCGAATAAAAAGAGTCTCGTTCTGGGTCCTTACCGATGCCATCGCCCCAAGCCTGATCCTAGGCCAAGCAATTGGCCGAATCGGTAACCTGATGAATGGCGATGCGTTTGGACTTCCCACAACACTTCCTTGGGGAATCCGCTTTCCACCTGATTCTCCAGTTGGCCAAGCCTACCCTGGCCTGGCAACCCATCCCTCGATGATCTATGAAATGATCCTGAACGCCGCCATCTTCACTTACCTGTGGCGGATTCGCAGGAAGAACTATCGAGATGGCTTTACGACAGCGATGTACTTCATCCTCTACTCACTCGCTCGCTCACTGGTAAGTTTCTCTCGTGGCGACAGCTTGTGGCTTGGGCCAATTCGTGCCGCCCACGTGATCAGCGCTGTTCTCATTATCGGATTCGGTGCGTTCATCCTACGACGGCACCTCCACGTACGCGTCACGCTTGAAAGCGTTCCCCTAGGTAAAAGCGACGGGCCAGCGGATCATCGAGGATCTCCCCCGGTGTACCGGAAGTGATCACCTTCCCCTCATTGATCAGGTAGGCATAGTCAGTGATAGAGAGGGTGTCTCGGACGTTATGATCGGTAGTAATCAGGCCGATTCCCCTCTCTTTGAGGGTGACAATCTGTTCCTGAAGCTCTGCTACCGACAGTGGATCAATCCCCGAAAACGGCTCATCAAGAAGAATATACGAGGGGGAAGTAGCGAGCGAGCGAGCGATTTCCAGGCGTCGCCGCTCCCCCGCAGAGAGCGTCCCCGCCTGCCTGGCGCGCAAACTCACAAGACCGAACTCGGCCAAAAGGCGTTCGCGAATCGTCACCCTGTTCTCCGGATCCGCCGAGCACTCCAACACCAGATCGAGGTTCTTCATCACGCTGGCGTGAATAAAGACCGAGGGCTCCTGAGGAAGATATCCAATTCCAAGGCGAGCACGTCGGTAAAAGGGCAATGTGGAGATATCCTCTCCTTCGAGCAGAACTGCTCCTCGTTCCGCCGCGATGAATCCGATCATCATATAAAACGTCGTCGTTTTCCCGGCCCCGTTTGGGCCCAGTAGCCCGACAACTTTCCCTGGCTCAACATCCAAAGAGACCCAATTGACAACCCGCCGCCCCGAGTAGCTCTTTACAAGCCCCTTAGCCTCAAGCGCCATCACGTTTTCCCGAAGAACGGATGATCAAGCAGAAGAGTAGTCCCGCCAGAAGCGACCATCCCACCAGAAGTCAGTCTGATCGATTCGGCACGGATCGTTCCTGAGTCAAATTGCCCCACCACCCCACCAAACAGGCCTACCTCTTCACTCTCATGAACGTACTCAAGGCTGGCACATCTGTAGGACTCATCGGCCTCCTCAACCAGCACACCTCCGGTTAGAATCAGTTTTTCTCTTGTTTGCTCAGCTCTTTCTCCCACCACCTGAAGTGTACGGCTTTGGGTAAGAGTAGCGGTGATTCCTCCCTCAAGAACCGCTTGCTCTCTTTCCAGTTCGTACTGAAAGGCTTCCGCCTTCACCGTCGCCGCTTCAAAGAAGATCGTTACTTCCCTGGCAGTGAGTGCACCTTCTGACTCATGCCAGGTGACGGTCTCCGTTTCTAGGCGATAGTCGTCATGGAGGATTTCCACCCCACCACTCAGGGTGGCATCATCTCCCGCAAACGTAAGAGTATCGCCAGTTGCGCAGAGTCGCTTCGTCCCCGCATTGTAGAATTCGGCCTTCACTCCAGAGAATGTTCCTGCATTGTTCTCCACCTTCCCTTCCAGCGCTTCCAGGCTCCATATGAGGAAGCCATCCTCGTTGTAGCCGTGAAGGTTAACCCGTTCTGCCAAGGTCTGCTGAAATGAAACGGGCTCCCAGGGCAACGTGACCACAAGGAGTATTGCCCCTCCTACGATCAGGACGAGTACGAGGAGGAGGAAAGCCTTCGCTTTAGACATGCCTTGACAAAACCACAAAATAGAGGGTGGGGATTGAGAAAACGCGATCTAAACTCAGGGTGAAACTGCACTCCAACGAACCACGGGTGATCCTCCAGTTCAATGATCTCTACCAGTTGGCCATCGGGCGAGGCTCCGGCAATCTGCATCCCCGCGTCTTCGAAACGCTGGCGATAGAGCGGGTTGAACTCATAGCGATGGCGGTGCCGCTCGTAAACTCTTTCCACACCGTAGCAGGCCTGGCTCTTGGATCCGTTTCGCAAGATCGTTTCGTACGCCCCCAACCGCATCGTTCCTCCTTTTTGGGTCACGTTCTGCTGCTCTTCAAGCAGGTCTATCACTGGATAAGACGTGTTGGGATCAAACTCAGAGCTATTCGCATCGGCAAAATGTAGCTCATCCCTGGCATACTCAATCACGGCACACTGCAACCCCAGACAAATTCCGAAAAAGGGGATCCGCTTCTTCCGAACGTACTCCACCGCTTCGACCTTTCCCTCAATACCTCGCTCTCCGAACCCTCCGGGCACCAGCAGCCCATCAAGTCCGCTCAAGTAAGTCTCCGGCCCGTCCCGGGACACTGCTTCGGTCGAAATCCACTCTAGGTCAACACCCACATCCAGGGTCGCGCCAGCGTGAACGAACGCCTCGCTGATACTTATGTAGGAATCCTTCAGTGCGACGTATTTTCCCGCAATCCCGATCCGCACGCGTTGCGAAGGCTTCGTCAGCCGAACAACCTGCGCATGCCATCGCTCCATTTCTACCTCCACAGGAGAGAGGCCAAGGCCCTTGGCAACGCATTGGGTTAGCCCCTGATCGTTCATTACTACCGGTACCTCATAGATTGAGAAGAGGTCGGGATCCTCGATCACGTTCTCCTGCGGTACCTCACAGAACAGGGCGATCTTCCGCTTGACCGATTCTGTAAGAGGATGATTACAGCGAGCAATGATTACATCGGGCTGAATTCCGATCGCCCGCAGTTCCTTCACACTGTGCTGCGTTGGCTTTGTCTTGACCTCATCCGTGGTTGAAAGGTGCGGAAGAAGGGTGAGGTGAACGAAGAACGTGTCCTCACGCGGGAGTTCCTCTTTCAGCTGCCGCAATGCCTCAAGGAATGGGAGGCCCTCGATATCGCCCACGGTCCCACCCACCTCAATGACCCCAATCTCCGCTCCGTCCTCCTGAAGCGGAAGTTGAATCAGTCGTTTGATCTCGTCGGTGACGTGGGGAATGACCTGTACGGTTTTTCCGAGGAAATCCCCTGCGCGCTCCTGGCGGATAACATTCCAGTAGACCTGTCCGGTCGTAAGGTAGTTCGCCGCTGAAAGCTCATCATTAAGGAAGCGCTCATACCGGCCAATGTCAAGGTCGGTCTCCTTGCCATCGTGGGTTACAAAGACCTCTCCGTGTTCGTACGGGTTCATTGTCCCCGCATCGAGGTTGATATAGGGATCGATTTTCTGGAGGGTCACGCAGTAACCTTGCAGCTTAAACAGAAGCCCGATCGAAGCAGCGATGACCCCTTTGCCAAGACCGGAAAGAACCCCCCCAGTAACAACAATGTACTTGCGCAAAACGCCCCCTCCCCACCCATTTGGCAGAGATGAATACATCATACGGAGACCCAAGATCCTACGCAAGAAACAGGGAACAAGAGACCCTGCTTGCCATTGTGCACCCGCACTCCATTGTTGTATAATGCGTTGGTCAGAACCTCTTACAGAAAGGATCAATGGTCATGGTAAGAGTCGTATTGGAAGTGCTATTCTTCCTTGATTGTTTTGCCCTGATGGGGCTTATTCTCCTTCAGATGAGTGAGCATTCTGGCCTCGGTGGGGCTTTTGGATCCGGGGCGTCGAGCACGGTCTTCGGCCGCGATGAGGTTAAGGATCCAAAGCGAACGCTAACCGTCACCCTGGCAGTTGCATTCATGTTGCTGGGGTTTATCCTGTCGATCCTATAGATCGGGACCAAGGAGGGAAACAGCAGTGCCGCTAATCGAGATAACGAACCTTAAGACATATTTCTACACCGAGGATGGCGTAGTACGGGCTGTGGACGGAGTGGACTTCACCATCGAGCCGGAAAAGACACTGGGGGTCGTCGGTGAGAGTGGATGCGGAAAGTCCGTGACTGCCCTGTCGATCATGGGACTCATTCAAATCCCACCCGGCAAGATCGAGGAAGGCGAGATTCTCTACCATCAGAATGGGAAAGCCACGGATCTAACCGGGCTCAATCCTAAAGGGAAGCAATATCGCTCGATTCGTGGAAACGAGATCGCCATGATCTTTCAGGAACCGATGACGTCACTGAACCCGGTGTACACGATCGGCAACCAGATCATGGAGGCGATCACGCTTCACCAGCATTTACGCAAGAAGGAGGCGCGGAAGAAGGCAATCGAGATGCTGCACGCGGTGGGAATTCCTAATCCTGAGCAGCGCGTGGATGAGTATCCGCATCAGCTATCCGGTGGGATGCGCCAGCGGGCGATGATCGCCATGGCCCTCTCCTGCAACCCGTCCCTCCTGATTGCCGATGAGCCGACAACCGCCCTCGACGTGACAATTCAGGCCCAAGTACTCGACTTGATGAACGGCCTGCGCACCGATTTTGATACGGCCATCATGTTCATTACACACGATCTAGGGGTCATCGCCGATATGGCTGATGACGTCGTGGTCATGTATCTTGGCAAGATCGTAGAAGGATCGGATGTCCGAAGCGTCTTCCATGATCCCAAGCACCCATACACGCAAGGGCTGATGAACTCCATCCCATCACTTGCCACACAGAAAGAGCGCCTCGTTCCCATCAAAGGAGTTGTTCCTGATCCGTTTGAGGTCCCGGTGGGCTGCGGATTCGAGCCACGTTGTCCGCACGCCATGGAGATCTGCAAAACACAGATTCCACCACTCAAGGAAGTGGCCTCTCAACACTGGGCTGCCTGTTGGCTGTACAAATAATAGAGAGGTGATGATGCTTGCCTACTAACAACATCCTGCTCGAAGTGAAGAACCTCAAGAAGTACTTCCCAGTACGCAAGGGAATCTTCAGGCGCGTTGTGGCGCATGTTAAGGCAGTCGACGACATCGACATGTTTATCAGAGAGGGAGAGACCCTCGGCCTAGTGGGAGAAAGCGGCTGCGGAAAGACTACAACCGGCCGAGCAATTCTCCGCTTAATCGAACCGACGGCGGGAGAGATCCGTTTCTCCAGCAAGAAGCTTGCCGGTTCAGGCGAGGAGTATCGTGAAGTCGACGTGGCAAAGGCGCCGCCTAAGCTGCTTAAGGCACTGCGCCGTGACATGCAAATCATCTTTCAAGATCCATATTCCTCACTGAACCCGCGCATGACGGTCGGGGCGATCGTGGGAGAGCCCCTTCTCGTGCACCGGGTGGCCAGGGGAAGCGAACGCGAGAACCGTGTTCGGGAACTCCTCGGCGCCGTCGGGCTGAAGCCCGATCATATGAAGCGCTATCCTCACGAGTTTTCCGGGGGACAGCGCCAGAGAATCGGGGTTGCCCGCGCTCTTGCTCTCGATCCACAGCTCATTGTAGCCGATGAACCAGTCTCCGCGCTCGACGTCTCCATCCAGGCGCAGGTACTGAATCTGCTCGAAGACCTGCAAGAGGAGTTCGGCCTGACGTACCTGTTCATCGCTCATGACCTGTCCGTGGTCAAGCACATTGGCAATCGAGTGGCAGTGATGTATCTCGGCAAAATCGTCGAATTGGCGAAGACCGAGGAGCTGTTTGGACTCCCAAAACACCCGTACACCGAGGCGTTGATGTCTGCCGTACCGGTACCTGATCCAGACTACAACGTAGAGCGTATCCTTCTCGAAGGGGACGTGCCCAGCCCGGTGAATCCTCCCTCCGGTTGCTACTTCCATCCGCGCTGCCGCTACGCAAAGGAGATCTGCTCAACGGAACCTCCGGTCTACCGAGACCTGGGTGGTGAGCACTTCGCCACTTGCCACTTTGCCGAGACGCTAAGTCTTCAGCCAGTCCGGACTGGATGAACCTTCTCCTCGGGACGCAGAACAAGGGGAAGATCACAGAGTTACGTGGGCTCCTAGCCGATCTAAGAGACATTACGCTCCTAACATTCGGTGATCGCCCTTTTCACCTGGTGGAGGAAACCGGCTCAACGTTCTTGGAGAACGCCCTGCTCAAGGCAAGGGCAATCTGCTCGGAGACTGAGCTACCCGTTCTTGCCGAGGATGCCGGCTTGGAGGTCGCGGTGTTGAACGGAGCACCGGGAGTCTACTCGGCACGCTACGCTGGAGTGGCCGTCGACTACTCGCAGAATAACGCCCTTCTCCTCAAACAGCTTACAGGAGTGCAAGATCGTAGAGCCCGCTTTCTTACTGTCGCTGCCCTTTGTCTCCCCGATGGTCGAGAGTTTACCCGAACAGGGATCCTCACTGGACAGATTGCGAAAGAGCCTGCCGGCAAGAACGGGTTTGGCTACGACCCACTGTTCATCCCAAGTGGCCACTCGAAAACCCTTGCTGAAATGACTACGGGTGACAAGAATCAGATTAGTCACCGCCAAGCGGCAATCAAGCAGATCAAACCCGTACTAGACAAGTTGGTTCAGGAGGAATCCTCTGCCGAAGGCAGGGTTTTCTGAAACTTGCGAAGGACTTCTCGTTGAGTTGCAGTAAGGCGTGTAGGCACAATCACCTGAACCTCGACGAACTGATCTCCCTTTCCATTTCTGTTTAGATCGGGCATTCCCTTGCCCTTCAAACGAATCACTGTGCCCGGTTGCGTCCCTGTAGGAATACTGACCGTTTCCTCACCCCAAAGCGTCTCAACGGGTACTTTCGCTCCCAGTACGGCTTGGGGATAGTGAATCGCCGCCTGGGAGTGGATGTCTCGTCCTTTGCGCTTGAACGTCGGATGGGGAATCACCTCAACCACTATATAGAGGTCCCCGACTGGCCCGCCAGCTGGGCCGACGTTTCCCTGCCCTTTCAACCTCAAGCGTGATCCATTGTCCACTCCAGCAGGTACGTTGATCGAGATCTTGCTCTTTTCCTTAGCCCGGCTGCTTCCTCGGCAGCGATGACACGGCTGTTCGATGATTTCTCCTTCGCCGGCGCACTCGGGACACATACGAATGTTGACAAAGCTTCCCAAGAGGCTTTGCTGCCGATACTCCACCTGCCCACGTCCTTGGCAGGTTGGACACGTCTGCTTTGAACTGCCCGACTCCATGCCGCTTCCTCCGCAACGATCACAGGCAACCAGTCGAGGAACGGTAAGCTTCATCCGCGTCCCGGTAGCGGCATCATCCAACGTGATGCGCAGCTTGTATTCAACGTCCTCACCTCTACGGACCCGTTGCTGACGGGTGGCCGTGCGCGGTCCTCCCTGGCGGAAGAACAGATCGAAGAAGTTGTCTAACCCGCCGAATCCGAAATCGGAGAACGCCTCGCGCGCTCGTCGAAAATCAGTCGTGCTGAAGTCGAAGCCCTGGGCGGGGCCGGCGTGGCCGTAGCGGTCGTACTGGATGCGCTTGTCCGGATCGGACAGCACCTCGTATGCCTCCGTGGCGCGTTTGAATTCCTCCTCTGCCTTCTTCCGTGCAGCTGGATTCTTGTCGGGGTGGAACTCCTTTGCCTTCCCACGGTAGGCCTTCTTGACCTCGTCCTGGCCTGCGTCACGCGAGATCCCAAGTATCTCGTAGTAATCCCGTTTCGCCACGCCTCTCCCCTTTGCTACCTTGTGGTCCTATTCCTTGTCGTCGTACTCCGCGTCAATGTAGTCTCCGCCGTCTTCTTCGCCTTCTCCAGAACTTGTTTCAGTTTCTCCGGTTCCCGCGGTAGAGGCGGTCTGTTTGTAGGCCTCCTCAGCCAGGTGCTGTGAACTCTTGGAAAGCTCCTCGGTTGCCTGCCGAATCTCCTCGATCGGCGCATTCTGCGAGAGTTTGTCCTTCAAGCGGCGAAGCTGATCCTCAATCTTGCCCCGCTCGTCTTGAGAGACCTTCTCTCCCAGATCGGAGAGAGCCTTCTCTACAGAGTGAACAAGCTGATCGGCTCGATTGCGAGTTTCAATGTCCTCGACCTTCTGCTTGTCCTCTTCGGCATGCTCTTCGGCCTCACGTTGCATCCGCTCAATCTCGCTTTCATCGAGGCGCGAAGAATCCGTGATCGTAATGGAGGCACTCTTTGAGGTTGCCTTGTCCTTGGCAGTAACGTGGAGAATACCGTCTGCATCAATGTTGAACGTAACGTCGATCTGCGGAATTCCTCGCGGAGCCGGGGGTAGTCCGGTCAGCTGAAACTTCCCTAGGGACTTGTTATCTGCGGCCATCTTTCGCTCTCCCTGCACCACGTGTATCTCCACCGCTGGCTGGCTGTCCTCTGCCGTTGTGAAGGTTTTCGTCTTCTCGGTGGGGATGGTTGTGTTGCGCTCGATCAGGGGTGTGGCCACGCCACCGAGTGTTTCAATCGAAAGCGTCAACGGCGTGACATCGAGAAGGACAATTTCATCCACCTCGCCAGCGAGAACGCCTCCCTGAATCGCTGCGCCGCAGGCAACTACTTCATCCGGGTTGATCTCTCTGTTGATCTTACCCGGAATTCGCGAAAGGATCAGCTCTTGGACCTTGGGAATCCGTGTCGATCCCCCGACCAAGACGACCTGGTCGATGTCCTCCGCGCCCTTCTTTGCCTCGCGCAGGGCGCTATCGACCGTTTGGATCGTTCGTTGCAGCAGATCATCGATCATCTGTTCGAACTTGGCTCGCGTGAGCTTCTTCTCCATATGTTTCGGGCCGCTGGCGTCGGCAGTGATGTAGGGAAGGTTGATTGTAGTCTCCTTCCGGCTGGAAAGCTCCATCTTCGCTGCCTCTGCTGCGTCCTTGAGTCGCTGCATTGCGCTGGGGTCGTTGGCCAGATCGATTCCAGTGTCCTTGCGGAATTCCTCCACCAGCCAATCCATCACCCGATGGTCAAAATCGTCCCCGCCAAGATGCGTGTCACCATCAGTAGCCATCACCTCAAAGACACCCTCACCGATCTCCAGTATTGACACGTCGAACGTCCCGCCACCAAGGTCGTAAACAACGATCGTCTGCTCTTCTGTCTTATCGAGGCCATAGGCCAGGGAGGCCGCCGTTGGCTCGTTGATGATTCGCATCACCTCGAGGCCAGCGATCTTCCCCGCGTCCTTGGTCGCCTGTCGTTGCGAGTCGTTGAAGTAGGCAGGAACTGTGATCACTGCCTTCGTGACTTTCCCACCAAGGTGCTCTTCCGCGTCCTTCTTCAGCTTCTGGATGATCATCGCTGAGATCTGCTCAGGGGTGTATTCCTGAACCTTTCCGTCCGTCTTGATGTTCACGCGGAAGTCCGTGCCCATTTGACGCTTGATCGAAGCGATGGTGTGCTTCGGATTGGTGATCGCCTGGCGCTTTGCCAGCCGCCCAACCAACCGTTCACCGGCGTCAGTAAACGCGACAACCGATGGTGTCGTTCTTTCCCCTTCATTGTTCGTGATCACATCCGGCGCGCCCGCCTCAAGGACGGCAACACAGGAGTTGGTTGTCCCTAGATCAATACCGATGATTTTCTCTTTCATGATACCTATTCCTCCGTCCTAGGTTTTCCTCTACTCACCTTGACCTTGCTCGGGCGCAGGACGTGCCCGTTACGCAAGTATCCACGCTCGAATTCCTCAAGAACCATATTCTCCTCTTCATCGCTTTCCACACTCAACAGGGCCTCATGTTTGGCCGGATCAAATCGGTGGTCAAGGACCTCGATTGGGGCAATCCCTTTGTGTCTAAGGACCTGGCTGAACTGAGCGAAGATCCGCTCGATGCCTTCGATAAATGTCCCTGCATCACTGTTTCCCGAGTAGCTTATGAAGGCGCGTTCCATGTTGTCAAAAAGCGGGAGAAAATCGAGGATTTCTCGGTCCGAGATCCGCTCTTCCAGACTTCCCATCTCACGCTGTACTCGCTTCTTGTAATTCTCGAATTCCGCCTGCAACCGCTTCAGACGATCAACAAAAGAGCGAGTTTCTTCTTCCTCGGCTGAACACGTATCCTGAGCAGACTGACCCACTTCCGTGGATTCCTCTTGCTGCAAGTCTGTCGTTGTGGGTTTGGTTTTGTTTGCCGCATCGTCTTTTTCATGGCTCATCATATCTTTCTCCTGTGCATCAAGTGTGGGGACCAACAAGGACTGCCTCCAAGCGGTTGGCAAAATAACTTGTCGTTGAAAGGGCCTTGCCGTAATCCATCCATAAGGGGCCAATCACTCCGATGAGGCCCGCATGGGGGCGGTAATCAGAAGTGACCACGCTGTACTCCTCCAGGCCAGGAAGTGGGCAGTCACCGACAGAAACGGAAACGCCTTGTTGTTGTTCTCCCCGTACGGCGCGAATCGCCTCAACAAATCCCTCTTCATCTTGCACGGCGTGGATCAGAGCAACGAATTGATCCATCGCCCTGTCACGGACCATCTCCTGCAGACTGTCAGCAAGATTGAGAATGCCTTCGGCGTAGAGGCGCTGGCGGATTTGGCGTTCGAGAAGGTGCCGCAAGACCAAAAGGGCTTGACGTACCGGACGTTCATACCACCCCTCCGGCCCCTCCTCCAAAGATAGTTTCCGCACAGCGTCAAGGCTTACACCGTGTAGGTTATCGTTAATCAGCTGCATCGCTCGTGCGATTTCCTCCTTGGAGAGGCCTTCGTCGAGCGGAACCAGGCCGTGTTCAATGACCCCGATATCGGATATGATGACCAAGAGAATCAGCTGCGGATCCATCCCCACTAGAACCACCCGGTCAAGGCGCGTCTCCTCTAGCCGCGGTGGAATGACAAAGCCTGCGTAACCGGTGACGTTCCCCACCAGAAACGCCGTCTGGCGCATCGTCTCTCCAACCTCCAAGCAACGAAGCTCGTAGGCTTCCACAACATCCCCGCGTTCTTTCCTTGTCAGCTCGGATAAGTCGAGAAGCCAATCTACGAAGAAGCGGTATCCTTTCTTGGTCGGGATACGCCCGGAAGAAGCATACGGTTTCGCGATGTAACCGGCTGACTCCAGGTCGTTCATGTCGTTTCGGACCGTGGCGGAACTGACGCGTAAGCCGTAGTCCTCTAGGATCATTCTCGAAGAGACGGGCTCCCGGCATCGGACATACCGATCAACAATCTCCTTCAATATCAATCTTTGTCTCTCTGGAAGCGTCATTTCCAATCTTAGCACTCACTTATGTTGTTTGCTAAATGATAGCCCGAGAACGCTTCGTTGTCAATGCGATGAGCTTTGGTGAACAAACCCGATGCGACAGAACTGAACAGGCCATTCATTACCCGCAGGAGGAGAGAGACAGAACAATCAATTGCTGCTTGAAGCAGGTTCCTCAAGCGTTCCGACCACAGCAGTTCTTGTACTTCTTCCCCGAGCCACAGGGGCACGGTTCGTTTCGACCGAGCTTCTTGCCCCTCACAACCGATTTCCGCTTCGAGGTCACCGCCGTGGAGCTCACTGTCCCTCCCGATGGATGGACGTACTGAACCTCTCTGTCAGAAGCAGTTTGTGGCGACTGTGTCGACGTGGCAAACCGGGGACTGAGAAGAGAACGGACAATCTTTTGCGCTGTCCGGGCAAGCATCTCCTGGAAAAGCACGAACGATTCACGCTTGAAGGCAATAAGTGGGTCGGTCCCGCCGTAGGCGGTCCAGCCGATCCCTTCCCTGAGATCATCTAGGGTGTACAAGTGTGTCAACCAGGCCTCGTCAATCGTGGTGAGAACAAGGTAGCGCACAATCAAGGGGAAACGGGGGGCTAGCCGCTCTTTTTGCTGCGCGAGAGCACGGCGAAGGTGATCGATGACGCTACCGCGGAGTTCATCAGGACCTTCCCCTTCCAGGTTCTGCTGCGCGAGAGGCAAAAAAGCGGCAAGCTCATGCACTAGGCCGTCCAAATCCCATTCTTCTTTCGGCCGAGAGGCGCCGGCGTAGTCCGCGACAAGCCCTTCAGCATACTCTTCAAGTAGATCGCGGAGGTACTCATCCAAACCATCCGCGGAAACGGAATCCATTTGGTCGCGTGGCGGAAGGAGAAACCGATCCCGCAAGGAATAGATTGCCTCGCGCTGCTTAGCTAGGACGAGATCATATTCCAGTAGTCGCTTTCTAATCTCGAAGTTGCGGCCTTCTACACGTTTTTGTGCTCTGCGGATGGCCCCGGTAAGAAGCTGGTGCTCGATCGCTTGTCCTTCTTCCATCCCCAAACGGTCCATCAAAGAACCGAGCCGATCCCCACCGAAGATGCGCAGCAGATCGTCTTCCAAGGAGAGGAAAAACTGCGAGGACCCGGGATCACCCTGGCGCCCAGCGCGGCCGAGGAGCTGGTTGTCGATCCGGCGGGATTCATGGCGCTGCACGCCGATTACATCCAGCCCTCCGAACTCGGCGATCTTTTCACCAAGCTTTATGTCGGTCCCGCGACCGGCCATATTCGTTGCAACGGTTATAGCCCCTCGCTGCCCTGCATCCTTGATGATTTCGGCTTCCTGCTCGTGATACTTGGCATTCAGCACGTGGTGAGGAAGATCACGCTCTTTCAACAGGGCAGAGATGCGCTCTGATTTCTCAATCGAGTTTGTCCCAATCAGGACCGGCCGGCCGAGTTCGTGCAGTCGCTCCACTCCCTCGACAATCGCCTCAAATTTGGCCTTTATAGTTCGGAAGATCACATCAGGTCTTGCATCGCGGATGAGCGGCCGATTGGTTGGGATGACGAGAACCGGCAACCCGTAAATCTGCTTGAACTCATCCTCTTCGGTCTTCGCCGTGCCGGTCATCCCACAGATGCACTTGTAGAGCTGGAAGTAGTGCTGTAGAGTGATTTGGGCAAGGGTCTGTGACTCGCGCTGAACCATCATCCCCTCTTTCGCTTCCAGCGCCTGATGGAGGCCATCGGAGTAGCGGCGGTCGGGCATCAGCCTCCCAGTAAATTCATCGACGATCATTACCCGACCTTCTTTAACGATGTAGTCGCGCTCCTTCTCGAATAGGTGAAGCGCCCGCAAAGCCGTCTCCAGGTGGTGCAAGGTGTCCGTGTTCTCGGGAGCAAACAGATTTTCGACCGACAGGGTCTGTTCGGCTTTGCGAATTCCTGAGTCGGCGAGCGTCAGCCGTCGCGTCTCTTCGTTGATCTCAAAGTCCACACCTTCCTTGAACCGACGAGCAAGGCTCGCAAATTTGCGGTAGCGATCAATCGATTGAGCCGTGGACCCGGAAATAATGAGCGGGGTGCGCGCCTCGTCAATCAGAATATTGTCGATCTCGTCGATGATTGCATAATCGAGCTGACCTTGCACCTTCTGGTCGATGGAGAGAACCATGTTGTCGCGCAAGTAATCGAACCCAAACTGGTTGTTCGTCCCATAAGTGATGTCGGCCGCGTAGGCGACTTTTCGCTCCTCGATCTCCATCCCCTCCTGGAGAAGGCCGACGGAGAGTCCAAGGAACTCGTAGATTGGACCCATCCACTCGCGATCCCGGCGCGCGAGATAGTCGTTGACCGTTACCACGTGAACCTTTCCTACAAGGGCGTTCAGGTAGGCGGGAAGGGTAGCCACGAGAGTCTTCCCCTCGCCGGTTGCCATCTCCGCGATCCTGTGCTCATCGAGAGCGATTGCTCCCAGGATCTGCACGTCGAACGGTCGCATGCCCACCGTGCGCGCGGCAACCTCGCGCACGACAGCAAATGCCTCACAGCGAACCTGATCCTTCGTTTCTCCCGACTGCAGGCGCTCCCGGAACTCCGTCGTCTTTAGAGCCAGCACGTGATCAGAGAGACCCTCCATCTCCTTCGACAGTGCACTTATGGCATTTAGGTGACGTCGATACCGCTTCAGCTGCTGACCATCGGTCTGTCCGAGAAGGTAGTCAACGGATCGTTTAAGGGTTTCAATAGCCATGAAAACTCACGTGTCCAGTATAGGAAGGGCAGAAAGCGCTTGCAAGCATGGGATCGCACGCCGCGTAGTTCAGCTCGGTATCGTTGGCAGTTTGTAGAATACCTGTCGGTAAAACGCCTCACCACTTCGCCGTGTCGTTGGCATTAACCCAGTAGGAATGTGTCGAATACTCGCCGGAGGCAACTGTCTCGGCTTTGTCCCATTCTCCAGCGGGCGCCCAGTCAACCGACGCAGCGGGCGTCTTCTTATCGACAATGGTCTCTGGTCGCCAGAAAGCGACGGTGATTGCGTTGACCGCTTTCGATGAGACAATGTCGCTAACCGTTTGACGGGCGATTTCGATCAGCTGACCGTCGGTAAGGGCCCCCGAGCCTTCCAGCACGACGTCCGCGATCAGTCTCACACACTCACCGGCCGAAACATCCCTGATGTCATCCAGGTAATAGGAGGGCAACATCTGAGCGTTCAAGCTCTCGGCAGGCGGCAGCGTGGTAAGGCCCCGTTCCACAGCCTCTTTCTCTTGGGTGAGTAGTTCAATCTCATTGCGCAAGTTGGCGTATTCCTCAGCGGCAATGGTGGTGACTGATGACAGCTTCGCTTGTGCACTGGCCAATTTTGGCTCGATGAGTTCAAGGGCCTCCTCGTAGTACTTTCGCGCGTTGACCAGCATTCCCTTGGAGCGATATAGCTCTGCAAGAGCGATGTAGGATCGCTCAAAGAGAGGGGCCTCTTCAACCAAAGCCTCCAGCTCGTCGATAGCGCGGCTGTAATCCTCCTCACGAATGGCAATTATCCCGCTCAGATACCTCGCCTGAATCGTCAATCCAGGATGGGGATGGGTAGAAAGAAGCAGTTCCACGTGTTCACGCGCTGTTTCCGCGTCTCCTAGGTTGACAGCTATGTTCGCCAGATTAAGGTAAACCTGTTCCACTACAAATCTGGTGAGGCACTTCTCCAAATCCGCTCTCGCTTCTTCATAACGGCCCTGCCTGAGCTTCACCGTCGCGAGATGATAGTACACCTGGCGAGGGCAGAAATCGCGGTGCGCGCTTTCGTCAAACGTTGCTTCAGCAAGCCGGATCTGTCCCATCTGAAGCTGCATGATACCGCGGTTAAGAAGACGATCGGCGGAGAAGTCGCGTGCCGCAACAACAGAGACAAAGAGGCAAAACGCTATGATAAACCCAACAACGGTCTTCCGCGGCCATCCCTTGAGGCAAACGGATACTTCAGCAGTCTGTCCGTATGCACGCGACAAAGCAAGTCCCAGCACAAGAACGGCAACAAGAGAGGACGCAGGAAGGTGAGCGGGAAAGCTCACCAGCGCGTGTACGAGAAAGGCCACAATTCCACACCCGAACAGGATCAAGTCGAGGCAGTCCCCACCATCGATATTGCGGCGGAGCCGTCGCCAAAACGTGATCGGGATTGCCGCTAGGAGTGCCAAAATCGCGAGAATGCCCAGCGAACCAAGCTCAGCAGCTACCTGAACGTATTCGTTGTGGGCTTGGGCGGCACGAGCGATGTAGAAATCGTAGCCAACACTTTGAGGAGTGACGAAAAATGCCGCCTTGTAGGGTATGAAGTTCAGCTTGTAGTTTCCCAGGCCCACCCCAACCAATGGGGAATCCTTGAACATCTCCCAGCCGACCCACCAGTCCCAGAAGCGAGCTGCATCTCTGTAACGGTCCCACTGCCTCCCCAGCCACGAGTGATTGTCCGCCGACAGACCGACGACCGAGTTGAGTGGTCCCGACGGAGCTTCGACAAGGAAGGTGAAAACAAGAACCAGCAACAGGGCAATGAGCCAAGCGCGATTCCGACGGATCGGCTCGATCGGCCGAAAGATCACCCACGCAATGAGAAGGGCCACAGCCCCTCCCACTAGCGCCATCTTAGTTCCCGTCTGCTGAACGAGCATGATCATCCCGAAGTTAAACGACAAGAGTCCGATGGCAAGAACACGCAGGAGCCGCGAGCGAAGCCGCACAATCAGGATGACTGCTGGAAAAAAGAGATAGGAGAGAAAACCACCCAGGTAGTTCTTGTTCCCCATCGTTGAGATGGCCTCAGCTGCGCCATGACCTCCATAGGCTCCACGCATCACCCCAAGGTATTGAAGCAGGCCATAAAGCGAAGCGAAAAAAGCCGACAAAAGAAGAGCGTAGAGGATAAGCGTGACATCACGTTTCTCCTTCACGACGTTGCTAACAACAAGGGCAAAAAGGAAAAAGAAGACAACCAGCGTGAGGCTTTGAACGACCACCCGCCCATTAGTGGCCCATAGAAGTGAGAGGAGAGAGACAACAACCACTCCGAGGACTGGGAAGGTGATCCACGGAAGACGGAGCCGCCACTCCCTTCTTGACCAAAAGGTTCCTCCCCACAGAATCAACAAGATCGAGACCCCGATCAGGGTAAAAATAGACTTAGCGTAGCCGTACTCCGTGATCCCGGGCCAGATAAAAAGAGGCATTGCAAAGGCAAAAAAGGCGATTAAATAGACGAGCACACGATCAAATGGGAATTCCCGTTGCTGAGAACGGGTTTTCTTCTTCCTTCTAGACGTCTTCTTCGTCATGCTTCGTTGGCATTATAGACGTTGGCGTGATCCCGGACAACTGCTAGCCTTGCCAATTCTTCCACCCTCTTCCACCCGCCAAGAGCAGGAATAAGGGTAAGAATCCTGGGCCACAGACTTTGACGAGAGAAGAAGGAACGGAAAAGACGGCTTGGATGATCGATGTCTCCTTCCTCGGCAATCACTTGGATAATCGACGGATCATCGACCGCGGCAAGGACTGCGTCGATCTCGCTGTCCGAAAGAGCGGCAAGAATGCAGTGGGCTGCAAAACCGAAGCGGAGTTCGCTGCCGATCTGCTTTTGCCAACGACGCTCGTACTCAACGAGCGTTTGGCGGGTGGTCTGGCCAGCCAGAGCAGCGCGCCCAGCAATCTTGCCAGCAATTCGCGCACACATCCCCCCAGTGTAAATCCCCCCTCCGGAGGTCGGCTTCACCTGCCCAGCAGCATCCCCAACGAGGAGCACCCCATCTCCTACTGTAGTTGAGGACGTCCCGATTGGAATGACCCCGCCAACTCGTGCGACAACCTCACCCGAGAAGCGCTGCGCGAGGAGGCGGGAGAGGTGCGCTTCCGTGTCAGTCCCCAATGGCGCTGCCAGGCCAACTCTCAGATGGTCCTCCTCAGCCGGGACGGCCCAGGCAAAAAACCCCGGTGCCACGTCGCTTCCGAAAAAGACCTCCACCCCATCCGAAGAGTGCGGCTTTATCGCTACCACTGCCTGACTCGCTGATAGGAATTGACGCGGGCCCGGGAGAGAAAACCATGAAGCGATCGAACTCCTTGGGCCATCGGCTCCAATGATCACCCTTGTTTCTACCTTCTCTTTTTTGCCTAGATGCTCAATCCGTACCCGGCCAGCATCGGCAGCAACGGCACGGGTGCGTGTCCTCACCTCAACACCGGCGTCGATCGCTAACTCGATCAGTTCTCGGTTGAGCTTTCCGCGATCCAACACAACTGCCTTGACTGTGTTTGCGCGAAGCTCGATCGTCCTCCCACCTGGAGCATGGAGGATCCCGCCACGGATCTCGCGCAGGAGACTCGCAGCTGAGACCTCCAGCAATTCAAGCGTGTGTGGACTGACCAGCCCTGTGCAACGAGCCGGCTCTCCGGTGCATTCCCCCCGTTCGATCTGAAGCACGCGTGCCCCCACTGCAGCGGCATGGCGGGCGGCTACCGCCCCGATCGGTCCTCCACCCACTACCACAACGTCGTAGGCTGGCATGACAACGGTTTAGACCTCCTCCTGTTTCGGGGCGCGGGTCATGATCTCCTCGACCAGAGCAAGCGGATCTGCTCCCTCGTGAAGGAGACGATAGACTGCATCGGTGATCGGCATTTCCACTCCTTTCTCCGAAGCCATCTCGTGAACAATCGTCGTTGCGTAAACCCCTTCGGCAACCATCGGCATATCGGAGAGGATTTCAGAGAGAGATACGCCTTGACCTAGACGATACCCAACGCGTCGGTTACGGCTATGTCCGCTAGTACAGGTAGCGACGAGATCTCCCAAACCGGACAATCCGAAGAAGGTCTTTTCCTTCGCCCCAAACACTCGGCCAAAGCGGACCATCTCCGCCAAGCCACGGGTGATAAGAGCCCCGCGACTGTTGTCCCCATAGCCGAGTCCATCGGAAACCCCAGTCGCCAGCGCAATGATATTCTTCACCGTCGCGCACAACTCCACTCCACGAATGTCCTCGGAGAGATAGACACGAAAGCGCGGAGTGCCGAGTGCCACTTGAATGCGTTTGCCCAAGTCAAGATCCGTACCAGCCAGAACTATAGCGGTTGGAATATCGCGACCAACCTCCTCGGCATGGCTCGGACCGGAGAGGGTAAAGACTGCGCGTGGCGCAACCTGACTTTCGATGAGCTCGGACATGGTTTTCCCCGACTTGCGGTCAATCCCCTTGGCCAGATTGACAAAGATCTTCTCTGCCTCTACTACCAGCACCTTGACCTCGGAGAGAAGATCGGACATGGCGAACGAGGGAACGGCAAGAGCGATGATGTCAGAGGAAGTCGCTTTAGGAAGAGAGTCGGTGATCCGAAGGCCCTCTTGCGGGAGGACGACTCCTGGTAGATACCGCCGATTCTCACGCAGGCGATCGATCTCCGCCGCCCGTACCGGATCGCGAACCCAGAGGATCACCTCATGCTCATTCAATGCGAGCAGGCGCGCGAACGCCGTCCCCCAGCCTCCTGCACCGATGACCGAGATTCTCACCCGTGGTCCTTGTCACCCAGGGAGATGGGCATCCGTTCCCCAATGTGAGCATCGATCCACGCAATCGCTGCCTCAATCGGGTCTTCGGCCTCCGCCAACTCAATATCTGGAACAAGTCCCACTCCCTGCACAACGTGTCCCAGTGGAGTGACGTATTCCCCAGTGGTCAGCTTGAGTGCAGAGCCATCGGAAAACTCTATCATGCGCTGGATGACTCCCTTACCGAAGGTACGCTCACCGATCAGTATTCCCATCTCGTGATCACGAATCGCGCCGGCTGCTATTTCCGCTGCGCTTGCCGTTCCGCCATTAACAAGCACCACAAGCGGCAGGTTGGGAATCCTATTGCCAAGGGCGGGATAGGTTTGCTCCCCAGCGACCCTCCCCTTGGTGATGACGATCATACCATCGTCTACAAACCGCCTCGAGACATCGATTGCCGCGTTTAGCAGTCCGCCGGGGTTGTTGCGCAAATCAAGGATTACTCCGTCTGAGATTTCCAGATCGCCACCGAGGAGAATCTGGTCTAGCTCGTGGGTCACATCGCTGTCGAAGCGCGAGATGCGGATGTAGAGAATACGCTCCTCCGCCAGCAGTTCGGTAGTAACCGCCTCAACACTGATTGTGTCGCGCACGATCGACACCTCCTCCTCGCTCCCGTCCCTGTGACGGAGGAGCAGGACAACGGCCGTACCCACCTCTCCACGGATCTTCAACGATGCCTCGGTGAGGGTGATCCCGTCAGTGGAGTCGCCGTCGATGGCGAGAATCTGGTCTCCTATTTGCACTCCAGCCTGCTCTGCCGGTGTCCCCATGAGGGGAGCAATTACGGTCAGAACGGTGTCTTTGATCGTGATCTCTATTCCAACACCACTGAACTCACCCTCCAGGCTCTCCTCCCAACGCTCGTGGTCACCTGGATCGAGAAACTCGCTGTATGGATCGTCGAGCTGCTTGACCAATCCCTTCATCGCGCCGTACAGAAGCGTTCGATCCTCAATTCGCTCCGGCCAGTAAAAATACCTATCGATGTATTGATACAGCTGCTCCAGAGGTGAGAAGAGATCTGTGGCCGTTTGTCTTGACCCACTGACCCCGAAGACCACCACAAGAAGGAGCACTGGAATCCAGATCAGCCAACTCTTTTGCTTAACCCATTGCTTCTTCAACAGTCACGCTCCACACAGATGAGATTCTACCCCGCCTAGCCAAGCAAACAAAGAGCTAATCAGGACTCTGTCAGACCGAGGTACTCTCTTTGGGCATCGGTCAGAGAGTCGATATGAATGCCAAGTGCCTCCAGTTTCATTCTGGCAACCTGTTGGTCGATGTGTGTAGGTACAGGATAGAGGCGTGGCGCCAGCGGAGCGCTCTCCACAACGTGACGGAGTGTCATTGCCTGGAGAGCAAACGAGATGTCCATAATCTCCACGGGATGGCCATCACCGAGTACCAGATTGACCAGCCGCCCATCGCCCATCAGGTAGAGACGCCGTCCATCCGACATGGTATATTCGCTGATCCCGCTACGCGCTTCTCTTTTGGAAGCGGCGAGCTTTTCCAAGGCAACCTTGTCGATTTCGACATCAAAGTGACCGGCATTGGCCAGCAAGAGGCCATCTTTTGCGTTTTCAAACGCCAGGTCGGTGACGACGCCGCAACAGCCGCTAGCGGTAATGAGAAAATCAGCATTGCGGATTGCCTCGACAACCGAGGCAACGGAGTACCCATCCATGACTGCCTCCACCGCCCGCACTGGATCGACTTCGGCCACGATCACCCGTCCACCCAACCCAGTCGCGCGCAGAGCGATCCCACGGCCACACCAGCCGTATCCGACAACTAGGACAGTCTTGCCTGCTACAAGGAGGTTCGTTGAGCGCAAAATGGCATCCCAAACCGATTGGCCGGTTCCGTATCGATTATCAAACAAGTATTTCATCTTGGCATCGTTCACCGCAAACATCGGAAAGCGAAGCCGCTTTTCACGATCGAGGATCCGCAGGCGGTGGACACCGGTTGTCGTCTCTTCGCACCCTGCTAGAATCTCTCCCTCCACTTCCCCATGCAGGAGCTTGACGAGATCGCCACCGTCATCGAGGATGAGGTCCGGTGCCCCGGCGAGTACCTTCCGCAGGTGACCGAAGTACTCCACTTCACTCACTCCGTGTCGGGCATGAACACAGATGTCCTTCTCTTCAGCAAGGGCGCTGGCGATGTCGTCCTGTGTGGAGAGCGGGTTGCTCCCCGTAACAAACACCTGTGCCCCTCCATCGCGGAGAAGAATCGCCAGACACGCGGTCTTTGCCTCAAGGTGAATGCTCATTCCAATGCGGTGTCCAGCAAAGGGCCTACTCTCAACGAATACCTCGCGCAACTGGTTGAGCAAGTCCATCCGCGAGGCGGCCCACTCTATCTTCGCTTTTCCCTGTTCAATCATCTCACAGGCCTCATTCATCAGCGCCCTCCTTACATCAAACGGGGTAGATACCTATCAGTATCGGGGGTACTGCGATGCCTTTCAACGAAATGACGGCAACCATGCGAAGCAGCAGCGACAACCGCAACCCAAAGGACGGGGCATTGAGACTCTCGCAAAGGCCGTTCTCCCCGTATCAGCTGTGATGATGAAGGTCTCCCCGAGCCTTTGACCCCTCAGTGACGAGAATATTCAGATAACCGACTGATTTACGCTAGGATGTCCTGCAAAAACCACGTTGATATCTCTTGGCTCCTCTTCAAGCCAACCGCTTTTTGCCACGGAGTCTATTCAGCATTCGTTCCTTGCCCAGATTCTGCTCCCTGCACAGCGCGAACAGACTTCTTTCTCATACCAACAGGCAGACCTGAATACTTCAATGTTTGCACCCAAAGGATCCTTGCTGTCCCCTGTTCATCTGTCTCGTATCCATGGGGTACCGTTGCCAAGAAGTGATAACTGTCTCCAGGGCCAAGTTCATAGCTTTCCTCTCCTACCTTAAGCGTCAAACGTCCTTCCAAGACAAAGCCAAATTCCTCCCCTTTATGAACAACAGGAGGATAGTGATAGCTTGGTGGAATCTCGCCGATGAGTATCTCAAACAAGCGTTCGGGGAACTGTCCACTCAAGAATTGATACTTGATGCTGGCAGATGACATCTGAATATAAGGTCTATCGGTCGCCTTGACGATTTCGGGTGATTCTGCCAGAAGAGAGGGATCGATTTCAGAATCTGCATACTTCGAGAACAAATCAGAGAGAGAAACCCCTAACGCTTCACAGATCGCATCAAGAGAAGTAATGGTAAGTGAGGACAGCCCTCGTTCCACCTGGGAAAGGAAGCTTACTGACAAATTGCAGCGCTGCGAAAGATCCCTCAGCGTCCATTTCCGGCTCGTCCGAAGTGACCGGATAAACTGCCCCACATCGATCATATACTAAATAATAGTGTGAAGAGAATGGACTATCAAGCGCAAGCACGCACTAGACATGCAGCAGCCACCCGGTTTGCTTGGCAGTTCATCATCGGGATACCGACCAAGCGCTCCCGCTATCTGCGAGCGGTTTCCAGTCTGGCTGTAAGATTCAGTTCCACTTGACAATGCTCCTTGCTTTCACTAATGTGTGGGGCCTGTGTATGCAAGTAACATCTTGCATACACAACTAGACAACTCGAAGATGAAAGGGATAAGCAATGCGGTTTCAACGCATGATTACCACCATCGATACCCACACAGAGGGTGAACCCACCCGTACGGTCATCGGTGGTTTGCCCCACATCCCCGGCAAGACGATGGCCGAAAAGATGCTGTACTTAAAGAAAAACATGGATTCTTTAAGAACTATGCTAGTGTATGAACCTAGAGGAAATGAGGTGATGTCAGGCGCCATTCTCGCCTCGCCTTGCCGTCCTGATGCCGACATTGGGGTGATCTATATTGAGGTTGGTGGGTATCTCCCAATGTGTGGGCACGATACGATCGGTTGCTGCACGGCAATGATCGAAGCAGGCATTGTCCCGGTTGAGGAGCCTGTGACCACAATTAGGCTGGACACTCCAGCCGGTTTGGTCACGGCTAGGGTAATAGTCGAAGGCCTATCTGCAAAAGGCGTCACTTTTAGAAACATTCCGTCATTCTTATACCAAAGGGACGTTGAGGTCGAGGTACCTGGCTTTGGCCAGGTCATCTTGGACATCGCGTATGGTGGAAACTTCTACGCCCTTGTCGAGGCAAGTAAGTTGGAACTAGAAATTGTTCCAGAACGTGCTGGCGACCTTGTCAGAGCTGGAATTGCCATTCGCAAGGCGGTAAATTCTCAGGTTCGTGTTCAGCACCCTGAAAAACCATTCATTGAGGGGCTGACCCACGTGGAGTTCTACGGTCCGCCCACCCATCCCGAGGCGCACGCAAAGAATGCGGTCGTCATTCCGCCGGGGTCCATCGATCGATCACCGTGCGGAACGGGCACTTCCGCGAAGGTCGCCACGTTGTATGTTAAAGGAGCACTGAAACTGGGGGAGGAGTTTGTCCATGAAAGCATTCTCGGAACCCTCTTCAAAGCGCAGATCGTCGAAGAGACTATGGTAGGGGATTTGCTGGCAGTGGTTCCTGAGGTTACGGGACGAGCTTATGTGACGGGAATCAATCAGTTCGTCGTAGATCCCGAAGACCCGCTCAAGGAGGGATTCCTCCTTGGGATGGGGTAAGTACAAACCTACCTCTAGTGTTACGGAGAGCATTGACGATGCGTATCGCACATCACCCAATTCTCGGGGATCCGCCGGATTCTAACGAGGTAAAAATCCAGGTGGACGGAAAAGAAATAACGGCCCTTGCTGGGGAGCCGATTGCCGCAGCATTGGCCGCGGCCGGCATCCGTGTACACCGATACACGGCAGAGAGATCTGAACCGCGTGGAATCTTTTGCGCCATTGGACAGTGCACGGACTGTGTGATGACAGTGAATGGAGTTCCCAACGTTCGAACGTGCATCACCCCAGTTGTCGCCGGTATGGTCGTAGAGACCCAACACGGTGCCGGCCAGGAGAGGGACCCTTGAGAAAGGTGGATCTGGCCATTGTGGGAGCTGGACCTGCCGGGCTTACTGCTGCCATCGAGGGCGCCAAACGAGGCTGTAGCACTGTAGTGGTGGACCGCAATCCAAAGCCAGGTGGACAGTTGATCAAACAGATCCACAAATTCTTTGGATCCCGGGAGCACCGGGCCGGAACTCGCGGAGTGGATATCGCCCAGGATCTCTTTCGCGAAGCGCAGGATCTCGGTGTCACATTAATGCTAGGATGGGAGGTCTACGACATCCAACCAGGCTGGCTGGAAGTCGTTCAGACTTTGTTTGAGGAATCGACGAGGGACCAGCCCAAGGTGGCTTTCCGCGTCGCAACGAATGCGGAGTCGATTGCGGCAAAGAAGATCGTTTTGGCCACAGGTGCCGAGGAGAACGCAATCCATTTTGATGGCTGGACCCTTCCCGGCGTGATGGGAGCCGGGGCGGCTCAAACGATGATCAACGTATGGCGCGTGCTCCCTGGCAACCGTGTTCTCATGGTGGGCTCGGGAAATGTTGGCCTAATCGTCACCTACCAGCTCCTCCAGGCCGGAGCGGATGTAGTGGCCATCTTAGATGCCGCGCCAAAGATCGGAGGATACGGGGTGCACGCGGCCAAAGTTCGCCGCGCCGGCGTGGCCATCCTGACCGCACACACCATCGTACGCGCCTTGGGAGACACACGAGTGACCGGTGCTATCGTGGCAAAGGTGGACAACACGTGGAGACCGGTCCCTGGTAGTGAGAAGAGGCTCGATGTCGATACGATCTGTGTGGCAATAGGGCTTCGCCCAAACACCCGTCTCGCCTCACTGGCTGGTTGCCAACTCACAAACTCATCCGTGTTGGGCGGCTGGGTTCCCATTCACAACGGTCAATTGGAGACTACTGTCCCTGGAATCTATGTGGCGGGCGATGTCTCCGGTATTGAAGAGGCAAGCACAGCATTAGAGGAAGGTAAGCTGACGGGGATTGCTGCGGCTTCCGCAATGGGCAAAACACGTGTTCGCGACCAAGAGGAACTTCAAGCAATTGCCGATCGGCTGTGCAGCCTAAGAGGGGGCCCATTCTGTCAGCCGATACAGGATGCCAAACAGGAGCTTGTGGACCTGGGGGAGGCAGTATGTCCAAAGAGGTAGCTGCCAATGGGTATGTGTCGCAAGCGGAGCTTGAACAGTCTCCAGGCTACCCTTCAAAGGAACGAATGCAACAGGGACCGGTCGTCGTCATCGAATGCCCCCAGGAAATCCCCTGTAATCCCTGTGAGGAGGCCTGTCCTCATCATGCAATTACCGTTGGAACGCCGATCACGAATTGCCCCCAACTCGATGAGAGCAAATGCATCGGATGTGGGCTGTGTATTCCCCGATGCCCCGGGTTGGCCATCTTTCTGTTTGACTTGACGTATTCTGACGCATTGGCTGCGGTGATGATTCCCCACGAGTACCTTCCGCTTCCAGAGGTGGGACAGAAGGTGGCCGCGGTGAATCGTGCCGGGAAACCGGTGTGTGAGGGAGAAGTCGTGAAAGCCGTAGCTACAAAAGCCAATGATCGTACCGCTGTCATTACCGTAGCCGTTCCGAAAGAACACGCCCAAGAGGTTCGTGGGATCGTGCGCCTTGGAGGTCGCCATGGATGATGATGTGATCGTCTGTCGTTGCGAGGAGGTCACTGCCGGGCAGATCAAACAGGCTATCCACGAAGGCGCCGTGGATGTAACTGGCGTTAAACGACGAACCAGAGCAGGGATGGGTCTGTGTCAGGGACGCACGTGCGAGAAGCTCGTGATGCGTCTTCTGGCAGAGGAGTTGGAAATCGCTGCATCGGCAATAGAACCGGACTCCATTCGCCCACCCATTGTGCCGATGACCTTCGGCGCCTTAGCGGGGACAACAGATGATTGACACAGCCGATGTAATTGTGGTAGGCGGCGGGGTAATCGGAGCGGCCGTAACGTACTATCTCGCACAGGAACGAATCGATGTGGTCTTGGCAGAACGAGGCGACATCGCATCCGGCACCTCGAGCGCCTGCGACGGGAACGTCCTATGCACGGACAAGAAGCCAGGATACGACAGCCAATTCACTCTGAAGAGCCAGCAATTGCTCGCCCAACTTGTCGATGAGCTCGATTACGACCTCGACTACGCGCAGCGTGGAAGTGTCCTCGTCGTAGAGAACGAAGACCAGGAGAGAGCCGCACGCGATTGGGTGAAGCAGCAAAAAGACGCCGGCCTTCCGATGCGATACATTGAAGGCGGTGCCGTCTTCGAAGACGAGCCGCTTCTGGCCAGGGACGTTGTTGGGTTAGTGGAGTGCGCTTCGGATTCGTCCTTGAACCCAATGGCGTTGGTGTACGGTTTTGTGGAGGCGGCCAAACGCAACAAAGCGTCTGTCTACCCACAAACGGAGGTTACCGCCCTTCTGCAGGACGATTCCGGAGCCATCCGCGGTGTCGCCACGTCTGGTAGTGAGATACTCGCCTCAAGGGTTGTTTTGGCGTGCGGAGTATGGACGCCGCAGATTGCCAGGACAGTAGGCGTGACCGTTCCCATTAAACCGCGCAAAGGACACATCCTGGTTGCAGAAAGGACGCCGACACGAGCACGAAGAAAGCTCCAGGAATTCGGCTATCTGATGGCCAAGTTCGGCGGCAAGGGCAAGCGCGACGTGGAGCCAGATATGGATACCTACGGCGTGGCGATGGTTTACGAACCCACCGGCCACGGGAATTTCCTCATCGGGTCGAGCCGCGAGTTTGTGGGGTTCGATACGCGAAGTGACCTCCACGTACTGAGATTGCTGGCCAAGCGAGCCCTGCGATTCTTTCCCACGATCAAGAACATCAATGTGATTCGATCTTATGCGGGTCTTCGCCCCTGGACTCCGGACCATTTTCCTATCGTGTCGCCTGTGCCTTCAGTGCCAGGGCTATACATCGCCGCCGGACACGAAGGGGACGGCATCGGACTGGCCCCGATTACGGGCACGGTCATCGCAGAGATGATCATTGGCAAGCCGACGACCGTTCCCACAGAGCCACTGCGACTCGATCGATTCAACCAACAAACCCCTGAATAGTAAGGAGGAACACAGATGGGGAAACTTCGCGGTGTTTACGTTGTCCTTGTCACCCCGTTTACCGGCGATGGCGAGGTCAATTACGATGGAATGAGCAGGAATGTGGAATGGCTGGCCGGCCAGGGCATCCACGGTGTGATTCCACTGGGCAGCACGGGCGAGTTTGCCAGCCTCAATGACGAACAGAAGCGCAAGATCACGCAGACTGTGATCAGCGCTGTCGGCGGCCGAATTCCGGTGGTCGTGGGGGCAAGCGCCGAAACCACCGAGAAGACGATTGAATATGTCCAGCAGGCCAAGGAGCTCGGCGCCGCCGGGGCGCTGGTTCTGTCGCCGTGGTACTACACCCCGGATCCCGACGAGATCATCCACCATTACACCCGCATCTCCGAGGCAGTCGATCTGCCAATCATGATCTACAACAACCCATTCACCTCCAAGGTTGATATCGAGCCGGAGACGGTCGCCCGCCTCGCCAAGCTGCCGACGATTGACTGTATCAAGGAGAGCAGCGGCAACTTCCGGCGCATTGCCGAAATCCGTCAGCTCACCGAGGATAAACTTGGGATCTTCTGCGGCTGGGAAGACATGGCCTACGAGTTCTTTCTCATGGGCTCGATCGGCTGGGTGTGCGTCATCGGCAACGTCGTCCCAAGGATGGCCGCCGACCTGTTCGATCTGGTGACCGAGAAGAAGGATCTTGATGCTGCATGGACGCTCTATAAGAAGATGCTTCCCTTGTTGCGCTACCTCGAGTACGCCGGAAAGACGCAGAAGGCGCTCAAATACGCACTCGATAGGATGGGCCTGTGCGGCGGCCACTCCAGCAGCCCCAAACTGCCGCTGGAAGACAAAGAAAAGAAAAAGATCGACAAAATCTTGCAAGATCTGGAAGTGGGTTAACGTTCTTAAGAAAAATGAGCGGTTTACCTCATCCAAAGGCTCGTCGTCACGACGTGCCCAATGCATTTCTCTCGGGGATGCGCCTGCGTGTTGCATTCTTTAATGAAAAGCGTGTATAATGTCCACCCAAGATGAGGGAACGAAAAAATGCGGCCAAGTCAACCGGCCGGCATTTTATTG
>CAZMOL010000007.1:0-7367 GCA_964568045.1 uncultured Thermotogae bacterium
AGCGAGGAAGGCGGATACACGGTGACTGTTCCGGCTCTTCCTGGATGCATCAGCGAGGGAGACACCAAGGAAGAAGCTCTTCGCAACATCCGTGAAGCCATCGAGCTGTATGTCGAGCCTGTTGAGGACGACGCTTCCCTCAGTCCCGATGCTGAGCAACTTGAGATCGCCGTATGACCAAACTCCCGAGTTTGTCGTACACGGAGGTTCTCCACGCCCTACAGAAAGATGGCTGGGTGATCATCCGCCAACGAGGTAGTCACATAAGGCTTCAGAAACATACCCCAACTGAGACGCTCAAGCTCACCGTTCCTGCCCACCGTCCGATCAAACGCTCGACCCTCTCGCACATCCTCAAGCAGGCCCGCCTATCGCCCTGAGGAGTTCAAAGCCTTGTTGTAAGGGAAGTGCCGGTCCGCGTCCTGCAATCCAGCATCAGTCTATATCCGAAGCTGGTTGAAAAGGATTTCTCTCAACTATCAATGCTCCATTTCGCAGGTCAGTAGTCCCGCTTGCCGAAGCACTCATCACAAGTTGATGTTCTGACGACGCAACACCGGTTTGCTTGTTGGCGCAAGGCCACAAGGAAATCCTGGGATCTCGGAAACGGCCTGTTGCGGCTCACGAATCGCTGGCTGCAAGAAGCTGCCGAGTGGGAGTAGGCACATCGTTCCTGCGGCTGTAGACGATTCTGTGTCGTATTTGTATACTGATACGTAAGCTCCCAAGCAAGGAGGGTCGATATGCCCAGCACGACTGTGAGGATCAAGCGAGAGACCAAACAGCTTCTGGAGGAGATTGCCAACCAGACAGGCCAGAAGACACAACAGATCTTGGATGAGGCGATCGAAGCGTATCGGCGGCGCGTGTTTCTGGAGAGGGCGAATCGGGCGTATGCCGCCCTGCAACAAGATGCTGACCGGTGGGCCGAGGAACTCGCCGAGCGGAAGGGTTGGGATGCGACAAGCAGCGACGATCTGAAGGAGACGTGATGGTTCAGCCTGCGCGCGGGGAAATCTGGACCGTCGATTTGAGTCCGACTCGTGGGCGTGAGCATAGAGGGACACGCCCGGCGCTGGTGCTTTCGGCTAACACGTTCAATGCCGGGCCGGCGGAGCTGGCGGTTGTCCTTCCTCTGACCACCAAAGCAAAAGGGATTCCGTTTCACGTTGAGATACGCCCGCCGGAAGGCGGCGTCAGCGACACAAGTTACATCGAGTGCGAAGACATCCGCTCGATCTCCAAGGAGCGCCTCCGGGACCGCTGGGGCACCGTAAGCTCCGAAACGCTGAGTCAGACCGAAGATCGGCTGAGAATCCTGCTCGATCTCTGAGATCGCACAAATCGAACCTCGACAGCAAGCCGAAGAATCGACCGCGCAGCGGTTGAAATTCATTCATTGGCCGGTCACGATCCATGAGTGAGCTTGGCAAGCCGTTGACTGAACGTCATCGTTGCCAAAAAGGCACAGAGGGATTACCGTTTAGTAGGATAGCTACTGCTCTGATGGCAAGCGTACTTCCAGCGCCAGCAACGAAGGAGGAATGAAAGATGGACGATTGTACGAATGTGAAGGCGAATCTGGATCGCTGCAACTGCACGTGGTCGGGGTGTCCGCGGCAGGGGAAATGCTGCGAGTGCTTGCAGTATCACCTTTCACACGAGGAGCTTCCGGGCTGTTGCTTCCCGGATGAGGTGGAGCGGACCTACGATCGTTCGTTTGCCCGCTTCGCCCGACTCCACGGCGGATGAAGAATCGCCAGGTCGCGCGGATCCTCTACGAGATCGCGGAGCTGCTCGATCTTGAGGGTGTGCAGTTCAAGCCGCGTGCCTACCGTCGCGCGGCGCAGGCGGTGGAATCCTGTTCGGCGCCGATCGAGGAGCTCGCTGCGGAGGGGAAGCTCTCCGATCTGCCGGGTGTGGGCCAGGCGATCGCCAAGAAGATCGAAGAGATCGTCAAGACCGGCAAGCTGAAATACCACGAGGAGTTGAAGGCCAAGCTGCCGGTCGATCTGTTCGCCCTGACGCAGGTAGACGGGGTGGGGCCGAAGACGGCCAAGCTCCTGTACGAGGAGCTCGGGGTGCGCAGCCTCGATGATTTGGAAGCCGCGGCCCGCGAGGGAAAGATCCGCGACGTTAAAGGCCTCGGCGAGAAGACGGAAGAAAAGATCCTGCGCGGCCTGGCCGAGGCACGCGGGGTGGAGAAGCGCGAGCTGCTCGGCTACGCCCTTCCGTTGGCAAGGGACCTTTGTAACCGCCTGATGGATACGGGTCTGTTCTCACGCGTCGAGCCGGCTGGGTCGCTTCGCCGTGGGCGGGAGACGATCGGTGATCTCGACATCCTCGCGGTCTCCGGCAAGCCGCAGGAGGCGTCCCAGGTGTTCGTGTCGCTTCCCGACGTAGAGGAGATCCTCGCCCAGGGGCCGAAGAAGTCCTCGGTGCGGCTTTCCGATGGGTTTCAGGTGGACCTGCGGATTGTGCCGGAGGAGTCGTTCGGCGCCGCGCTTCAGTACTTCACGGGATCAAAGAGCCACAACATCCGCCTGCGCGAGCGGGCGGTGGCACGGGGTTACAAGTTAAACGAGTACGGCCTGTTCGACAAGAAGGAGAGGGCCGTGGCCGGGGAGAACGAAGAGGGGATCTATGAGGCGCTCGAACTGGCCTACATCCCGGCGGAGCTGCGTGAGGATCAAGGCGAGATTCAGGCAGCGGATCGAGGAGCGTTACCCGACCTCGTCATAGCGGAGCAGATCCGCTGCGACCTGCATGTTCACACCGACTGGTCGGACGGCAAGGCGAGCCTGGATGAGATGGTCGCGGCCGCACGGGCGCGCGGGCTTGCTGCCATCGCGATCACCGATCACTATCGGTTCTCTCAGGTGATCGGCGGGCTGTCGGCCGACGAGCTGCGCCGCCAGATCGACGAGATCGCCCGGATGAACGAGCAAGTCAAAGGGATTAGGCTGCTGGCCGGAGTGGAGGCAAATATCGCTCGCGACGGATCGATCGACGTGCCGGACAAGCTCATTAGATCCCTCGATTTCGTCATCGTCGCAGTGCACTCACACTTTCGCCTGTCAAGAGAAGAGATGACCGAGCGGCTCATCAGAGCGGTGGAGACCGAAGGCGTCCACGTGCTTGCCCATCCCACCGGCCGCAAGATCGGCGAGCGTCCGGCCTACGATGCAGACTGGGAGCAGGTCTTCGAACACGCGGCCAAGGCGAAAACGGCCTTGGAGATCAACGCCAACCCGATCCGTTTGGATCTACGCGCCGAGCACGTCCGCCAGGCGATCGATGCCGGTGCCAAGCTGGCGATCGGTACCGACGCGCACGTCCCCGAGCACTTCGACTTCGCGGAGTTCGGCGTGCTCACCGCACGCCGCGGCTGGGCGCAAGGCAACGACGTCCTCAATACCCTGCCGACGGACGGATTGCTCAAGGCGCTGGCGTGAACCTATCTCCCTCTTAGTTCCTCGACGATTTGTCTGCTCTTGTCGGCGAGCATGTACAGCTCGCCGGAGCAGGCGATCATCCGAAACCCGCGCTCGATCCATCGCTTCCCGGTATCGGGATCCGCGACGAACGCGCCGGCAGCGACTTTGTGCGCGCGGCAGCGGTCCAAGATGAGTTCGATTGCCGCTTCGAATTCGGGGGTGTGCTGGTTTCCCGGTGTTCCCAGGCCGACCGAGAGATCGAGCGGGCCGACGAAGGCGACGTCGAGCTTGCCGGGACTCAGGATGTCATCGAGATTGGTCAAAGCCTGCGTGGTCTCGATTTGACCGACGAGCAACACGTTCTCGTTTGCGTCCCGCAAGTACGATGCCGGGTTCGGGCTCCGGTAGTCCGTGTGTGCGTTTCCCAGGCACGTGCCCCGCTCCCCCTCCGGCGGATACTTGGCGAGCCTGTACAGCTCATCCACGTCCCTGTGGTCGCGGATCATCGGGGCCATGATCCCACCCGCGCCGGCCTCGAGCACCCGCAGGACGTTCGTGCGTGTGATTTCGGCAACGCGGACCAGAGGCGCGATGCCCGATGCCCGGGCGCAGGTGATCAACGCCGCGGCCGATTCGATCGTGTAGGTTCCGTGCTCCGCATCGATGACGATGAAGTCGAATCCGGCGTCGGCCAGGATCCTCGGAACGGCCGGCTTTGAGATCTCGAATAGAAAGGTTCCGATGACGGCTTGGCCGTCGTTGAGTGCTTTCTTAAGCTTTGTCGACACGACTTTCTACCACCTTCCACTGTCTTGCCGTTTGTGTTGGCCGCTTGCCGGTCATGCCGGCAGCCGCGGCTCCATGGTCTCGTCCCTCGTGCTGGTGAAGAGGTTGCCTCCGATGTGAAGCAGCGGCCGTGCTCGATCCAGTGCCCGCAGGCCTCCCTCCTCCAGTGTCTCGGCTTTTGCGTACACCTCCAGGATTTCCCCGATCACCAGACGATGGTCGCCGATTTCGAGGTCGTTCACTGCCCGGCGTTCCCTCCGCGTTACAGCAGCTCACCAGGCAGGTGCTGTAGGGATGAAGCAGATAGAGGAAATGCGGTGCGGGCACAAGTTCCTTCATCGCTCCTCCTTATTTAACGAACGTTGCTCCTTCGATAGACGCCAAAGCAAGTCCTCATTCTTGTTTGTTGCATGTTGTTCGTCATTTCTCAACGCCAGCCTAACACAAACGCAGAGCAGCGGTCCAGTCGCTGTCAATGCTTCGATTTTCAGCACGGGTTCGACGGGTTGAGCGGTTTGCTGTACGATGGTCTGCTGCGTGTATGCTTATAGAAAAAGGGAAGGTGGCGAAGAAGAAAGATGCTCCTGGTCGGTGATGTTGGCGCAACAAAGACCGATTTGGCGATTGTCTCAACCGAGCAGGGGGCAAGGAATCCCCTGGCCGAGTCCACCTTTCCCAGCCAACAGTATGAAGACCTGGAAGGGATCGTAGCGGAGTTCCTAGAGGGAGCCGCCTTTCGAGTGGAGGCGGCCAGCATCGGACTCGCCGCGCCGGTGGTCGATGGCCGTGCGAGATTCACCAATCTCCCATGGAGTGTTACTGCGAAGCGGCTGCAGGAGACGTTCGAGCTTTCGGCAGTCTGGTTGTTGAACGACCTGGAGGCCATTGCCAATGGGGTCCTCTACCTAAAGAGCGATGAGTTGCACACGCTGAATGAAGGTGAACCGCAAGCCGGTGGGACGATTGGCGTAATCGCCCCGGGAACCGGTCTTGGCGAGGCGTTTCTGACGTGGGACGCAGGCCGCTATAACGCTCACGCCTCCGAGGGCAGCCACGTTGACTTTGCCCCGGCCGACTCCTTTCAGCTGGGGTTGCTGCGTGCGATGTGGAATCGGTTCGACCACGTGAGCGTCGAGCGAATCTGCTCCGGCCTGGGCCTTCCCAGCATCTATGCCGCACTCAGGGACGAAGGAATCGCTGCGGAGTCGGCCTGGGTGGCCGATCAATTGGCCGCAGCGGATGACCCCACGCCAGTGATTGTCAATGCAGCACTCGATCCGAAGCGTGCTTGTGCTCTGTGCCGCAGAACGCTGGACGTCTTTGTTCGCATTCTGGGGGCGGAGGCCGGGAACTTAGCGCTGAAGCTCTTTGCCACCGGCGGCGTGTATCTTGCCGGCGGCATCCCACCCCGCATCCTTCCCGTATTGCAGGAGGGATCGTTCTTGGAGGCCTTCCGGAGCAAAGGGCGATACGCGGAACTGCTTGCGCAAATGCCGGTGCACGTCGTGCTTCACCCGAAGGTGGCCCTGTTGGGAGCGGCGCAATACGGCTTGGAAGTGGGGGCGGCCTAGGATGGCATTCTGTACCGAGGAGGCAGTGGTCGTCCCTGCTGTGACCGCACGGCAGATCGATCGGGTGATACCATCTACTTGGATAACGAAGGAGGATCACACTGTTGACCCAAGACACATCGTCGCTTGAGCAACGTTCGATCAACACGATCCGCTTCCTTGCCGCAGATGCCATTCAAGCGGCCAATTCAGGCCATCCCGGCCTTCCGATGGGCGCGGCGGTCCTGGCCTATGTTCTGTGGGCGCGGCATCTGAAACACAATCCGGCCAACCCGCAATGGCCCGACAGGGACCGCTTTGTTCTCTCAGCTGGACACGGCTCGATGCTCCTTTACGCGCTGCTGCACCTCACCGGCTACGATCTGCCTCTCTCTGAGCTGCGCAACTTTCGCCAGTGGGAGAGCCGCACTCCCGGCCATCCCGAGAGCCACGTGACGGCAGGAGTGGAGGTGACGACCGGTCCCCTCGGGCAGGGGCTGTCACACGCGGTGGGGATGGCGATTGCCGAGGCGCATCTGGCAGCGTGCTACGACCGCCCCGACCACACGATCGTCGATCATTTCACCTGCGTGATCGCAAGCGACGGCGATCTGATGGAGGGTGTGGCGGCCGAAGCGTGTGCGTTGGCAGGACATCTTCGTTTGGGCAAGCTGATTGTGCTTTACGACGACAACGGCATCTCGCTTGCTGGATCGACCGCATTGACCTTTACCGAGGACGTGCGGCAGCGCTTCCTGTCGCAGGGATGGCATGTGCAGACGGTTGAGGACGGGAACGACGCGGCGGCGATCGATGCGGCGATCGAGTTGGCCAAGGGCGAAGCGGCGCGGCCGTCTCTCATCTCTGTGCGGACGATCATCGGCTACGGGGCGCCGAACAAGCAGGGCACGTTCAAGGTCCACGGCGCGCCGCTCGGAGCCGACGAGCTCAAGGCGGCAAAAGAGGCTCTGGGCTGGCCGAGCGAGCTGGACTTCCTCATCCCCGAGGACGTGCACGCCCATTTCCGTGAGGCGGTTGACAGGGGTTGTCGGGCGGAGGCGGATTGGCAGAAGCGGTTCGACCGCTACGCCGCGGAGCATCCGGATCTTGCGTCCGAGCTTGCGCGGCGCGCGGCGGGAGCGCTGCCGGAGGGTTGGGATCGGGACCTTCCCGCGTTTGACGCCGACGAGAAAGGCATCGCCACCCGTAAGGCCTCCGAGGCGGTGATGCAGCGGCTGGCGGCCAGTGTTCCTGAGTTGATGGGCGGCTCGGCCGATCTCAATCCTTCCACCTACACCTGGTTGAAGGGATTCGGCGATTTCCAATCGCCGGCCACGTCCGCCGAAGGCGTGCAGGGTGCCGTGGGTGGGCAGTGGAGTTACGCCGGGCGCAACCTGCACTTCGGCGTACGCGAACACGCCATGGGGGCGATTGCCGGTGGAATGGCGCAGCACGGCGGGGTCATCCCCTACACCGCAACGTTCCTCGTCTTCTCCGACTACATGCGCCCGCCGATGCGGCTGGCCTCTTTAAGCAACAGTCGTGTCGTCTACGTGTTCACCCACGATAGCATCGGGCTCGGTGAGGACGGACC
>CAZMOL010000007.1:7467-34144 GCA_964568045.1 uncultured Thermotogae bacterium
TCCCGAGCTCATCCTGATCGGGACTGGCTCGGAGGTGCACATCGCACTGGAAGCTGGACAGAGGCTGGCCGGTGAGGGTGTCAATGTGCGCGTGGTGTCGCTTCCGTGTTGGGAGCTGTTCGACCGCCAGCCGGCAGACTATCGGGACAGCGTGCTCTCTGCGGCTGTGCGAGCGCGTGTGGCGGTGGAAGCCGGAATGAGACTTGGCTGGGAGCACTACGTCGGCGTCGATGGAGCGGTTGTTGGAATGGAGGGCTTCGGCGCCAGTGCGCCGGGTGGCGTGCTCTATGAAAGATTTGGGATCACAGTGGATGCCGTGCTCGCGGAAGCAAGGAGACTGATCTTTCCCGGATGAACGGGGTCGTTGCGCGACGGTCGGCAAAGGGCAAGGTGGCGGACGGAGAATGAACGGTGAGGTTTCAGGACTCAAGCAGCGGGCCGCCGAGGCGGCGGTTGAATTCGTGGAATCGGGGATGGTGGTCGGCCTGGGCCACGGCAGCACGGCCGTCTTCGCCGTGCGCCGCATCGATCAGCTTCTGCGCGAGGGCCAACTGCGCAGCATCCTCGGCGTGGCCTGCTCGGGGGACGTTGAGCAGCAGGCGCGGCAGCTCGGAATCCCCCTGACCACACTGGATCGACATCCCATCGTTGATCTGACCATCGATGGCGCGGATGAGGTTGACCCGCATCTAGACCTGATCAAGGGTGGCGGTGGAGCGCTACTGCGGGAGAAGATCGTCGCGCAGGCCAGCCGCCGCGAGATCATCGTGGTGGACGAATCAAAGCTTTCGCCCGCGTTGGGCACACGCTGGCCCGTGCCGGTGGAGGTCATTCCATTTGGCTGGCCGGTACAGGCCGCCTACCTGGAATCCCTGGGCGCGCGCGCCATCTTGCGTCAAGAAGGCGATGGAACTCCTTTCAAGACAGACCAGGGCAATCTGATCCTGGATTGCCACTTCGGCCCGATAGAGGATCCCACTGCACTGGCAGCGCTTTTGAACGAACGGGCTGGAATCCTGGAACACGGGCTGTTTCTCGGTCTGGCCACGGATGTCATCGTCGCAGGCCCTCGGGGTGTTCGCCGTATGGAAAGAGGAGAATGCGATGATCGTGATTGAAGCTTCTATACTGTCGGCCGATTTCGCCCGTCTGGGCGAGCAGGCCCGTGAGGCCGAAGCCGCAGGGGTTGACGCCATTCAGGTAGACGTGATGGACGGGCGCTTTGTACCCGATATCACCTTCGGCCCGGGTGTGGTGCGAGCGCTGCGCCGTATGGTGAGCGTGCCGCTTGATGTGCACCTGATGATCGTTGAGCCGCAGCGGCACCTGGAGGCATTCGTAGATGCAGGGGCAGACCGCCTGATCGTGCACCACGAGGCTTGTCCCCACCTTTATCGCGTGCTGCAGGCCATCCGCCGTCTCAAGATCGAGGCCGGCGTGTCCGTCAACCCCGGTACGCCGCCGAGCGTTCTCGACGATGTACTCGACCAGGCAGACCTGATTCAGGTGATGACGGTCAACCCCGGTTGGGGAGGCCAGCCATTCATCCACAGTCAGCTGGAAAAGATCCGTCGGCTCCGCAACACGCTGCAGGATCGGCAGTTGTACACTCCCATTGCAGTGGACGGTGGAATCGACGCTACCACTGCGCCGCTGGTGGTGGAGGCCGGCGCGACGGTGCTGGTCGCCGGATCGAGCCTGTATAACGACACGGCGACGGTGGCCGAAAACGTTGCCGCATTGCGCGCAAGCATAGTGTGAAAAGTGGAGCGCAGCTCGCATACAGGCTGGGGGGTTCCACTCCTACCCTCTACAATTTGACCTCCACACTCACACCTTCTATATCCAATCTTGTCTTTGATGCCCGCGCACATTAGCGTATGACGTATGATCGATGGAGAACTTCTTTCAGAGGCGGAAGCGTGCTTCAAGCAGGAGGGACGGTTCATCCGCCTGCCGGCGGAACAGCCAATCGTTTTCGTCGGCGATACCCACGGAGATCTCGAAGCATCGAAACGGGTCTTCGCCCGGTTTCCGGCCTGCGAGCACGTGATCGTGTTTCTCGGCGACTACGTGGATCGTGGCCCGGACTCGGCAGGGAATCTTGAGCTTCTCCTTGCGACGAAGCTCGCTCATCCGGACCGGGTGTTTCTACTCATGGGCAATCACGAGGGCTGGGCAGTAGAGTCCTTCTCCCCGGCGGATTTCTGGCAGCGGTTGTCCTCACACGAGGAACGAGCGATCGCGCAGGCCCTCTCGTGGTTGCCCTTTGCCGCGTTGCACCCTCGTGGAGTGCTCGCCCTCCACGGAGCGCTGCCGGATGTGGGTGCCATCGAGGAGATCGAGGGCATCGGGTTGGGCACGCCGAATTGGCGGCGAATCACGTGGGGAGACTGGGCGGATACTCCCGGGTACGTCGTTGACCCCGGTGTGTTCGGTCGACCGACCTTCGGTCGGGACGCCTTCGAGGAGATCGCCGATCGGCTCGGGTTAAGGGCGCTCGTCCGATCGCATCAGCCATCTGCCCCCGTTCTGCTGTTTGAGGAGCGTTGCTTGACGATCTTCACCACAACGGCCTACGGTGGCGCCGAACGCCGGGTGGCGATCCTTCGGCCGGAAAAGCCTCTGCAATCTGCTCGCGACCTCGAGCTTGTGGCACTGTAGCGACTGCTGCGGTAAATGCAGTTAGGAAGGGGCCTAGAAAGGTGCTTTGGTATTGACGGGCCCGGATTGAGTGAGTAGAATGGTTCGTAATTAATGCCAGAGTGGCGGAATTGGCAGACGCGCGGGACTCAAAATCCCGTGACCCTCGAGGTCGTGTGGGTTCGACCCCCACCTCTGGCACTGGTCTTACCTGTTGCGTTTTGCTGGAGTCAGCTCTTCCTGCTCCTGTCCCCATCGGCGCGTCGGAGCCTCTTTGCGCACCTTGCGGCTGCGTCGCAGGAAGGTCGGAATATCAAAGTCGTCCTCGCCGATTCGGCTCTCTTTTTCCAGCTTGGCAAGCATGGTCTCATGGCTGAGCAGTGGGCCTTCCTCGTCGCCGGTGTAGGAGACCGAAAAGCCGGTGGCGATCACCGTTAGACGGACTGTCTCCATCCCGTCGCGGATCGCCGTGCCAAAGATGATGTCGGCCTTGTCGGAGACGGCTTCTCGAATGAGAGACGCGGCGTCTGTGACCTCTTCCAGGGTAAGGCCCGACCCGCCGGTGATGTTCATGATCACCTTGCGGGCTCCCCGGATCGCGCCGTCGAGCAGTGGCGAGGAGATCGCTCTTCGTGCGGCCTCTTTGGTCTTTCCTTCTCCCTCTCCCTCGCCGATGCCCATCATTGCCGTACCGGCATTGCGCATTACGCTCTCAATGTCTGCGAAGTCGAGGTTGATCATCCCTGGAATAGTGATTAGATCGGAGATCCCCTCCACTCCCTGCCGCAGGACCTCATCGGCCATTTCGAATGCTTTGGTGATCGGGGTCTCTGCCGGGACGACCTTGAGAAGTTTGTCATTGGAGATTGTGATCAGGGCGTCGACCGTCTGAGAGAGGCGCGCAATTCCTATCTCTGCCTTCTCGGCGCGGGCCAGGCCCTCAAACGAGAACGGGCGGGTGACAATCCCCGTGGTAAGAACCCCTGCCTCCTTGGCCAGCGAGGCGATAACTGGCGCGGCACCGGTTCCGGTTCCACCGCCCATTCCACAGGTGATGAACGCCATGTCGACCCCGTTGAGGAGATCGATGACCGCTTCCCGGCTCTCCTCGGCAGCGAGTTTGCCAATCTCCGGGTTTCCGCCAGCGCCCAGTCCACACGTCAGCTTGCCGCCAATTTGTAGCGTGCGGTGCGCTTGCACGACATCGAGAACCTGGGCGTCTGTGTTGACAGCGACCAGTTCTACACCGCCTACGCGAGTGTTGAACATCCGGTCGACCGCGTTTCCCCCTCCACCACCGACACCGAGAACCATCAATCGGGCGGGTGGTATGAAATTCTGGTCCTCTATCATTAGCCTTACCCCCGGAAAAATCGGTTGAGCCAAGTGAAAAGCTTGCTGATCAGCGAGCTTCTCCTCTGTGCATACTCCGGCTTCTTGAAATCCTTTGTCTCCACTGCGTAGCGCAACAGGCCGATTGACGTGGCGAAGATTGGAGACTCGACGATGTCTCGCAGTCCGTGAATTCCCTGGGGAATCCTTCCTCGACGGACCGGAATGTCATACCTTTGGGCAGCAAACTCCGCGATGCCCTGCAGTAGTGATGTTCCTCCGGTGAGCACCAACCCCGCCGGGACCAGGTCGCGATAGCCGGCATCCTCAACTTCCTGCATCCCAAGGTCAAGGAGTTCTTCAACCCGCGGCTCAATGACCTTGGCCAGCTTCTTGCGCGACACGGTCTTCTTCTCGTCACCACCGATCGTTGCCACCTCGATCTTTTCGTCCTCAGCGACACTCTCAACCAGAGCAGTACCTGCTTCTTTCTTGATGAGTTCTGCTTCCTCAATCGGTGTTTGAAGCCCGACAGTGATATCGTTGGTGATGTGTTCCCCGGCGATGGGAATTACCTTGGAGAACCAGATATCACCTCCGCGGAATACGCTGATGTCCGTGGTGCCGCCGCCGATGTCCATCAGAACGACGCCGAGTTCCTTTTCCGCCGAGGAGAGAACGGCCATCGACGAGGCCAGTGGCTCGAGAACGATCTGCTCAATCCCTACACCCAGGTTCTCCACACAGCGAACCAGATTGTGTACGGCCGTGACCGCGCCGGTCACGATGTGCACATCGACCTCGAGCCGCGTCCCCGTCATTCCCACTGGATCGGTGATTCCATCCTGGCCGTCGACGATGTACTGTCGCGGGATGACGTGGATCATCTCGCTTTCGGTAGGGAGTTGGATTGCTTGAGCTGTTTCCACAACACGGCGCACGTCGTCTTGAGCGATGATTCGGTCGGGTCGGTTTATAGATACGGTTCCGCTGTTGTTGATTGACGTGATGTGCTTGCCAGCAATGCCAACGTAAACCGAATTGATCTTCACATCGGCCATGTTCTCCGCCTCTTCGATCGCCTTGCGTATCGATGTAATGGTGCGACCGATGTCGACGACTACCCCTTTTTCCAAGCCACGAGATTCTGCCTTGCCTAGGCCGATGATCTCGATTGTTCCGTCGATTATGTTCCCCACCAGAGCAACAACCTTGGTGGTCCCCACATCCAGGCCGACCACCACTTTCTCCTTTCTCATCGGTTCACCACCTTACGGGGTACCAGAATCGCTTCCCCCCCAAATCTGAGGTCGATTGAACGATAATCTGCTTGATTGAGCGTTTGCAGGAGTCCTGCTAGAGCGTCGATCCGGACTTGGATTCCATCAATTGGACCGAGGTTCACCTCGAGTTCGTCCGTGGTATACAGCATGATTGCAGAAGGATCGGAGAAATCAGCCAGATGAAAGGGGCCAGCAGTCAGCGCTCTACGATGGAGGTATTCGAGCGCAGCGATAATCCCGCGGTCTGTCAGCCGCGCCCCCGGGTTGCTTCCAGTGAGATCTGCTCCGCGCACCAATAAGGTTGCGGACGCACCCTCACTTACCCGTTGTACGAGCACCCCTCCCTCTCCCACAACTAGCAGGCTGTTCTCGTCTTCGGGATCGGAGATCACAGCAATCGCAGAGCGTTCTTGAACGATGATCTCGGCCTTGTTGGGAAAGACTCGGCGAATGAAGACCTGCCCTACCCAAGGCAGCTTGGAGATCTGTTCCACAGCACGATAAACCGGCATTCGCAGGAGATTACTCCCCAAAAGGAGGCCGGATGTGCGCACGATCTCTTCGGTCGCGAGATGGCTATTTCCTTCTACTACAATCTCACGAAGTTTAAAGAGACCCAACCATGGTGAATACAAAGCAACAATGGCAGCAGCGATAAGAACCCCCCCTATCACAACAGCCCGGTAGACAGCCGATCTTTTCAGTTCCCCCTCTCTTACCTACCCATCGATAACTTCTATCTCCGGCTCTAGCAAAATGTGGAAACTTTTATACACCTTTTGACGCACAATGTCAATTAATTTGCGGATCTCAGCGCTGGTGGCCCCGCCGAGGTTGAGAATGAAATTGGCATGTTTCTCTGATACCTTGGCCATTCCAATCCTTGTTCCCTTGAGCCCTGCCTCGTCGATCAGCCTGCCGGCTGAGCCGCCTGGAGGATTCTTGAACACGCAACCTGCGCTACGGGCAAACACCGGTTGGTGCGCCAGTCTCTGTGTGCGCATCACCTCGCGATCATACGATTCACCATCCAGGCGCAGCCGCGCCCACAGAATCGGCATGTGTTGTGTTCGGAAGACACTTTGACGGTAGGCGAATTCGCAATCTCTTTGCTGCAGGATTCTCACATTCCCGACGGGATCGATGGCGGCGACTTCCATTACAATGGCACTGATCGATTGTTGGCGAATGCCGGCGTTCATCGTGATTGCCCCACCGAGTGTGCCGGGGATCCCGGCAAGAAAATTGAGTGAACGGACTCCGTTGTGGTTTGCGGTATCGAGGAGCCGGACAAGACTCTCGCCGGCGTACACGCGTACGGACTCCTCTACGAACGAGGAGCCGCGAAGTCTTTTTGTACAAATAACCATCCCGGGATATCCGCGGTCTGCAAACAGGGTGTTGGAGCCCCCTCCCAACAGACGGTACGGCTGGTCGCAGCGATGACAGAAGCCGATCAGGTCAGCCAGTTCGTCGGTGCTCACCGGAGTGCAGTAGTAGCGCGCCTCCCCCCCCACGCCGAGGGTGGTGTGGTTCGACAAAGGCTCGTCAAATCTGATCTTGTTGCGTAGCACTCGGAGTCGGTCGATAGAGGCCGTTTGGGCTAGACCTTGCAGAAGTGCCCCTTCTTCAGGAAGCATGACAGCTCCTCGGTCACCGTCCAGATGTCTCCCGCACCGAAGCTAATGATGAAATCCCCTGGCTCGATGTATTTTTTGAGAAAAGCAATAACGTCTTGTTTTCGTCGAATAGAATGTAGATCGACATGCGCGGAGTGGGCAATCGCGTTCACGATCTTCTGCGACGATACACCGGGGATTGGTCGTTCCATGGCGGGGTAGATTGAAGTCACAACTACTGTATTGGCTTTGCGGAACGCGTTTCCGAACTCACATCCGATCTCCGAGGTTCGAGTGTATCGGTGCGGTTGGAATATTGCCACGATCCGCCTTCCGTTCCACCCGTCACGGATCGCTTTCAGGGTAGCCTCGATCTCTTCAGGCAGATGGGCATAGTCGTCCACCACCGTAACCCCGTTTTCCTCTAGTAGCTGGAATCGCCGATGTGGGAGACGGAAACCGGTCAAGGCACCTGCGGCCTCGGTGAGGTCGACCCCGGCAAGTGAAGTAGCGCCGATGGCGCATAGGGCGTTGCGCACGTTGTGGTCCCCGGGAGCAGGAAGGAAGACCCGACAAACCCGCTTTCCTCGGTACACAAGGTCGAACTGAGTGTGGAAGCAGTGATGGATAATTGCCCTTGCCTGTAGGTCGGCCTCCTGGGACATCCCGACAGTGAACGCTTTGGGAAACTGCGCGGCTATTTCGTGGACGTTGGCATTGTCGATTGCCAGTACGGCTTTCTCGGACTGACTGACGTACTGGGCGAAGCTCTCCTTGATGGCGGGCAGAGTGCGATACGTATTGAGGTGATCCCGGCCGATATTGTTTACTACGCCGATCGACGGATGGAGAGAGAGGAACAGCCCATCACTTTCGTCTATTTCGGTCACGAAGCATTTGCCTTGACCGAGGCCTGAATTCCCCCCTAGTCCCGGACAGTGGGCACCGACGAGGTAGCTTGGGTCCTTTCCTACTTTGCTTAGAATCGTTGCTGCCATTGCGGTCGTGGTTGTTTTTCCGTGTGTCCCCGCAACCCCGATGCTGCGGTAGCCACGAAGCACCGTGGCTAGGGCGTGGAGACGTCGCACAACCGGGACCTCCTGCTGTCGGGCCGCTTTGACCTCAGCGTTTTCCTCCCCGATTGCCGAAGAGATGATTACCCCGTCGATTTTCGAGTCGAGGGAATAGGGATCATGCCCCATGTGAATGAGCGCTCCCGCTTGTCGCAACTGGAGAATCTCCTTGTTTTCTTGCAGATCGGAGCCTGAAACCCGTACCCCTCCCGCCAACATCACCGCGGCAAGCCCGCTCATTCCCGCTCCGCCAATCCCGACAAAGTGATACTTCTTCCCTGCACTGATCACGCTTGCCCCTCCCTAGCCAATGTTGTGATCTCTCCCAGGATCGACGTCGTTGCCTGACGTCGACCTAGCCTCATCGAGTTTCTTCCGATTTGGAGCAGCCGTTGCTCGTCCTCCACAATCTCTTGGATGAGCGTAGCCAGACTCAGTTTCATGAAGTCTTTCTCCTCAATGAGCACGCAAGCCTCCTGTTCCTCTAGAACCCGCGCGTTCTCGCGTTGGTGTCCATCGGCAGCATCTTCCCAAGGAATCAACAACGCTGGCTTTCCGCACGACGTGATCTCAGCCAGGGAACTTGCCCCGGCACGGGAGACGATGAGGTCAGCCAGGGCGAACGCTTCGTCCATTCGATCGACATAGGAACGAACAATCACATTCGTTACCCCTGCTTGGAGCAGCTCATTTCTGACAGTGTGTTCCTCCCCGGCTTCTCCTGTAATCAGGAGAATCTGGATCGCTTCGTTCTTGGCGATGGTCGCCTTGGCACGCAGCACGGCATTGGTAAACGTCCCCGAGCCATTTGAGCCGCCAAATACAAGAACTGTTCTACGCTGAGGCACCAGGTCGTACTTCCGATAGAGCGCTTCGCTTCGTTTGGCGAGATGGAATTCCTTGCGGATGGGATTACCAGTTACAACCACTTGTCTTGCTCTTCTGAAATACCGCTGCGATTGAGGATAGGAAATGAGGACCTTGTCTACGAATGGGGCAAGCAGCCGGTTGGTCAGGCCGGCAGCGACATTCTGCTCATGGATGAGAGTCCGCACTGGAAGTACTTTGCCCACTAGAGATCCAAGCAGAAGTGCCGGGAAAGAGGCATAGCCACCCACTCCAATGATGATGTGAGGCCGGAAGTGCAAGAGCAGTAGCAGAGTCTCCCCCAGCCCGAGGGCTAGGAGAAGCAACGAGCATAGGTTCTGCAACGGCCGGTATCGTTCGATCCCACGGACATGGATCCGGAAGAAGCGGATCGCTGAATAGGTCGGGAGGATTCGTGCTTCGAGACCCCTACGAGTCCCAACATAGGCCAGTTTCACGTTGGGTTCGCTCCGCAGCAGCCCATCCATGATGGCAAGGGCGGGATAGACGTGTCCGCCGGTTCCGCCACCTGCTATCAGTACTCGCATTGCTGTCCTCCTTGCTTCGAGATGTTGAGGAGGACACCTACCATGGCCAGTGTTACCAGTAGGGAAGAGCCTCCATTGCTGATGAAGGGGAGCGTCAGGCCGGTAACGGGGAGTACTCCAAGGGCCACTCCCAAGTTGAGCAGCGTTTGAAGGCAGAGGGTGAATCCGATCCCCAAGGCAAGAAGAGAGCCCAAACGATCCGGTGCCCGCGCAGCGATTATGAACGCCCGCCAAATGAAGACAGCAAACAAGCCAAGTAATACCCCGGCGCCTAGCAGGCCCAGCTCCTCGGCTGTGATCGAAAAAATGAAATCGTTGTGTGCCTGAGGAAGGTAGAACAGCTTCGCCCTCGAGGCGCCTAAGCCCCGACCGACGAGACCACCTGAGCCGATCGCTACCATGGACTGGATGATCTGGTAGCCGGATGACGTGCTGTACGCCTGAGGGTTAACAAACGAGACAATCCTGCCGAGGCGATATGGGGCGAGCTTCACTGCTAGATAGATGAACGGGAGACTTCCTGCCACAAGCGCTACCAAGTGAGAGACGCGTGCCCCCCCAAGGAAAAGCATCACGATGGTCAATGCGGCGAGTAGAAGCGTCATCCCAAAATCCGGCTGATTCATCACAACACTGGCGAGCACAAGCAAGACGATGATGAACGGGAGAACCCCATTGGCGAAAGACCTCATGCAGTCTCTCTTACGCTCTATAGTGACAGCAAGATAGATGACCAATGAGAACTTCAGCAGTTCGGTTGGTTGGAAGTCAAATGGTCCCAAGTGAAGCCAACGACCGTTGCTTGTGCCTGGAAGTGGAAGGACCGTCATCACCGTGAGCAAAAAGGAGCCAAGGAGTAAGATGTCGTCTAGGTGGCAGAGTCGATGGTAGTTGAAGCGGGAAAAGCCCACGAGCAGAACGATTCCAATTCCTGCGGCGGCCAACTGCTTTAAGAAGAGATAGGTATCACTATGAAAGTATCGCAGGGAGAAGGGAGCACTCGCGCTGTATACCATGACCAACCCGTACAACAGAAGCAGAAAGGCGACCAGTGCTGTTACTCTATCTGCTCGTCCTTCCACTTTCTCCCTCCTAAACAAGAACGGCCGCCTTCCGGCTTGCAGCATCGAGTTACCGTCTTGGCGCCTCTTATGGATAAGGCAGGTGTCCTGTATCAGGAAGGAACCCTGTCGACGGGAGGAAGAAAACTCGCGATTGCGAGACGGGACAACTGTCCGAAGGAAACGAGACTCATACTCTGTTGTGCGTCGGATGAAATGTAGGTTGTGAATGAATCAACCGTGAAAAAGCCTCCCCCCGCTCAAGGTAGTCTCGATATTGATCGTAGCTGGCGCATGCCGGTGAGAATAGGAGGACGTCACCGGGGAGGGCCGACGCGAGGCCGGCCAAGACGGCCTGCTCAAGATTTGGGTAGATCTCCGTGCGTGAGTAGCCGGCAGCATTCAAGGTATCGTGGAGAAAGGTAGCTGCTTCGCCGTACGCAATGACTTTTCGTACAAAGCGCGAGGCGATGAGCTCGGCAAGTTGAGCATATCCGGCTTGTTTATGCCTTCCGCCCAGGATGAGAACGGCCGGCTCCCCGAAGCTTCGGAGTGCGGCGCTCGTAGACGCAGAGTTGGTCGACTTGGAATCATTTACCACACGAATACCGGAGACCCAACCTTCGTCACGTAGTCGGAACGGGAGGTCGAGCGCTCTGCGAATGTCTTTGGCACGGATGCAGGATGGGTCAAACTCGGAGACAATGGCTGAACAGGCGGTGATTGCCGCTCGCAGATTAGCACGCTGATGGGGATAGAGCTCCTGCAGCAACGGAAGGGGTGGGAGTTCCAGCGTATCAAAACAAACTCGTTGTGCCTTGATATCGTGGATGCTTCTAGCAAGATCGGTTGGGAGGACGGCGATATCTTCACGTGTTTGGTTGAGAAACAGCCGCTTCTTGGCGTTTGTGTAAGCGGTCATTGTTCGGTGGCGTTCCATGTGATCCGGGGTGAGATTCAACAGCACCGCGACCTGTGGATGAAACAAAGCGCTCTGTTCAAGCTGGAAGCTGCTCACTTCAAGGACGATTGCGTCGTTGGCAGCAGCTTTCTCAGCGACTGCGATGAACGGAATGTCGATATTTCCAGCAACCACTGCTGCAACTCCGCTTCGATGCAGGAGTGCCTCAATGAGCCTCACCGTGGTGGTTTTTCCGTTTGTCCCAGTCACGGCAATGATGGGTAGTGTCGGACCAACGGAATAGGCAAGATCAAGCTCAGACAGAATTGGTACTCCTCGCTGCCTGGCCTTGGCAAGAAGAGCCAGGTTTGGATCGACTCCCGGGCTGAGGACAAGCAGGTCGGAATGGACTAGTCCTCTTCCTGTGTGGCCGGACTCCTCGTATGGGATCCCGCTATCCGAGAGGAAGGTGTGGTCGGATTCGGAGAGCCTGACTGCATCGCTGACAAATGGCTTGATATTATGGGAAAGAAAAAAACTTGTCACAGCGCGGCCGGTGAGGCCGAACCCAATGATGGTAGCGTGGGAGATCTCCCAGTTAGCGATCCTCACGAAGCATCTTTTCAATTCGCTCTTCGAGGACGAGCTCTGGGGAAAACCCTTCAAGTTGTAGCGTGGCGGCTGCAACGTCGTACAGGGCCTGCCGTGGAACAGTCCCTACGATTTCACTCCCCAGAACCATCACGCCGCGCCGTTGTGCCTCACGTTTTACCAGTTCGAAGGCCCGCAAGATCGGAGTCTTCCGAAAGTTGGTCAGGTTCATCGATACCTGTACAATTCCCTGGTTTTCGAGAAGCAACCCTAGGGCCTTGACGTAGCGTAGCCCTCCGCTTGAGAAACGAACGGCGGCAGCGATCCGTTTTGCGACAGCGAGATTGGACGTGGCCAGATTGATGTTGTAGGCGATGAGAAACTCGCGGGCGCCAACTGCCACGACGCCGGCAGTAGGGTGGGGGCGAGGTTCACCGTAGTCTGGATGCCACTCTGAATCTGTCATCTTCTCGGAGAGCCCTTCAAACTCCCCTTTTCGAATCTCGGCCAAATTCCGGCGTTTCTCACTAGTAGCCGATTCCTCGTATAGGTAGACAGGTATCCCAAACTCGCGGGCGATTCTTTCGCCCGCCTTGTGAGAAAGATCCACGCAGTCCGCCATCGAGACGCCACGAATTGGCACAAACGGTATCACGTCTACTGCGCCCATGCGAGGGTGGGCACCACGGTGCTCTCTTAGGTCGATTCGTTCCACCGTTTCTCTGACCAGGTGTATGACACCCTCGATGAGCCCCTCCGGGTTTCCGACAAGGGTGATCACCGAGCGGTGGTGATCTGCATCGAGGCTGAGATCGATCACCCGCCGTCCGTTGCCGGCGGCAGCGCCAGCGATCTCCTCAACCACGTGGCGGCGGCGACCTTCACTGATGTTGGGGACGCACTCAATGAGTTTGGCCCACATCCTCTTCCCTCGCAGTCAGCAGCGTGACGATTGCCGTTGCTGCCAATTCCCCCTCAACCGAGGCCGTCACTTCGGCTTCCACCAGCTGTTTTCGCTTCCGCTTGGCTCGAGCTTGTAGGAGGAGCTGATCGCCGGGGACGACGTTCCGTCGAAAACGTGCCTTCTCTATCCCCACTAGATACCCCATGGTTCCCGCGTGTCGTGGAAGGAGAAAGGCGGCAGTCTGCGCCATTGCCTCAACAACCAACGTTCCTGGCATAATGGCCGGAAGGGGCTCAGGAAAGTGGCCTTGAAAGAACGGCTCGTTGATCGTGACATTCTTGCGCGCAGCGACGTATCCTTCCTTCTCCTCGACAATCCGGTCGAGCATCAGGTATGGATAACGCAGGGGCAGAACCTGTCGTATCTCCTCGATATCTCGCGGCATGATGTGCTATAAGTACGTAGACAGCTCGTGCTTGACGAGGTCAGTGATCGACACGAGTTTCGCTGTGTTGCGGTAAACGATGACGTTTGCTGTTCGCAAGACGAGATCGTAGCCGTTTTCAACTGCGACTTTCTCTGCCGCCTGCACGATTTTCGCTGTGGCTGCCTGCGTGAGCAGCTGATCGAGTTGAGTAAACGCGTTTTTCACCTGCGAGTAGCGGTTCTCGACCTCTTGTGGGTCGACCACTCCGACTCGCACTGTCGATACGAGATTCCTCATCATGTCGATGACCGGTTGGGCCTCTTCGCGGAGCCGTTCCAGGTCATTGCTGATGTCGGCGAATCCAGGAGCAGCAATCATTCGATCGATGGTTCCAATATCAATGTTCAATTGAGCCTGAAGAAGCTCTACCTGCAACTCCATCAATCTGGACTCATATTCCTCCTTGGAGACAGTGCTGGCGAGATACTGTTGCTGGAGTTCCAGCAACTCCTTTTGCTTGTCCATCGCTTTCTCGCGCAAGTCTGCTACTGCCTCGGTGAAGACTGAGAATGTCTCCTCAGCGTTGATGTAGGCAACTCGGAGAGGGGATCCAGATTTCGTCTCCAGAAGTGTTACTCGATTTTCGAGTGCCTTGGCCGAGGCTCCGTCTCCCCCGCTGGATGGCAGAGCAAACTGAAGGATGAGAGCACCAACTCCGAGGACCAACGCAAGTACCGCCACGATCACGATGCTTCTTGACATCTTTTCCTCCTTTAATGCATACCGTTATCGGATTATAGGGTGAGTCGGGAGGGTTGTCATCCTAGAACATGGGCCCGAACCCGAAGTCGAAGTTGGGCATCAGGTCCATCTCCGGGCCGAAGACCCACGCGATGTCCAGCCGTGCATACATACCTGCAACCTCGACCCCGAACTCCAGTCCGAATGAGGACTTTGATTCCGAGAGGCTCACCTGGTCAAGATCGATCCCCCAATCGAAGAAGAAGATCGCGGCCAGTCCTTCTACTACAGCTATCCGGTACTCGATGTTGGAATAACACAGTCGTGTTGCCAGTGAGGTCTCTGTCCCTCTGATTGTTGAGGTGCCACCAAAATCGTATGCCTGGGAAGGATCTATATCAGCCACCCCCCACCCCAGGACAAACCGGGTGGCGATCACCTGATCGTGTTCTGTAAGAAATGGAAGGTCAAGCCGAACCGGCGAGAAGTGCATCCAGCTTGAGTTTATTTTTGAGAACTCGGTGCCAGCGGCAAACCCTCCAGCCTTCTCCAGGGAGACGCTCCGACGACTGCCCATTGTCGGGAAACGCGGATTGTCCACATCGTCGTAGCGCAACCCAATTGCCAGAGACTCCAAAGGCTTCCAGACGGTGCTGTCTGTCTCGCGGATTTGCTCATTCTTGTACGTAAGGTCGAGGTAGGTATAGTCGGCCCAAGGATAGCTTACCGATCCCTTCCCTCCCACGGTGATGTACGCTGCGTCCTCCGTACGGTAGAGATCAAACCCTACCCGTCTAAAGCCTGGGAAGAAGGCCACCGTACTGTAACCGAGATTCCACGTAGTGCTTTGCTCCCCGATGAGGCCGCGATTGTAGGACACGGAAAGGTCCTGTCCTGTGCCCAACAGGTTCTTCTGGCTGTAGTCGACTGTCCCCACGACTCCCCCGCTTTCCGGAGAATAGGCCAACGATCCATTAATACCGCCCAATTTGTCGTTCTCCACAACCGCAATCGAAAGATGAATCGTGTCATCAACCCACTCCGGCACGAAGTCCACCGACCCGAAATAGCCAAGCGCCATCAACCGTTGTTGGGAAACGGCAAGCCGCTGTTGGTTGAGGACGTCTCCCTCGTGGAACTCCAGGTTCTTCGTTATGACGTAGTCCTTCGTGTTGGTGTTTCCTTCCAGAGTGACTTTGCCGATCCTTCCCTCTACCACGTGCAGACGGAGCACTCCAGCGTCGCCTTCCTCCGCAAGAAAGCGAACCATGACGTACCCAGCACGGTAGTAAAGATCGTACAGGCCCTCCAGGATCTGCAGGAGTTCGTAGTTGCCAATCGGCTCTTGTGGGATCTCTCCCAACGTCGCCTCCGGCAGCCATTGTGGAAACACGGTGACTCCTTCGAGCTTGATCGCTTCGATGGCGAGGGGGGTGTCGATCAGCGTGCGCTCAGTGAGGTTCCACAGAAGCTCTATGGAATCTTGGCTCGCTCCTTGTTGCGGCGTGATTTCAACGTCCGAGAAGTACACAGAGGAGTTGAGTCGCGTGAGGATCTGTTGAACTCGCGTCTTTTTCAGACACTCGCCCAGCGGAAGTGCAACCAGTTCTTGCGCGAAGTCGTAGGGTACGGTGACCAGGCCCGAGATTAGGTTGTTGGTGATTCGCCCTTCGATAATCTCGATTTGAAGAACCTCTTCAAGAACGACCTCCCCTAGCATAATCAGTGCATATCCCTTTTTATCATAGGCATCAATGATCGCTTCCAGCCCCTCTTTCAGAGAGCGGTTGTTTAGTAGCTTGCCGGTTCTTACCCCGTGCTCACGAAGAATGCCGCGGATTCTATTCGGAGGCATGATCGGCGCGCGGAATAGAGTAAGACCAAAGAGCTCAAACGCCTCCGTGTTGACGTTCCCAGTGGTCTCGATCCTTTTCACTTTTGGATACTCCACCACGTTGAACACGATCGTCCCGCCGACATCCACGCTGGGCATGACCTCGGAGAACCAGCCGAGGTCGTAGATCGCTTGAGAGGCTGCTTTGAGGTCGTCTTCCCCGATCTCATCGTCAAGGTTGATACTGACAACTTCAAGAATCTCTTGCGAGGCGATTTCTACATTCCCGGTGATTTGGATTTCCGAGACAACGACCGGAAAATCGGCTGTCTGTGCAACAGCAAAGATACCCCAGACGACAATTCCGACAACACATACACAAGCCTTTTTCACGGTGCCTCCTCCGACAACGGACTTATTGGCCAATGCTGGATTGCTCGAGCATTCTGCGTTTGATGTTCTCCACTCTAATGTCTGATTGTGAAGCTTTTGTGAACATGGGCAGTAAGCTCATTCGAGTGTGGTCTCAGCAAACTCGAACGTCTTGTTCCAATCCTCTCACGCAAGATCTTCATCGATTGACCGGTACTGGATAGCCTCGGCGAGGTGTTCTGCATAAATGAGCGATGTTCCTTCGAGGTCGGCGATCGTCCGTGCCACCTTGAGTACACGCGTGTAGGCCCGTGCGCTCAATGCGAATCGATCGATTGCCATTCCCAGGAGTTCCTTTGCATCCTCCTTCAGCACGCAATACTCGGTAGTCTCCTTTGGATCAAGCTGAGCATTGGAAAACCGGCCCGGCTTATCCTTCAGACGCTCGTATTGTATCTGTCTTGCCATCTCCACTCTAGTCTGGATGGACGCTGCGCCCTCTCCACGGGGTCGGGCAAGGAGTTCCTCTGGAACAAGACGGGGAACCTCGATGTACAGGTCGATCCGATCGAGAAACGGGCCGGAGAGTCTCTTGCGATACCGCCGTATCTCGTGGGGGTTGCACGTGCAGTGGCGGCGATGATCGCCCAGGTGGCCACACGGACACGGATTCATCGCTCCGACCAGGGTGATGTTGGCTGGGTAGCGGACTGAGACACCGGCCCTGGATAGTAGGATGCTACGATCCTCGAGTGGTTGTCGAAGGCTCTCCAGCACGCGGCGATCGAACTCGGGAAGTTCGTCGAGAAACAGCACGCCGTGGTGGGCTAGGGTGATCTCACCGGGCCCGGGAAGCCCGTGCCCACCGCCAACCATGCCTGCATACGAGATCGTGTGATGAGGTGTCCGGAAAGGCCGTTTGGTGATCAAAGGAACGTTGTCGTCGGCCAGACCGGCGATGCTGTATACGCGGGTTACTTCAAGCGCCTCTGCAAACGAAAGGAGTGGAAGGATTCCCGGCAAGCAGCGAGCAAGCAGGCTTTTCCCTGCTCCGGGTGGTCCTGTCATCAGCACGTTGTGACCTCCCGCTGCTGCAACCTCCAGGGCCCGCTTCGCCTGTTCCTGCCCTTTTACCTGGCCGATATCAAAGGGTGGATCAGTAGTGATCTGGTCCATCAGTGCATTCCGATCGATCTGAAAGCGGGGGATGGAGAGGCTGCCGGCAAGCAGAGCGGCCGCCTCGGCGAGTGTCTGCACTGGATAGACGGCAATTCCGCCAGCAAGGGCTGCCTCAGCGGCATTCGCGTTTGGGACGATCACCCGATCGAGTTTTGCTTCTGCGGCAGCCAGTGCGATTGGGAGCACCCCGCGTACACCTCGCACTTCACCGTCAAGCGCAAGTTCCCCCACCACCAAGTAGTCCGTGGATGGAGAAACTTGCTCGGAGGCAATGAGGATACTGAGGGCCGTCGGCAGGTCAAAACCGACCCCTTCCTTGCGCAGATCAGCCGGAGCCAGGTTGGCGGTGATACGTTTGGACGGGAAAGCGTACCCTGAATTCTTGATTGCGCTGCGGATCCGCTCCCGACTCTCGGTGACCTCCTTCTCTGGAAGGCCCACCACTTGAAATGCAGGAAGTCCGCCCGCCACGTCGCACTGAACCTCCACCAATGCGGCTTCGATTCCGACAATCACCGCACTCATCAGCCGGGCAAACATTGTCCCTCAACTTGAAACGCGTCTCGATACAGCGTGATTCTGCCTCCCTGAAGAGCAACCAGATCGAAGCGCACTGCAAGTTCGGAGTCCACCTTGTTCAGATAGGCACGTGCGGTCGCAACGATCCGCTGGCGTTTCCGAGGGGTGAGCGCTGCCTCCGGTCCCCCGAACCCTGCACTTGTGCGGCTCTTTACCTCAACAAAGACAAGGGTTTCCCCATCTCGAGCAATGATATCCAGCTCCCCAAATGGGGAGCGCCAGTTGCGCTCAATGATGGCATAGCCTTGGCTGCGCAGGTAGGCGCAGGCCATCTCTTCCCCACGCTGGCCCGAAATAACCCCGTTATTCATTGTCTTCGATGACCTTCAATATAATAGCTTCATGATAAGGAGGAAAGCAAGCTGTTGCGCGATGTGATCCACATCGCGTTGAACCCCTGCCTGCGAGCAGCTATAATCTCTGCCCAAAGCAGGAAAGCAAAAGAGAAGGTTGGATGCGAACAGTCCTTAGCAATGTACTGGCCGTGATTGACGGCACGGCGCCCCCAAGACCTGCAAATCTCCAAATCGATGGGACAAGGATTTGCGCGATTAGTGAAGATCCCTTTCCTACCGACGCATCAGAACAGGTAATCGATGGGCGGGGGAAGCTGGCGATAAGTGGGTTTGTCAATGCCCATACCCACCTCCCGATGGTGCTTTTCAGGGGATTGGCCGAGGACATTCCATTGAAGGCCTGGCTTGAGGACCACATTTGGCCGATAGAAAGGAAGCTGCAGGCGGAAGAGATCTACTGGGCCTCGCTGCTCGGACTTATCGAGATGATCCGCACGGGGACGACCCTGTTTGCCGATATGTACTTTCACTGCGATGAGATCGGGCGTGCGGTTGAGGAGGCCGGCCTCCGTGTACTGCTGTCCTACGGGATTATCTCTCCGAGCATGGACGAGCGAGGAAAAGCAGAGTTGGCAAAGGCGGAAGCAGTTATTCGTCGGTGGGAAGACGCGGCGGACGGCCGGATCAAGACCGCGGTCAGCCCACACGCAGTGTATACATGTGGAGAGGAGGTGTGGGCAGCGGCGATCGAACTTGCGCGGAAGCACGACGTCCCCATTCACACCCACCTTGCAGAGTCCGAAGAAGAGGTGAAGTGGTGCCGCAAGGAGAAGGATGAAACTCCGGTTGCTACCCTTGATCGATGTGGAGCCTTCTCAGTACCGACCATTGCCGCGCACTGTGTGCACGTAAGCGATGAGGACATTGCCCTTCTGGCCGACCGCAGGGTCAACGTCGTTCACTGTCCGAAGAGCAATGCGAAGCTCGGAAACGGAATTGCACCGATTGCAGCGATGCGAAGGGCCGGGGTGCAGGTGGCATTGGGAACCGATGGAGCGGCTACTAACAACAGCCTCGATATGATTGAAGAGATGCGCGTGGCAAGCCTTCTTGCCAAAGCGACCACTGGCGATCCGGCCGTGCTTCCGGCGCCAGAGGCAGTGAGAATGGCAACCCAGGCAGGAGCACAGGCATTGGGAGGGACGGGAGAGACGCTGGCGGTTGGACAACCCGCCGATATTGTCATCATTGACCTCGACCGGGTGCACACCCTTCCGAGCTATGATCCTTTCTCGGATCTTGTCTACGCCACACACGCGTGTGACATCACCGATGTTCTGGTTGCCGGGCGATTTCTGCTGAGAAATGGAGAACTTACTACGATTGACGAGGAAAGAGTAAAGCACGAAGTGAAGCGTCTGTCAAACAAGTACAGAAACTGAGCGATCCCATCCTGGGAGAGTGGGGTTTCCCTCTCTCGGGATCGGGAGAAGGAGGACACATGGGGCTTACGAACAACGAGACACAAGAGATTGTCAAGACCTACGGGAAGAGCGAAAAAGATACCGGCTCAGCGAGCGTTCAAATTGCGCTACTCACTGAGCGCATTACGCAGCTGACCGAACATCTGAACGTCCACAAGAAGGACTTTGGCTCGCAGCACGGTCTGCGCAAGATGGTCGGGCAGCGCCGCCGGCTGCTGAAGTACATCAAACGCCGAGATCTTGCGGCGTACAGAGACTTGATTCAACAACTAGGAATCAGAGGAGTCTAGACAACCAATGCTAATCAGAGAAAGCATACAGTTTGACGGGAAAGAGATTTCCCTGGAAACCGGACGGCTTGCCAAGCAGGCCAACGCGGCTGTCCTTGCCATCTATGGGGACACGCACGTCCTCGTGACTGTGGGCCTGCAGGAGAGCAGAGAAGATATCGACTATTTCCCACTCCGTGTCGACTACGAAGAACGATTCTACGCCAGTGGAAAGATCCCCGGCGGATTTTTCAAAAGAGAAGGCAGGCCGAGTGATGTGGCGATCCTGAGTGGTCGAATGATCGATCGGCCGATTCGTCCACTCTTTCCGGATGGGTACGATGACGAAGTACAGATTGTGGCTACGGTGCTTTCGGCGGAACCCGATTGTGCACCGAGCATCCTGGGAATCCTCGGCGCGTCTGCTGCATTGCTGATTTCGGAGGCGCCTTTTGCCGGCCCGATCGCTGCGGTGAAGATCGGACGAAAGGACGGGCAGTTGGTCGTCAACCCCGATGCCGTGTCCCAGGAAGAGGGTGGCGTTGAGATCACGGTTGCTGGTACAAAAGAGACGGTCACCATGGTGGAGGGAATGATGAACGAACTCTCCGAGGAAGAAGTGGTGGAGGCGATCGGCCTCGCCCATCGGGCGATTCAAACGCTCGTTGGCTTACAGGAGCAGTTCGCCGAGCGGATCCGCCCCGTGAAAAAGCAGGTTCCTCCGGTTTCCGAGGATCCTATTCTGCGGGACCGGGTTCGCGAGATCGTGTGGTCTGAATTTCCCTCGATGTACACTGTATCCAACAAGAAGGAGCGGCACGACTTCGTGGACTCCCTGCGCGAGCGTGCGATCGAAACCATCGTTGGCGAGGACCTTCCTGCCGATGAGGCGGAAAAGGCGGCCAAGAACGTCGGGACCCTTGTCGATGACTTCCACAAGGCGTACATGCGTCAGCGAATCCTCGATCGGGGTGAGCGGATCGACGGTCGCCGGGCAGAGGACCTCCGACCGATCAGCTGTCAGGTCGGCGTCTTGCCCCGCGCTCATGGCTCCGCTTTGTTCGCACGCGGTGAAACCCAGAGTCTGGGTATAGCCACCCTTGGTGCGACCCGCAGCGACGAACAGATCATCGACCAGATGATGAAGGAAGGGCGAAAACGCTTCATGCTCCACTACAACTTCCCTCCCTACTCGGTGGGAGAAGTCCGGCGGATCGGCTCTCCCAGCCGCCGCTCGATCGGTCATGGCTATCTGGCCGAGGGCGCCCTGAGGGTAGTCCTTCCCAGTGAAGAGGATTTCCCCTATATCATTCGTATTGTCTCCGAGATCTTGGAGTCGAACGGCTCCTCCTCCATGGCCACCGTCTGCAGTGCCTCGCTTTCGATGATGGACGCGGGCGTGCCGATCAAAAAGCCGGTCGCGGGGATTGCCATGGGGATGATCGAGGATGAGGCTTCCAGGCGGCATGTGATTCTGACTGACATCCTCGGTACCGAGGATCACTACGGGGACATGGATTTCAAGGTTGCAGGGACAAACGATGGAATCACTGCATTCCAGTTGGACGTCAAGGTGGGAGGAATCGGCCGGGAAACTCTGCGCGAGGCACTGGAACGTGCCAAGCAGGCTCGCCTGGCGATCTTAAGTGAGATGGCGCGAGCCATCTCCGCCCCCCGGGATCATCTCTCCCCGTACGCGCCGATGCTGCAAACGATTACCATCCCCGTGGAGAAGATCGGTTTGGTAATCGGGCCTGGAGGGAAGATGATCCGTCGCATCATTGAAGAGACCGGTGCCGAGATCGACATTGAGGACGACGGCACAGTGAAGATCGCGGGAATCGACGCCGAGGCAGTAGCGGCAGCGCGAACCCGGATTGAGGATCTCACCGCCGAGCTGGAGGTGGGAGCGGTGATGCAGGCCAAGGTCACTCGCATCGTTGACTTCGGAGCCTTCGTCGAGCTTAGGAATGGCACGGAGGGATTGGTGCATGTGTCCAACCTTGCCTCGGGGTACGTGGACAACGTTCGCGACATCGTCCAACCGGGTGATGAGATCACGATCGAGGTCATCGGCGAAGACAAGATGGGCCGCCCCGATCTGCGCCGCGTTGAAGAAGAGGGAGAAGAGCCCCGCCCCGAGCGCCGCACGAGGCGCGAGCCATCCAAACGGGGAGGGCAAAGAGCAAGCGCGCCGCGGCCAACGCACTCCATCAAAGTTGGCGACATCATTGAGGGGACAGTTGCCAATACCACGGACTACGGAGCGTTCGTTGAGCTGACCCAGGACGTTACGGGCTTGATCCACATCTCGGCCCTTGCCGACGAGTACGTCAAGCGGGTAGAGGACATCGTCAAGCCGGGCGACCGAGTTACGGTTGAAGTGTTGAACATCGACGATCGCGGCCGGTTCAAGCTGCGCCGCGTCGTTCCTGAAACACCTCAGGAGAAGGAGCCCACCGGGTTCGAGGAACGCTGGTGATAACGCCACTCTACGAGGGCGCGTTCACTGCCACACTGACGAGCGGGCTGCAGGTTCTCGTGGAAGAGATTCCCTCCTCCCGTTGCGTCAGTGTGGGTATCTGGATCAAGGTGGGCAGCCGTGATGACCCTCCTTCTCGCAAGGGTTTGGCACACTTCCTGGAGCATCTGTTGTTTAAGGGAACAGTCACGCGGGACGCAGCACGGATTGCGCGTGAGATCGACGCGATCGGCGGACACCTGAACGGCGCCACCGGAAAGGAATCCAGTTTTTACTACGCGGAAGTCCCTGCAGATGGTCTTCCTGTAGCCATCGAGCTCTTGGCCGACTTGGTACAACACCCCGTGTTTGAGTCAGCTGAACTCGAGCGGGAGAGAGGCGTGGTGCTCGAGGAAATCCGTGGTCGTGACGACGATCCGGAGCAGGTTGCCTTTGACTTGTTTGTCGCAGGCCTGTGGGAGAAAGACCACCCCCTTACGTGGCCGGTTTTGGGAGCCAGAAAGACGATCGCGGATGTACTCCGAGAAGAGGTCGCACAGCACCATCGTGCCTTCTATCGGCCAGGCAACATGGTTTTTGTTGCCTGTGGGGCAGTCAAAGCGAGATCACTCATAGAGCAGGTCGAGCGGTTGTTCGACGATTTGGCTCACCCTTCTTCCCGACCGGCGCGAGTTGCCCCCCAGATGCAAAGTGGTTGTGCCGTCTATGAGCGAGACACAGGACAGACCCATCTCTACGTTGGACTCCCGGGTACTGCAGCAGACGACGAGGATAGTATTCCTCTTGAGGTTGTGAACACAGTGCTCGGTGACGGGATGAGTTCGCGACTGTTTCGGATCGTCCGCGAAGAGCGAGGGTTGGCATATGTTATCTCCAGCTCAGTCTCTCACTACTCGGATGTTGGCTCCTGGATTGTCTATGCCGGTATTGCCCCGGAAAACGCAGCTGAGGTGATGAGTATTACACGTAGCGAGATCGCTTGCCTCAAGCGGGATGGGGCGATCCGGCCCGATGAACTCTCGCTGGCCAAGGCCAAGTTGCGGGGCAACCTTGTGTTGAGTCTTGAAACGGACGGAAACCGCATGGCCCGGCTGGGAAGCGCTGTTGTGACAGGGCGGGAGATCCTTTCACCGGATGAGTTGGTCCGCCGCTTGGAGGCGGTCTGCTCCGAGGATGTTGCCCGGGTCATTGCACGGTTTACGCGGCCTGAAGCGGTGAACCTTGCCGTGATTGGGCCACATTCGGGTGATATTGAGGGAATCTGAAAATTCAGCTAGAATCTTGCCACTATGCCGATATCGAGTGCCATCTACCCGGGAAGTTTCGATCCAATCACTTATGGTCACATTGACATCCTGCGCCGGGCAAAGAAGCTGTTCACTCGTCTTGTGGTCGCGATTGTAGCCAATCCGAACAAGGCACCTTTGTTCTCCGTTTCCGAACGGGTTGAGATTACGGCAGAAGCGGTGGCCGAGGAGAAGATCTGCGGGGTGGAGGTCATCAGCTACGACGGACTGTTGATCGATTGCGCCAAGGCCTATGGCGTTGAGGCGATTGTACGAGGACTGCGTGCCAACTCAGACTTCGACTACGAATTTCAGATGGCGCTCACCAATCGCGACCTCGACGCCGATATCGAGACGGTCTTCTTCATGACCGCTGGTAAGTACAGCTTTCTGTCCTCCTCAATCGTCAAGGAGGTCAAGCACTACGGTGGGGACGTCAGCACGTTTGTACCCCAAAGCGTTGAAGAGGCCCTAGCGCGCAAGTTCGCAACCCAGGCATGAGCCTTTCTGTGACCGGTTTTGTTCTTCGGTCGAAGGCAGGCTTGTCGCTCAGACCTAGATAAACCGGCCGATCGCCAGTTCCGTTGTTCCCTGCCTTCAGGTCATCATGATCGTTCATGCGGTGGCCGTATTGGTGACACACGTTGGCTACATCCTCCACCTCACGGTCTTGCCGGAGCCACGCAGTAATCGCTACGCTGGAAGAACAACAACCGGGACAAGAAAGGAGGTAGCAACCATGCCTCGTGTGGTGGGAGTCTGTGCTGGCGTCGTGCTGAGTGTGATTGTTCTGGTGGGTTTCCAAGTGCTGGCGCACAGGCCGTTGTCGTTCGAGGGTGCGTACGGGGATGCGGACGAGGCCCTCTATGTGGAGGGGATCGATGTCTCGCAGGTGATCTACTACGAGCTCACAGTCGAGGAGAAGCAGCTGTGGCTGGCCTTTGACAAGGAAGCGGAGCAGGATCTCTATTTGTCCTTGGGCGTCCCGGTCATCGAGCGGCTTGCGGGTTTCAGGCCTGCGGTGGCGGTGCTCGGTCCGGGTCTGCCTGCAGCGGCACTACCGTTTGGGATACCGGAAGGCTTCGGCGGGTTGGTCTTCGAGACAGGCACAGACACTGAGTCAGAACTGTTCCACGAACCGTTCACCGGCACCGATTCGTGGGTGCTGTTCGAAGATGCGATCGCGCTGCCCGGCTCAGGAAGGCACTACGTAGTGGCCTACTCCCCGTCCGGCGAGCCGGGGAAGCTGTGGGTGGCGATCGGTCAACGGGAGGTCTTCGCAGTGCGCGATGTGCTCGATCTTCCTGCGACCATTCGCCGAGTGCGAGTGTTCCATGAAGTTGCCGGGCAGCCTCGCTGGCTGACGGTCTCTGCAGGGATCGGGTTGACGCTTGTTGGCCTGGCATTTGTATGGGTGTTCATGCGCTGACGGGATCTTGGCCGGTGGACAATCACGTGCTCTTTAGAGAATCCAGCGATGTACGAACGGGCCAACAGTACGGGGTGTCCTAGGCGCGGTTCTCCGACGACCGGCCTGTTGCAGCAAACTGCAGCTCATGTAGCGCGGCATACAACCCGTTGAGGACAAGAAGGGACTGGTGTGTCCCCTGCTCGACGAGCTTCCCCTTGTGAAGGACGATGATCCTGTCCGCTTCGCGGATGGTGGACAGACGATGGGCGATGACAATCGATGTCCGCCCTTCCATGATCTTGTGCAGAGAGCGTTGGATGAGATCCTCGGTGTGTGAATCGATGCTTGCGGTTGCCTCGTCCAAAACGAGCACCCGAGGTTTGAACGCCACTGCGCGTGCAAACGACAGCAGTTGTCGCTCGCCCACAGAAAGAGTGACTCCGCGTTCCTTGACTTCAGTGCAGTAGCCCTCAGGGAGTGCCTCCACGAAGTCGGCATTGACGTAGTGGCCTGCCTCGATCGCGTCCTCCTCTGTGATATCGGCGTCGTGCAGTCGGATGTTGTTCAGGATGTCTCCGGCGAACAGAAACACGTCCTGCAGCACCACGGCCATGGCGGAGCGCAGCACGTCGAGGTCCAATTGGTCGATTGGAATCCCATCAAGGAAGATCTGCCCTTTCTGGATAGGATACAGGCGCAGCAGCAGCCGGATGATCGTTGTCTTTCCCGAGCCGGTCGGGCCGACGATCGCAATGCGCTCACCCGGCGCCGCCTTGAACGTGACCCCCTTGAGGACCCATTCATCCTCGTTGTAGGCGAACCACACATCGCGGAACTCGATCTCGCCACGTACGGCATCGAGCATCCGGCCGCCTCCCCGATCCTCTTCCGTTTCGTCCAGCAGGAGGAAGATCCGCTCCGAGGAGGCCATCGCTGCCTGCAGGACGTTGTACCCTTCTGAGAGGTGGAGTATCGGCTCAAACAGCATTCGCACGTATTGGATAAACGCGGCGAGTGCGCCGAGTGACAACCCGGCGCGCAACACATTCATTCCGCCGTACCACACCACCACCGCCACGGCGAACCAACTCAAAAAGCTCATCAGAGGGCGAAAGACGGCGAAGGTCAGAAGCTGCCGCACATCGGCGTTGTACTTCTTGGTATTGATCCCGCCGAATCGCTCGTTCGCCTTTTTCTCCTGCACGAAGATCTGAATGATCCGCATCCCGGAGATGCTCTCCTGGAGATAAGCATTGAGCTGGGCGATGCGGCGGCGCACCTCGCGGTACGCAGCACGGACGCGATTGCGGAACCGGAAAGCGGCCACGACGATGAACGGAAACAGAGCAAGCACAGCCAGTGCCAGCCGCCACTCCAGCTGGAACATGATCGCCGTCACTCCGATGAGGAGGAACGCGTCGCGGAACAGATTCACCAGCATCGAGGTGACCATCTCGTTGATTGCGGCCACATCGTTTGTCACGCGGGTGACGAG